>CAZJUC010000117.1:0-9920 GCA_964549065.1 uncultured Ilumatobacteraceae bacterium
CGTACATCTCGGCTTCCCGGGCCATGTAGCCCTCGGCACCGTCGGCGTCGAAGTGGCACTGGGTGCCGATCGTGTGCAGCTCGTCCATCTCGGGATCGAGGTCGGCGAGGTCGTGGCCCGACGAGAAGTGCTTGCCGTCGGCGGCGAGCACGATGCAGCGGACCTCCTCGTCCCGGGCGGCGACGTCGAACGCCTCGTTGACCTCGGAGATCATCAGGTAGTTCTGCGCATTCGCCATCTCCGACCGGGCCAGCGTGATGCGGGCGACTCGCTCGGCGGGACGGTCGTAGCGGACGTGCTGCCAGTCGTTCATGTCGCGGACCGTACACGTTCGTCGACGCCCGATCGTCGGTCGGATGATGGCATCCGTGACCGATTCGGAGCACCGCTCGAGTTCGGGCAGAGACCGCGCGGATCGACCGGACCGCGGGTCCGGAACTCACCCCACCGACGCGGATCCGTGCCCGTCACATGCTCGCGGGTGGTTCTCGGTGCCGGTCCGGTGCTGGGGTTGCTCGCGTCGTCGATCCCGGCCGACAGATCGACCCGCCGAGACGTGCTCGACGCCCCGCAGGCCCGCTGGTCCTCAGGCGTTCGGGGCGAGCGTCTCGAGCAGGTTCCAGTCGAGGGTGATCGGGCCCTCGGTCGACACCGGCTGGACGCACACATGGTCGGCGCCGGCGTCGTAGTGAGCCTGGATGCCGGCGCGCACCCGGTCCTCGTCGCCCCACACGATCACATGGTCGACGAAGCGGTGGTCGCGTTGTTCGATCTCGTCCTCGGTGAACCCGATGCGCTTCCAGTTGTTGCGGTAGTTGGGGAGCCCGGCGTACCGGTCGATCTGGACGTTGGCGGCGGCGCGGGCGGCGTCGGCGTCGGTCGACAAGATCACCTTCTGCTCGACACACAGCAGCTTGTCGGGCCCGATGGCAGCGCGCGCCTCGGCAGTGTGCTCCGGGGTGACGAAGTACGGGTGGGCGCCGTCGGCGGCGGTTGCCGACAACTCGAGCATCTTCGGCCCCAGCGCGGCGAGCAGGCGGATTGCCGGCTCGGCCGGTGGGACCGCCATGAATGGTGAAGCATCCATGGCTTCGAGGTACGCACGCATCTGGGTGAGCGGCTTGGAGTAGTCGAGCTTGCGAAGACCGGCGACCATCGGTTCGTGGCTCACGCCGAGGCCGAGCACGAAACGACCGTCGGTCTGCTCGGCGAGAGTGTTCGCAGCCTGCATCATCGGGCCGGGGTGGCGGCTGAAGATGCTGGCGATGCCGGTGGCGAACTGCAGCGTCTCGGTCTGCGATCCGAGCCAGGCGAGGTGGGCGAACGGGTCACGCCCGACCGTGTCGGGCACCCACAGCGTGGAGTAGCCGAGCGACTCGATGCGGCCGGCAGCTTCGGCGGCCTCGCCGGCGGTCATGGCGTCGGTGAAGTACCACACACCGAGGTTCGAGGGTCCGGTCAATCGATCTCGTGCGCTCATCGCGCCGAACCTACGTGGCGATCAGTGCGTTCCTTCAGTCGAACCATCAGACCGGGCCGACGGTGACGGTTCAGTCGGGGAGCATGGGCAACTGGATGCCCGGATCGCCGCGCAGTGTCGTGGCCCGCTGCAACGCCGCGCGCCCGAATCTCTCATGGACCGCGTCGAGCACGGTGTCGAGTTGTTCTGCCTCGCAGCGTTCGAACGGCAGTACGAGTTGTACGGCATCACGATCGGCGAGGTTGCCGACGGAAACGCCGAGCAGGCTGATGCCGTGCTCGGCGATCAGCGGCCACGCGGTGTCGAGCACGCCAGCTGCCGTCGCGTGGATCACCGCCGTCGCAGACGTCGCGTCGGGGAGCGATCGTGAGCGTGTCGCTCTTGTCAGGTCGTCGAAACGCAACCGCAACGTGATGGTCCGACCGACCCGGTCGGCGCGTCGCATTCGCCCGGCAACCCGGTCGACGAGTCGCCAGAGCACGACGTCGATCTCGTCGCGGGACCGCCCGTGCCGTCCGAGTGCCTGTTGCGACCCGATTGAGCCGCGGCGCCTGGCGGTGGTGACCCGCCTGACGTCGCTGTTGCGCGCGAGGGCGTGGAGTTGGTGACCCATCGCCCGTCCGACGATCGACACGAGCGAATCGGGTGCCATTGCCGCGACGTCGGCCACGGTGTGGATGCCACGGTCGTGGAGCTTCGTCGCGGTCACGGTGCCGACGCCCCACAGACGTTGCACCGGCAACGGGTGGAGGAACTCGAGTTCTCCCTCCGGTTCGACCACGAGCAGTCCGTCGGGTTTGGACACCGCGCTGGCGACCTTGGCGAGGAACTTGGTCCGGGCCACGCCGACGCTGATCGGGAGTCCGACCTCTGCGGCGACGCGGCGGCGCAACTCGGTGGCGATCTCGGTGGGTGTACCGGACAGCCGCCAGAGCCCGGTGACGTCGATGAACGCCTCGTCGATCGACATCGCCTCGACGATCGGCGACGTGTCACGGAAGATCTCGAACACCGCCCCGCTGGCCTCGGTGTAGGCGTCGAACCGTGGCGGCACCTCGATCAGATTCGGGCACATCCGCCGCGCCGCACCGCCGGACATCGCCGTTCTGACTCCGAACGCCTTCGCCTCGTAGCTCGCCGCCAGCACGACGCCACCGCCGACCACGATCGGTTTGCCCCGGAGTGATGGGTCGTCACGCTGCTCGACCGAGGCATAGAACGAGTCGAGGTCGGCGTGCAGGATGGTGGACTTCGAGGACAACGACATCGAACACATGTTCGCGTGAGATCGGTGCGTGCGCAAGCGACGAGGTGACGCCGTCGGCCCGGCAGTGACGGTTCAGGGTGGGCGGTGGGCGAGCCAGTCGCCGGACGGGATCGGCGTCAGGGTGAGGCCGTCGCCGCTCGCGTACGCCCACGCCTCGACGTCGCGTCCCGTGCGCACGACGACGCGCGAATACTCGCCGTCGACGATGCCCTCGATCTCGTCGAGCACGTCGAGCGCCCTGTCGCGCGATTCGTCGAGCAGCGCCAACGTTCGTCCATGGATCGTTCCTCGGCGGCCGAACACCGCCGCGGGATAGTCGAGGCCCGTGTCGAACAACTCGCCGGTGACGGTGTCGGCCCAGCCCTCGTCGACCACGAACGGCTCGAGGAATCGCCATCGGACGTCACCCGGCCGCAGCGTGCCGTACACGAACACGTAGCCGATCATGCCGCAGACTTGCGACGACCGCGGGCACCCCACAACGTGCCGGTCAGCATGAGCGCCACGCTGACGACCAGGATCACCGATGCCAGCACGTTGACCTCCGGCGGGAAGCGCACCCGGAAGCTGCCGTTGATGTAGAGCGGGAACGTCACGAGCGAACCGGCGTTGAACAGTGTGATGATGAAGTCGTCGAGCGAGAGCGCGAACGACAGCAGTGCAGCCGCAAGGATGCCCGGCAGGATCAGCGGGAACGTCACCTTCCAGAAGGTGCGCAACGGCGAGGCCCCGAGGTCTTGAGCAGCCTGCTCGAGGGTCCAGTCGAACCCGCGCACGCGGGCCCGTACCGTGAGCGCCACGAAGCTCACCTGGAACATGATGTGGGCGATCACCACCGTCGTGAAGCCTCTGGTGACGTCCCAGTCGAGGAACAACGTCGCCAACGACGATCCCAGCACGATCTCGGGCGTGGTGAGTGGCAGCACCAGGAAGAAGTTGAGGCCTTCGCTGCCACGGAACCGGTAGCGCGCCAGCGCGATGGCGATCAGCGACCCGAGCAACGTGGCCACCACCGTGGAGATCGCAGCGATCTTCAGACTCTCGACGAACGCGTCGGTCAGCGCGGCGTCGCCGAACGGGTCGGCCCAGTTGGCGAACGTGAAACGTTGCCACTCGACGTTGTAGCCACCACGCGGCTCGTTGAACGAGAACGCCACGATCCAGATGATCGGGATGAACAGGTAGAAGAGCCCGATCGCCGCGTAGGCGTTGAGCGCCAGCCTCGCGATGCGGCCACGGGTGGACGTCGGCGCGCTCATGCCGGATCTCTCACGCCAGCTCCTCGGTGCCGAAGAAGCGGCTGTAGATCACCACGAAGACCGTGATGATCGCCATCAGGACGAACGACATCGCGGACGCGAGCGGCACGTTGTTCTGCACCAGGAACTGGTCCTGGATCGAGTTGCCGATCATCGTGGTGTTCGGGTTGCCGAGGTAGGCGGCGTTCACGAAGTCGCCGGCGGCGGGGATGAAGGTGAGCAACGTGCCGGCGAAGATGCCGGGCAACGACAGTGGCAGCACGATCTTCGTGAACGCAGCGGTCGACGTCGAATACAGGTCCTTCGCCGCATCGACCAGGCTGACGTCGACCTTCTCGAGGCTCACGTAGATCGGCAGGATCATGAACGGCAAGAAGTTGTAGGTGAGGCCGAAGATCACTGCAGCCGGAGTGTTGATCAAACGGCCGTCGTCCATGATCTGCATGGTCTCGAGCAGCCCTCCCAGCCGGAACCAGTCGACGGCGCCGATGATGATGCCGTTGTCGGAGAGCAGGCTGCGCCATGCGATCGTGCGGATCAGGAACGACGTGAAGAACGGGATCACGACGAGTCCGAGCAGCAACGTGCGGTATCTGCCACCGCGGAACGCGATCACGTAGGCGAGCGGATAGCCGATGGCGATCGTCAGTACCGTCGCGATGCCCGCGTACAGGAACGCCCGCTGGAACTGGGGCCCGAAGTCGGTGAAGGCGTCGACGTAGTTGCCGAAGTTCCAGTCGAAGTCGGCCTCGATCGCGAATCTGCTCGGCAGCGTCGACAGCGACAATCGCAACAGGGTGAACAGCGGCGCCAGGTAGAACAGCGCCAGCCAGAGCATGCCGGGTTTCAGCAGCCCGTACGGAGCAATCTTGCGACGGGCCTCAGGGGTGCCCGAGACCGCGACCAGGACGAGCGCGACGACGCTCGCGAGCACCGACGCCAACGCGATGATCGCGAAGGGGCCGGTCAGGACGCGGGTGCCGACCGCCGCGAGCAGCGCGCCGGCGAGCAGGAGCGCCCCGAGCCCGATGAGCTCGGGACGCTCCCGCAAGCGGCCGAGCCGCGCCACTGCCGTCACTGGCCCGCTACCACCGGTTCAGGCGCCGATGATCTCCGAGAACGCCGCGTCGTATTCGGCCTCGACGTCCTCGGGGAGTTGTGCGAACGCGCGCATCAGGCCGAGCGTGGCGTCGTCGGGGAACAGCAGCGGGTCCTGGGCCAGCACCGCATCGATCTTGGCGAGTTCCTCCCTGACGCCATCGACGGGCGACACGTAGCCGACCCAAGCGGTGATCTGCGCAGCTTCGACCGGGTCGTACACGAAGTTCATGAACTGTGCCGCAGCAGCGGCGTTCGGCGACCCCTTCGGGATCACCATCGTGTCGGCCCACGACGTCGCACCGGTCTCGGGGAACGCGAATCTCACCGACGGGTTGTCGCGGGCGATCGATGCCACGTCGCCCGACCAACCGATCGTGATCGCCAGGTTGCCGTTGGAGAGGTCGTCGAAGTAGTCGTTGCCGTGGAAGCGGCGGATCTGGCCGTCGCTCTTGGCACGCTCGAGCATCTCGAACGCCGGTGCCGCCTCGTCGAACGAGGTCAGCTGGGAGATGTCGACGCCCATGCTCAACAAGATGACGCCGATGGTGTCGCGCATCTCGGTGAGGGCCCCGACACGTCCGGCGAACTCGGGATCGAAGAGGTCGTCGAGGCTGGTGATCTCGCGGCCGGTTTCGTCGATGTTGTACGCGAGGCCTGCGAAGCCGGTCTGCCATGGCAACGAGAACTCGCCGTTCGGATCCCACGCTGCCCCGCGCAGGTCGGCGCGCAGGTTCGCGGCGTTCGGCACCTGGTCGAGCGGGAGCGGGTCGACCCAACCGAGGTCGATCAGGCGGCCGGCCATCCAGCCGGTGGGGGCGATGATGTCGGGCTCGATCGTGTCGCCGCGCCCGAGTACCGGCTGGATCGTGGCGAAGTACTCGTTGTTGTCGTTGTAGGCCTCGGTGTAGCGCATGTCGACACCGGTCGCCGCCATGAACCGGTCGATCGTGCCGGTGGCGCCGTCCTCCGTCGGGTCGATGTAGGCAGGCCAGTTCTCGAAGAACAGCGAGCCGCCACCAGCGCTGGTCGTGCCGGCGGTCGTGCCGCCGGTGGTGGTGCCGGGCGACGTGTCGGACGACGCCGAGTCGCTGTCGCTCCCACAGGCGGCAAGGATTGCCGGCAGCGAGACACCGGCAGCGCCGAGCGCGCCCGCTCGCAGGAGGAGCTGACGGCGGGTCAGGTCGGAACGGCCGTTGCCGAACGACGAACGGAACGGATTGGGTCGTGAGGTGGTCATGGTGTCCTTCTGTCTGGTCGGTGAGCTGTTCGGAGATCTCGGAGTTGTCGAACGTGCTGGTGGTGCTCGTCGTGTCAGTGGTGCTGGTCGTGTCGGTGGTGCTGGTGGTGTCGATGGGCCCTCATCAGTCGGCGTGTTCCTCGAGCGTGTCGATGTCGCTCGCGGTCGCTCCGGCACGCCGGGGCCAACCCGACAGCAGGAATGCGCTGCCGGGCTCCCACGACAGAGACACGGTGCTGGCGGGATACAGGAACGGCAGATCGGTGCCGGTGACGACGCTGGCGATCACTTCGCTGTCGTCCTTGAGATGCACGACGACGCGGGCGGTGGCCCCTTGGAACACGACGTCGACGACCGTCCCCTCGATCGAGCGGCCGTCGTCGCGCCCGCTCGCCGTGGCTGTCAGGCGTTCCGGGCGCAGCATCACCGACACCGGCGTGCCGACCGGGCGGTCGACATCGGTTCGGGCCCTGACGGTGTGGCCGGCGTCCAGTTCGACGACCGTGTCACCATCGTCGGAACCGATCACCTCGCCGGGGAGCAGGTTCGCCGAGCCGATGAAGCCGGCGACGAACAACGAAGCGGGGCTGTTGTAGATCTCCTGCGGGGTGCCGATCTGTTCGACCAGCCCCTCGCTCATCACGGCGATGCGGTCGCTCATCGTGAGCGCTTCGCCCTGGTCGTGGGTGACGAACACGAAGGTGATCCCGACCTCGCGCTGGATCCGCTTGAGTTCGAACTGCATCGCCTCGCGCAGCTTGAGATCGAGCGCGGCGAGCGGCTCGTCGAGGAGCAGTGCACTCGGGAAGTTGACGAGCGCACGTGCGAGAGCGACGCGCTGCTGCTGGCCGCCCGAGAGTTGTGACGGCTTGCGGTCGGCGAAGTCGGTGAGGCGCACCACCTCGAGCATCTGGGCGACGGCGGCCTCGTACTCGCTCTTGGGTGTCTTCTTGGAACGTGGTCCGAAGCGCACGTTGTCGGCCACGGTCATGTGCGGGAACAACGCGTACTGCTGGAACACCGTGTTGACATTGCGCTTGTACGGCGGCACGTGGCTCACGTTCACACCGTTGAGCAGGACCCGTCCCGACGTCGGCTGCTCGAAGCCGGCGATCATCTTCAACGTCGTGGTCTTGCCGCATCCCGACGGTCCGAGCATCGCGAAGAACTCGCCCTGCTCGATGCCGAAGTTCGCGTGCGTGACCGCATAGAAGTTGCCGAACGATTTCGTGACGTCTTCGAGCTGGATGACGGGCTCGCTCACGCGCGCCGTCCCGGGCACGTGAGGCCGCAGCGCATCCCCCTGGATTCCATGTGCGGAGCACATTAGCCCCGCTCGACGTCCCGAGATCCAGCAGCTGCGACGTCGTTCACGAAGCGGCAACAAACGGGTGCTGCACGTGGCAATCTGTGCCCATGGCAACGAAGCTGTCCTCACTCGATTCGAACTTCATCGGCGGCGACTGGCGCCCGGCCGTCGAGGGTGCCGACGACCAGGTGGTCAACCCGGCGACCGGGGCGGTGATCGGCACGGTGCCCGCATCGGGTCCCGCCGACGTCGACGCGGCAGTGCAGGCGGCGAGCGCCGCATTCCCGGAATGGGCCGCTCTCACGCCGCGCGAACGCAGTGAGGTCCTGCACCGGGTGGCCGACATCGTCGACGACAACATCGACGAGCTGTCGCGGATCGAATGCGAGAACGTCGGCAAGCCGGTCGGCATCGTCGAATTCGAGATGGACCTCACCAAGGACAACTGGCGGTTCTTCGCATCTGCCTGCCGGTTCCTCGAGGGCAAGGCCGCGGGCGAGTACCTGGCCGGCTACACCTCGATGGTGCGCCGCGACCCGCTCGGGGTCGTGGCGTCGATCACGCCGTGGAACTATCCGCTCAACATGGCGACGTGGAAGCTCGGCCCAGCGCTCGCCGCAGGGAACACCGTGGTGCTCAAGCCGTCGGAGCTGACGCCGTACTCGGTGCTGCGTCTCGCCGAACTGACCGCGGACGTGTTGCCGCCCGGGGTGCTCAACGTGGTGTGCGGTCGGGGCGATGTCGCCGGAGCAGCGCTCAGCGAGCACCCGGGCATCGCGATGATCTCGATCACCGGCAGTGTCGGCGCCGGCAAGGCCGTCGCGAGGTCGTCGGCCGAGACGCTCAAGCGCGTCCACCTGGAACTGGGAGGAAAGGCCCCGGTGATCGTCTTCGACGACGCGGACGTCGAGGCCGCGGTCGACATGCTGAAGGGCATGGCCTTCTACAACTCGGGCCAGGACTGCACGGCGCCGTGCCGCGTCATCGCCGGCGCGAAGGTGCACGACGAGTTCGTCAACCAGCTCACGGACGCCGTCGCCAGCGTGAACGTCGGTGATCCGATGTCGGAGGAGACCGAGATGGGTCCCGTCATCTCCGAGACGCACCGTTCGCGGGTGGCGGGCTACGTCGACCGGGCCCGCGACGCCGGTGCCGAGGTCACCGTCGGTGGCAGCGCCCGATCCGGTGGCGGGTTCTTCTACGAGCCGACCGTCGTGGTCGGACCCGGCCAGGCGTCGGAGATCGTGCAGCGCGAGGTGTTCGGGCCGGTGGTCACGGTGCAGTCAGCCGCCGACGAGGACGCGGCGCTGGCGATGGCCAACGACGTCGACTACGGCCTCGCCGCCAGCGTGTGGACCGCCGACGTGGGGCGGGCGATGCGAATGAGCAAGGCGTTGGCGTTCGGTACCGTGTGGGTCAACGACCACATCCCGATCGTGTCCGAGATGCCCCACGGTGGCTTCAAGCAGTCGGGGTACGGCAAGGACATGTCGATGTACGCCGTCGAGGCCTACACCGAGGTCAAGCACGTCATGATCAAGCACTGACGTCGTTCGTGGTCTCGTCGTCGAGTTGTCGCTGCAACGACGGGGCGGCGAGGCCGATCACCGCCCCGCCGGTCGGCACCGGATCGTTCCGGCAGAGAAAGGCCAACTTGTCGTCGACGATGCGAACGACGGGGAGGAACAACTTGGCGTCGACGGCGTCCTGGATCATCTGACCGCCCTGCGCGGTGCGGACCCGCCATCCCTGCCGGGAGCGTTCGTCGAGTGTCGCGTAGGAGATCCCCTCGATGCCCACGAGGCGTCCGAGGTGCTCCTCGGGGACCGACGTGTCACCGTTGCGCCGAGCGTTCGGGGCGAGCTGGAACACCTCTCGACGGCCGAAGACACGGGAGAATCGAGCGGTGGCCAGAGCGTTCACCTCGTCGTTCGACGTGAACGCCAGGAGGCGGCCGATGCCGCGCAGGTCGAGGTCATGGGTCGCCTCCTCGGCGAGCACACTCATGCGCCGGGCCCGCAGACCCGACGCGATCGCACGCGTCACGTTGTACGGGTCGGTGTCGACCAAGAGGGTGTTCACGCTGTGCTTGTCGAGTTCGGTCGCCAGCCCGCGTGCCACGGCGTGAGAGCCCGCGATCAGCACGCCGTCGGCCTGGGCCTCGGCGAGCCCGAGCGCGCGAGCGACCGGGCCGGCGACGAAGCCGTAGACGACGATCGTGCCGATGATCACGAGGAACACGATCGGCACGATCTTCGCGGCGTCGG
>CAZJUC010000118.1:0-8059 GCA_964549065.1 uncultured Ilumatobacteraceae bacterium
AGATCGTCCTGCTCGGACGCCTCCACGGCGTGCCCACCCCCGCCAACCGGGCACTGCAGGACATCGCCGCCCGCATGGCGCTCGCCGGGGAACCACCGGCATCGCGCACCGAGGCCGAGGTGCTCGCGTCGCTCGACGTCGCCTGACTCGACAGTCGAGGGATTGCTCGCAACGCTCAGCGCAGGGCGAACTCGGCTGCTTCCTCGGCCGACATCGCCGCACCGATCAGGGTGAGCTCGTCGAAGCGGCCGTCGCTGAGCCGTTCTCGCGCCTCGTCGACGACCGGATCGAGACGCAGCCGCTGAAACGGTGCCATCTCCATCCCGAAGTGAGCGATGCCCGCCCCGGCGAGCTTCGCCACCCGCTCGGGCTCGTCGTCCCGGCCGGCGAACGTGGCTGCCTGGATCAACGCGAGCCCGAGGTTCATCGTCGCCCCGGTTGCGATCGCCGAGCGGACCGCCGCCCGGTTCAACCCGGCCGCCCGCTCGTGCTCGCCGAGATCGTCAGCGCGTCGGGGGAGCGGCTGGAGGTCGCGTGCGGCTGGCCGACACGCACGGCTGGCCGACGCCTGCTGCGTCAGGCGGCGTCGGGTCCCTTGGCGCGAACGTCGTCGACGGCGGTCATGGCGCCGCGCAGTTCGGTCAACCAGTCGTCGGCGTGCTTGCCGACGAGGCGGACGCACCACGCAAGGGCATCGGCGCGCGATCGGGCGACGTTCGCGGCAACGAGGGTGTCGAGGACGAGGCGTTCGGGCTGACGCAGGCGGGTCATCACCGGTACGGCGACGTGTGTGAACAGCTCGGTCCGGTCGCCGACGGTGACGGCCCAGGCGACCTTGCGGTCGAAGCGGTGCTCGGCGTCGCGTGCGATCGCGATGCGCTGGTCGCGCGTGTCCTCGCGGAAGCCCGTGATGCGGCCGCTGACCGCCTCGGCGCGGTCGGCGTCGGTGGCGTCGTCGGGCAGTTCCGGTTCGGCGACCGCGATGGTGATGGTGATCTCGTCGCGGTCGATGACGATCGACGGCGCGGCGATCGCGGACCAGTCGGTGGGGAGGCGGCCCGCGAGCCAGGACGCGATGGCGGAGTGCGAGGTGTCGGAAGCGGTCATGCCGTCAGACTATTGCGTTCATTACTTGATTACAACGCAAGCCATCGGGCCGTCTCAGTCGAGGGCCTCCGCCTGGATGTCGGGGTAGGCGGCCTGGCAGGCGTGGAGGAGCGGTTCGAGGCCCATGGCCTTCGACTTCGAGCCGGAGACCTTCAGCTTGCGGAACAGCAACGCCTTGCCGAGGGGGAGCGTGCCGAGCAGCAGTTCGTGCATCGAGTCGGCGCTGAGCCTCGCGGTGAGGGTGGCGTCCACGCCGTCGATCGGCTCGAACGTCGTCACCACCGGACGCGAGCGGCCGTCGACCCAGATGTCGGCGTCGGGATCGGTCAGCCGGAAGTTGATCACCATCTGGGCGTCGACCATCGTGTCCATCGAGTCGTCGTCGGCGACAGCGTCGAACATCGTGGAGTAGACGCGCTCGAGCTGCTCGGCGTCGTGGTAGGTGCGGCCCATGCCCGCAACCCTACGTTCGCCACGTCGCCCCGGGTGGACGTCGGGCGCCCCCGCCCGAGGACTGCGGCGGACCCAGGACCCACCGGCATCTGCGCGCGGAATGATGGTATCTGTTCGGATACCATTCGGCTAGAGTTTCCGACATGGAAGCAGCACGGCTGATCCGAACGGCGCGGCGCCGGGCAGGACTCACGCTGCGCGAACTCGCACAGCGGGCGGGCACCTCGCACTCCACCCTGGCCGCCTACGAGCAGGATCGCAAGACCCCGAACGTCGACACCCTCGACCGGATCCTCACCGCCTGCGGATTCCGCGTCGACGTCACGCTGACGGCGCGACCGGCCGACGTCGCCGCCGATCCCGCTGCTCGCGGTCGTGAACTCGTCGAGGTACTCGAACTCGCCGAGCTGTTCCCGGCGCGTCACGACGCGACGCTCACCGCCCCCAAGTTCGGTGCCGTGGCATGAGCGCCGCGCCGTCGCTGGCCGACAAGATCGTCGCGATCCACCAGGCGCTCGACGACGCACGGCTCCCGCACGCGTTCGGCGGCGCGCTGGCGCTCGCCTGGTGCACACAGCGCGCCCGCGGCACCATCGACATCGACGTCAACGTGTTCGTCCCGACCGAGCGCACCGCGGAACTCACCGCTGCGCTGCCACCCGACGTGGACGTCACCGGCGCGGCGATCGACCAACTCGAATCCGACGGCCAGACCCGCCTCTGGTGGGAGCAGACGCCGGTCGACGTGTTCCTCGACACCACGCCCTTCCACGCGGCAGTCGGCGAGCGCATCAGGTGGGAGCCGTTCGCCGGGCATGACATCCCGTTCCTCGCGTGCCGAGACCTGGCCGTGTTCAAGGCGTTCTTCGACCGGACGAAGGACTGGGCCGACCTGGAAGAAATGCAGATCGCGGGCACCCTCGACATCGAGGCCGTCGCCGGCGTGCTCGTGCACTACCTCGGCCCCGACGATTCCCGCATCCACCGCCTCCTCGCCCTCGCCTGAATCGTTTCTGCGGGTGAACGCGGCGATACTCGGTGGCACCATGGCCGAGCACCCGGTTCCGCGAGCATCACAGAGCGATCAGCCGACCCGGCCCACGAAGGCCGCATCGGACGCGTCGCCCGCCACACCGAAACAACGCCAGGCGCTCGCCCACTCCCGGGGACGGATCTGCAAGGTCAAGACCTGCACGGTGTGCGCGCCGCTGCGCGAGACCCGCCGACTGAAGAAGGCGCAACGCAAGGCCGACGCCCGAGCCCAGCACCACGCCAAGGGCGAGCCGTGCGGCAGGAACAACTGCGAGCTCGCGATCTGCGTGGCCGCTCGTGACGCCGACGTCGTGGCGCCCGCCACGGCGGCGAGCGACACCGACCAGCAGCGCAATGATCCGGGTGACTCGCTCCGCCGCCAGGAAGAACGCCACCGAGCGGGCCTGCCCTGCGGATCCGAGCACTGCGCGAGGCCGGCGTGCGTCGACGCCTTCGCGCTGGAGCGCGCCCGTCGGCACCGCGCCGGACGCCCCTGCAAGTCGCTCGAGTGCGAACTCCCGATCTGCGTGGCCGCCCGATCGGGCACCTGACCGTGCGCTGGCCGACCGGCGACGCCGGCATCCGAGCGGTGCTGCGGTGGCTCCTCGGCGGCGCACTGATCTTCGCCGGTGTCGGCCACCTCACCACCCAGCGCACCGAGTTCCAGGCGCAGGTGCCCGAGTGGTTCCCGATCGACGACGACCTCGTGGTGATCGCGTCCGGCATCGTCGAGATCGTCCTCGGAGTGGCGCTCATCGGGCTGGTCCGTCACCGGGTGGTCGTGGGAACGATCGTGGCCGGCTTCTTCGTCGCCATCTTCCCGGGCAACATCGCCCAATGGACCGAGGGCGTCGACGCATTCGGGCTCGACACCGACACCGCACGTTTCGTCCGGCTCTTCTTCCAGCCGGTGCTGGTGATCTGGGCGCTCTACGCCACCGGCGCGTGGCGGGCGTTCCGCGCCGGCACCTGGCCGCACCCTGGCGCCGACTGACGGGTGTCGAGCACGAGCGTCTGCTCGTCCGACCGATCGCACTGGTCACGACTCCGCGCACCGACAGCAGTATCGGCATGCTCGAGGTCGCGGCCCGCGGGGGCTGACCTCATCGTGATGGGGAGATCCGACATGCGGCGCCCCGGGACGCGGTATGTCAGCAGCCAGACCGAACATCTGCTGGAGTTCACCGACATCCCGGTTCTCGTCGTACCGAGTCCGGTGCAACCGTCCTGACGATCGAGGTCGAACTCACGCGCACGCGGGTCTCCTCAGAGTCGTTCGGGCAGGAAGTCACCGTGGTCGCAGAGCGTTCCGGCGACCTTCGACAGCGCGTGGGCGAGCGCCTCGGTCTCCGACGAGTCGAGTTGGTCGAAGATCACGCGTCGGACGTCCTCGACGTGCAGGGGTGCAATCGTCTCCAGTCGGTCGAACCCGACGGCCGTGAGGGAGGCGTGCTTGCCGCGACGATCGTCGGTGTCGGTGGTGACGGTGACATCACCGCGATCGACCAACGTCCGGAGTCGGTGGCTCAGCCGGCTCTGCGACACGTTCGCGGCATCAGCGAGATCGGTGAGCCGCATCGTGTGGTCGGGCGCTGCCGACAGGGCGACGAGGATCGAGTAGTGCACGACGAGCAACCCGTGTGCCTTGAGGGTGCGTTCGAGCTGCGGCAGCCCCCGGTTGACGACGACGAGGAGCGCCCTCCATGCCTGTTGCTGCGTCTCGTCGAGCCATCGAACGTCGTCCACGGCGACGACCTTACTCGTTGACGCGTCAAGTGTTCTCCGATAGGTTGACCCGTCAATGATCTACTTGACACGTCAATCAACCATGGAGAGCGGCGCCTGACATGCGCGTCGTCGCATTTGCTGCCACGACCAGCCGTCAGTCGATCAACCGGCAACTCATCGGCTACGCCGCTCGGCTCCTCGAGGAGCAGGCGAGCGACACCGTCGTGGAGATCCTCGACCTGAACGACTTCGAGATGCCGATCTACAGCATCGATCGAGAGACCGTCGGCGGAGTCCCCGCCGAGGCCCACGACTTCTTCGAGCGCATCGGCGACGCCGACGCGCTGCTGATCTCCTACGCCGAACACAACGGCTTCTACAGCGCCGCCTACAAGAACGTCTTCGACTGGGCGTCGCGGATCGACATGCGGGTGTTCCAGGACAAGCCGACGGTGATGTTGTCGACCTCGCCCGGCCGCAACGGCGGCGCCAACGTGCTGCGCACTGCGGTGGCTTCGGCGCCGTTCTTCGGCAACGAGGTGCTCGCGAGCCTGGCCATCCCCGACTTCGCGACCAACTTCGACACCGACACCCAGTCGCTGCGTGCTCCCGAACTCGACGAACGGTTCCGAGCCGCTGTCGACACCCTCACCACCCACCGCATGGAGGCTGCATCATGAACCACCGACCCTCGCCCGCCGAGACGACGAACTTGCCGACGGGTACGTGGAAGCTCGATCCGGCGGCGACCACCGTCACCGTGGCGGCGAAGAAGCTGCTGCTGTGGACGATTCCTGCGACGCTCACCGTCACCGATGGCACCGTCGAGATCGACGAGACCGGCAAGGTTGCCGGTGTCGAGGTGGTCGCCGACGCAGGCTCGTACACCAGCAAGAACTCCAAGCGCGACGAACACGTCGTCGGTTCCGATTTCCTTCATGCAACCGAGCATCCGACCATCACGTTTCGTTCCGGCACGGTCGCTCCCGCCATCGGCGGCCACCGCGCCGACGGGACCGTCACGATCAAGGGTCGGACATCGCCGATCGCCGTCACGATCGGCGACCTCGCGATCGACGACACCACGGCCACGTTCGCCGCGACGACGACCGTCGACCGCCGGGCGCTCGGCGTCGACAAGCTGCCGGCGCTCGTCATCGGCCACGAGCTGCAACTGTCGGTTCGGGCCGCCGCGAGGAAGATGGAGTGAAACCCGACCAGCGAGTCGTGATCACGGGAGCGAACAGCGGGATCGGTGCCGAGCTCGCCGTGCTCCACGCGAAACGCGGCGACGACATCGTGATGGTCAACCGCAGTGTCGAGCGGTCTCGGCCCGTCATCGATCGCATCGAGCACGAGAGCCCGACCGTTCGCGTCGACGTCGTCCGGGCAGACCTCGACGATCACGACTCGATCGTCGCCGCCTCGCAACAGCTCCGGGGCCGGGGCCCGATCGACATCTTCTACAACAACGCCGGCGTCCTGCTCGGCAAGCCCGAGATGTCGAGACACGGCATCGAGATGCACGCCGAGGTCAACACCGTCGCCCCGTACCTCTTCGTTCGACTTCTCCACGACGTGCTCAAAGGGGGAACCGTGCTGACGGTCTCTACCGGCGCGGTCGACAACACCGGCGAACTCGACGTCGCAGGACTCGCCAGTCCCCGCACCTTCAAGCGGCTCATCGGTCCGTACGCGCAGAGCAAGCTCGCCGCCACCGCCCTGATGGCAGCCTTCGCCCGCGAGTACCCCACCATCGGGTTCCGAACGGGTGAACCCGGTGCCGTCAAGACCCCGATGACTGCCGGCGAGGGCATGCCGAAGCTCCTGATCCCCATCCGGAACCTGATGTTCTCGGCTCCCGACAAGGCCGCCGCCCGACTCCACGACGTCGCGACGAATCCCGAGTACGCGCACCCCAACGGTGCCTTCGTCCTGAAGGGCAAGATCAAGGCCCTCCCCGGTGGTGCCGCCGACCCGGACGTGCAAGCGTCGCTGCTGGCCTGGTGCCACGACGTGACGGGTGTCTGATCGACACCTCGCGGCGCCGTCGGTGTGGAACATCGGCGTCGGCGGGTACCCGACGTCGATCTCAGCGACCAGGGCGCCATCGAGTGCATCGCCTCGCGAGTCCCGACAGATCGACCGATTCGACGCGAGGGCGCTGCAGGGTGGAACCTCTCGCGGTGGCCGTCACCGACAACGTCCGACTCGCCCGCCGGCTCGGCTGGCTCGACCCGGCGCAGATGGCGGCGACCACTGCCGCCCTGGCCCGGTGGGGACCGAGCCTCGCCGCGCTGTACGCCGCCGCCGCTGTGCGGCATCGTGGACGTGCTGCGGTCGTCGACCATCGCGGCAGCGTGACGTTCGGCGAACTCGATCGGAGCTCGTCGGCGCTGGCGCAGGGCTTCCGATCGCTCGGGCTGAACGGCGGCGACCATCTCGGTGTGTTGTGCGCCAACCACCGCGACTTCGTCGACGTGTCGGTCGCGGCGGCGAAGGCGGGCCTCACGTGCGTGTACCTGAACACCGGCTTCGCCGCCCCGCAGCTCGGCGAGGTGCTGCAGCGAGAAGGTGTCGCCGCGGTCGTGGCCGACACCGACCTGCTGGCGATCGTGGAGGCGTCGGGATTCGGAGGCCATGTCGTCGTCGCCGACGGCGACCCGGGACCGCACCGCTCGATCGGCGAGGTCCGGTCGCTCGGATCGTCGCGGCCACTCCTGCCGAGCCGGCCGATCGCGCCGGTGCTGTTGACCTCGGGCACGACCGGCACCCCGAAGGGGGCTCGCCGTTCGGGCCTCCCTGTCGGGCTGTCATCGGCGCTCGGCGTGATGGAGCGCATCCCGTACCGGGGCGGTGACGTCGCGGTGATCCCGACGCCGCTGTTCCACGCGTGGGGGCTCGCCCAGCTCACCATCGCCGCGGCCACCGGATCGACGGCGGTACTCGTGCGCCGATTCGATGTCGACGACACGCTGGACGCGGTCGAGGCCGAGCGGGCCGATGTGCTCGCCGTCGTGCCCGTGATGCTCCAGCGCATCCTCGCCGCCGAGACGCACGATCGTGACACCTCGTCGCTGCGGATCGTCGCCTGCAGCGGCTCGGCACTGCCGGCTCCCGTCGCGACGGCATGGATGGACCGCTTCGGCGACAACCTCTACAACCTCTACGGCTCCACCGAGGTGGGTCAGGCGACACTTGCGACCCCGGCCGATCTTCGTGCCGCACCGGGAACCGCCGGCCGGACCATTCCCGGCACCGTCGTCGAGGTCGTCGACGAGCAGGGCGAACCCGTTGCAGCGGGGGAGAGCGGCCTGATCGTGGTCGGCGGCGCCGGCCAGTTCACCGAGTACACCGGTGGTGGCACCAGGGATCGGGTCCGCAGCCTGATGTCGTCGGGTGATGTCGGGCACTTCGACGCCGATGGCCGCCTGTTCGTGACCGGACGCGCCGACGACATGATCGTCAGTGGCGGCGAGAACGTGTTCCCTCTCGAGGTCGAAGAGGTCCTGCTGTCACACGACGACGTGGTCGACGTCATGGTGGTCGGCGTGTCCGACGACGAGTTCGGCCAGCGGCTCGCGGCCGTCGTCGTGCGCCGGCCCGGTGGCTCGATCGACGCCGACGGGGTCCGGTCGCTCGTGGCCTCGCGACTGGCTCGCCACAAGGTGCCCCGTGACGTCACCTTCGTCGACGAACTCCCCCGCAACACCACCGGCAAACTCCTGCGGGACTGACC
>CAZJUC010000118.1:8159-9842 GCA_964549065.1 uncultured Ilumatobacteraceae bacterium
GGCCTGCTCGTCGCCTTCGCCGGGGCGATGCTCGGCATCGTGTGGGCCGACGGGTTGCTCACCCTGTTCGTCTTCTGGGAACTCACCTCGATCACCTCGTTCCTGCTGATCGGCTTCGACGACACCAACGCCTCCGCCCGCGCAGCGGCCACCAGGGCGTTCCTCGTCACCGGCGCCGGTGGACTCGCCATGCTGGCCGGGCTGATCATCCTCACGATCGCGGGCGACACGACGACCATCTCGGGTCTGCTCGCCGACCCCCCGAGCGGCACCCTCACCGACGTCGCGTTGGTGCTCGTACTGCTCGGCGCGTTCACGAAATCGGCCCAGTTCCCGTTCCACTTCTGGCTCCCCGGTGCCATGGCGGCGCCCACACCGGTGAGCGCCTACCTGCACTCGGCCACGATGGTGAAGGCCGGCCTGGTCGTGGTCGCCCGGTTCGCGCCGGCGTTCGCCACGGAGGGACCGTGGCGGGTCCTGGTGGTCGGCGCCGGTCTGGCGTCGCTGTTCATCGGTGGCATCCGTGCGATGCGCCAGCAGGACGCCAAGCTCGCACTCGCCCACGGCACGGTCAGCCAACTCGGCTTCCTCATGGTGCTGCTCGGCCTCGGCACCCCGGCCACCACCTACGCCGGCGTCGCGATGCTGCTCGCGCACGCACTGTTCAAGGCGTCGCTGTTCCTGTCGGTCGGCGTCGTCGACCACGAGGCGGGCACACGTGACATGCGCCGCCTGCGCGGCCTGTTCCGGGCGCTGCCGGTCGTGGCGGCCTCGCTGATCGTGGCCGCCGCGTCGATGGCGGCGATCCCGCCCACGTTCGGTTTCGTCGCGAAGGAGAAGGCACTCGACGGACTCCTCGACGCCGAGACCGGCGCCATCGGCACCATTACCCTGGTCGGCATCGTGCTGGGTTCGGTGCTGACCGTGGCGTACACGATCCGGATCGCGGTCGGCCTGCTCGGCGACGACGCCCCGGGCGTGGACGACGACACGGTCGAAGCACCCCGCCCGATCGACCCGTCGTCGGTGCACCGCCCCCCGTTCGGGTTGGTGGGAGCGCCCGCGCTGCTCGCACTGGCGTCGCTCGCGTTCGGACTCGGTGCCGGGCTGGTGGGCGACTGGCTCGCGGAGGCAACGGCGTCGCTCGACCCGGAGACGGCGTCGAAGCACCTCGTGTTGTGGCCCGGTGTGAACGAGGCGCTGCTGGTGTCGGCGGGGATCATCACCGCCGGCGTCGTGCTCTGGTGGTCCACGCGCTCGGCCACCCGCACGATCGACGCCGCACGCAGCCCGGCCACGATCCTCTACGACCGGGTCTACGACGGGCTGCTCGAGGGCGCCCGCCGGGCGACGGCGGCGACACAGAGCGGTTCGCTCCCGCTCTACCTCGCCGTCGTGCTGACCACGGTCGCGGCGGCACTGGTGGTGGCCATCGCCGCCGGCGCCACCGACTCGATCTCCAGCCCGCGCTTCAGCAACTCGCCGATCGAGCTCGTGGCCGTCGCCGTGACCGGGTTGCTGGCGGTCGCGATCGTGTTCGCCCGCAATCGCTTCGGGGCCGCCGTGCTGCTCGGCGGCAGCGGCTACGCACTCGCGATCGTCTACCTGATCCAGGGGGCGCCCGACCTCGCGATCACCCAGTTCCTCGTGGAGACACTCACGATCGTGGTGTTCCTCCTGGTG
>CAZJUC010000119.1:0-9835 GCA_964549065.1 uncultured Ilumatobacteraceae bacterium
CTCAGGGCGGGCAGCGCGAACAGCACCGCGATCACCGGCTTGCTCGTCGCCAGGCCACCGACCTTCTTCAGCGCCGAGGTGCCCTGGTCGTCCTCGATGAGACCGCCGGCGAGGAACATCACGGTCTTCACCGGGATCTGGTGGATCAGGAAGAGCACCGCACCGGCGACGCCGGCGACGGTGAACAGTCCGAGTCCCATGATCATGTAGCCGATCTGGCTGACCACGTGGAACGACAGGATCCGCTTCACGTCGTCCTGCGCAAGGGCGCCGGCGACACCGACGATCATCGTGAACCCGGCGATCACCAGCAGGAGGGGGCCCAGCCGGTCGAGTTCCATCAGGGTGAAGAACCTGATCAGGACGTACACCCCGATCTTGGTGAGCAGACCGGCGAAGACCGCGGTGATCGTGGTCGGTGCGGTCGGGTAGCTGTCGGGCAACCACGAGAACAGTGGGAAGATCGCCGCTTTCGTGCCGAACACCACGAGGAACCACAGCCCGATGCCCACCTGCGTGGCGGTGGGGAGTTCGGGAACGCGCTCGGCGAGCAACGCCATGTTGACGGTGCCCGTGGCCGAATACACGATCGCGACGCCGAAGAGGAACAACGTCGAGGCGAACAGGTTGATCACCACGTAGGTCATGCCCGAGCGCACCTGCGACTCGTGGCCCTGGTGGGTGAGCAGCACGTAGCTGGCGACCAGGATCAGTTCGAAGGCGACGAACAAGGTGAACAGGTCGCCGGTGAGGATGGCCAGACTGACGCCACCGGCGAGCACCAGCAGGATCGGGCTGACCACCGACGGGTCGGCGCCGGCAGGGGTTCGGCGCTGGCCGATCGCGAACAGCTCGACGACGAGGATCGTCGCCGACGCCACGAGCAGGATCAGCGCGGCGAAGAGGTCGGCGACCAGGACGATGCCGAGGTCGGGGGCCCAGTCGCCGACGCGCAGCACGACGGTGCCGTTGCGGTCGACCTCGGCGAGCAGTGCAGCAGCGAGCCCGGTGACGGCCGCCATCGTCCCCAGGGTGATGATGTCGCGAACCATCGCCATCCGACGCAGGCCGAGTACCAGGGTCGAGGTCAGCAGCGGCAGCGCCACACAGAGGCCGACCACCGCGCTCACGAGCCGCCCTCCGGGTTGTCGTGCAGTGCCTCGAGTTCACGGGTCTCGTCGATCGCTGCCGCCCGAGCCTCCTGCGTGGTGGCGATGCGACGATCCTCGACGTCGTCCTCCACGAGGTCGTCACCGGTGAGCACCTGCTGACGCCGGGCGAGCGCGAGGACGAAGAGCGTGAGTCCGAACGAGATCACGATGGCAGTCAGCGACAGCGCCTGCGGCAACGGGTTGGCCGTGTCCGACGCCGGTTCGCCGTCGACGATCGGCGGCGAACCAGCGGGACCGCCAGCTGCCAGCAGCGACAGCACGGCGGCATGGCCGAGCATGGCGAAGCCGAGCACGATGCGGCTCAGCGACCGCGACGTCACCAGGAACGTCCCGGCGCCGACCAGGCCGGCGACCGCGAAGATCATCGCAACGCTCATGTCGGCGTTCCCTGATCATCGGCGGTTGCGGCGCGGTCGACCGGAGAGTCGGCGACCGCGGGGCGCCGGCCCCGGTCGACCAGCGCCGTGGCGTCGAGACCGTCGAGCAGCGCGAGGACCAGCCCCACGACCAGCCCGACCACACCCAGGTCGAACAACAGCGCCGAGCCCGACTTGACGGTGCCGAGCACCGGGACGTCCCAGGTGACCACCACCTGGTCGAGCAGTGGTTCACCCCACAGCAGCGGGCCGATGGCCACGAGCCCGGCGATCACACCGCCGACGGCCATCCACCACGTCGCATGGCGGGGCTGCTGCAGCCCGGCGACGGTGCGCAGCACGATGATGGCACCGAGCATCAGCCCGGCCGCGAAACCGCCACCCGGCTGGTTGTGACCGGCGAACAGCACATAGGCCGCGACGAGCAGCGCGATCGGCGTGACCGCTCGGACGGCGAGCGACACGATCGGCGAGGTGCGTGAGATCACCGGGCCACCTCGTCCACCGGAGCCACCCGAGCCGACGCCGACGCCGGGCCAGAGCCGGCCGCAGGTGTGTCGGTGCGGGTCTCGGGTCGGGTGCGACGACGTTTGGTGCTCAACGTCAGGATCCCGACGGCCACCACCATCAGCACGATGATCTCACCGAAGGTGTCGAGTGCCCGGGTGTCGGTGAGGATCACGTTGACGACGTTCTTGCCGCCACCCTCGGTCTGCGCCGTCACTGCGAGTTCGCGCACCGGGGCCTCGCCCACCGGGTTGGCCGCGCTGCCCGCCAAGGCAACGGCGACCGCGATGGCCATGGCACCGGCGATCACGACGCGTCCTGCCGTCCACAGACGCGTCGGCGTGGGGAACTTGGTGGCGAGGCGGCCGAGGCCGACGACGAAGCCGACGACGACCACGGTCTCGACCAGCAACTGGGTGAGCACCAGGTCGGGTGCGCCGCGAGCGACGAACAGACCGGCGATGCTGAAGCCGACGGCGCCGAGCACGAGCGCCGCACCGAGCCGGGAGGTGACCATGGTGGCGGCGACGGCAACGGCAACGATCATCAGCACCAGCACGGCCTCGGCCCGGTTGTCCCACCAGTAGAGGGTGTCGGTGTCGATCTCGCCGACGAAGGGCACAGCAGCGACGCAGACCACCGTCACGGTGGTCGCGAGGTACAGCGGGAGTGAACCGTGCTGGACACGCCCGGCGACCTGGCGGGCCAGGCGGCCGATGCCATCGATGGTCCAGTCGGCGTTGGCGGCGCCGCGGGCGACCGGACCGCTGGCGACGTGTCGACGAGCGAGGAGGGCTCCGATCAGCACACCGAAGGACACGATCACCATCGAGGTGACGAACGCCTCGGTCAGACCCGGCCACCGCAGCAGGGAGTACACCTCAGCATCGGGGGAGACGGTCACCGCCGCCGGCCGCACCACGCCGGTCACCCAGCCGAGCGCGATGAACCCGAGCACCGAGCCGGCAGCGAGGATCACCTCGGGCGCGGACATCGCCGGCCGCCGGGAAGCGACCTCCCGCCCTGTCATCGGGTCGCCGGCGGCGAACATGCCGATGAGCAGACGCGTGGTGTAGGCCACGGTGAGCACCGAGCCGAACATGATCAGCCCGCCGACGATCAGGAACTCGTTGCCGGACAGACCGAGCGCAGCCTCGATTGCAGCTTCCTTGGTGGGAAAGCCGAGCAACGGTGGGATGCCCGCCATCGACGCGCCCGAGATCACGGCAACGACGAACGTGATCGGCATCGATCGTCGCAGCCCGGACAGTTCGTTGATGTTGCGAGTGCCCGTTCGTACGTCGACCTCGCCGACGACCATGAAGAGCGCTGCTTTGAACACGGCGTGGGCGACGAGGATGGAGATCGCGGCGAAGGTGGCCTTCGGCGTGCCGAGGGCGAGCAGCGCGATCAGCAAACCGAGCTGAGAGACGGTGCCCCAGGCGAGGATCAGCTTGGCATCGACGTGACGCAGCGCGCCGACGGCCCCCCAGAGCATCGTGGCCAGGCCGAACGAGAGGCCGAGTGGTTTCCAGACCTCGGTGTCCTGGAACGCCGGCGCGACGACGGCGACGAGGATCACGCCGGCTTTCACCATGGTGGCCGAGTGCAGATAGGCGCTCACGGGAGTGGGCGCGGCCATCGCGCCGGGCAACCAGACGTGGAAGGGGAACTGGGCCGACTTGGTGGCCGCGGCCAGGAGGATCAGGATCGCGGCAGCTGTCGCTGTCGAGCCCGTGACCGGCGTGATCTCGCTCAAGCGGGAGGTACCGGTGGCGTCGACGAAGAGGACGAATCCGGCGAGGAGCGACAGGCCACCGCCGGCGGTGATCACCAGTGCCCGGCGCGCCGCGATGCGCGCCACCGGGTCGGCGTGTTTGAATCCGACGAGCAGGAACGAGGTGATCGAGGTCAGCTCCCAGAAGATGAACACTGTCCACACCGAGTCGGCCCACACGAGGCCGACCATGGCAGTGGAGAACGCGAGCAGCGTGGCCGCGAAACGCCCCATGCTCGCTGCACCTGCGGAGAAGTAGCCGACGGCGTACACACAGACGAGCGCACCGATACCCGACACCAGCACCGACAGCAACGACCCCATCGCATCGACACGGAACTCGAGTGCGAGGTCGAGACCGGGCACCCATTCGAACCCGGCGGTGACGACGTCGTCCGATCCGAGCCGGGTGGCGGACCACATGGCGGTGACCGCCATCGGCACCGCTGCGAGCCACAGCGCGTTGCGGCCGAGACGTGCGCCGATGACCGAGATCACCACGACGACCACGACGTGCAGAGCGAGCAGGGACCAGATCAACAGACCCGGATGATACGGCTCGATTTATTTGCATCACAACATTGACCTTTTGAAAAAGGTGTTTTAAGCTTGGCCCATGTCTCGACCCGACGTCACCGCACGCCACGATCTCGCAACAGGACGGCGCACGAGCGCCCGCCGGATCCGCCGAGACCATCGCGCCCTGCTCACCGCTGCCGACGAACGATGGCTCGCGCAGGCGATCGAAGCTGGACGAGCGGCACGCGCCCGACTCGCCGATGACAACCAGCACGACGGTGACGCCGAACTGATCGCCGAGGGTGAGCGCGCTCGGCATCACTTCATCGAAGCCAACGTCCGGCTCGTGCAGAGCATCGCCAACCGCTTCAGCGTGCCGGTGCATCTCGACCGCGACGACATCGTGCAGGACGGCATGATCGGCCTGGAGAAGGCGGTCGAGAAGTTCGACTGGCGTCGCGGGTACAAGTTCTCGACCTACGCCACCTGGTGGATCCGTCAGTCGATCCAACGCGGGCTCGAGGCATCGGCCAGCACGATCAGGATCCCCGGGCATCGCACCCGCGAGCTGCGCACCGCGGTCGCTGCGACCACCGCGTCCGGCGCACGGCTCGACGACGACCTCGCGATGATCGACATGCTCAGTCAGCTCGAGTCGATGGATCGCCCGATCGGTGAGGGCCCCGACACGCTCGGCACACTCGTCGCCAGCGACGACGAAGGCCCCGACGAAGCCGCCGAACGGCGTGTCGCACGCGAGCAGATCGATGCACTCCTCGACCACCTCGACGAGACCAGCGCCTTCGCCGTGGCGGCCCGCTTCGGTCTGCGCGGCCACGAACCGGCAACCTTCGCCACGATCGCCGAGGAACTCGGCGTCACACCGCAGGCGGTGCGTCGACGCGTCGAGCGATCCATCGCAAAGCTCCGCACCCACGCAGAGCCCATCGCTGCCTGACGCGCGCCATCGCACAGCCGATGCCGAATCGGGAATCGCGCGTTACTCTCACGCCGTGACCCTCGACGCCTCGGGCTTCCTCGGGCCCCAAGAGGCGCTCACCGCCCTCGACAACGTCGGCCACTTCGTCGGTCTGCTCAGCCCAGACGGCACCCTGCTCGAAGCGAACGCCCCGGCGCTGCGCGCCGGAGGCATCACTCGCGACGACGTCATCGGCCGCCCCTTCTGGGAGGCGCCGTGGTGGTCGTACTCGACCGAGGCCCAACAGCGCGTCCGCGAAGCGATCGATGCCGCGCGTGAGGGGGCCACCGTTCGCTATGACGCCGAGGTGATGGCGGGCGACGAGGGCCGTTCTCTGATCACGATCGACTTCCAGCTGACCCCGGTGCGCGACGACGACGGCATCGTGCGGCTCCTCGTCCCCGAAGGAGCGCCACGCGTCACTCCACAGGAGTCGGTCGACCCCTTGATGGCCAGTCAGGAGTCGTGGGCGGGGCTCGTCGCCGAGTTGACGGCGGCACGGGCGCAGACCGAGACGCTGCGAATGCTGGCGAGCTCGCTCGCGTCGTCCCGCACCGTCGACGAGGTGTGTGCGGCGATCGCCGACAACCTCGCCCCAACGGTCGGTGCGGTGTTCGGCAACATCGCCGTGACCTCGACCACGGGTGACACGTTGCACCTGTTCCAGCCGAGCGACATGGACCGCGACATCGCCGACCGATGGATCAGCATCGCGCTCGACGACGGAAGCCCGCTCGGTCGCGCCGTGCTGAGCGGACGGTCCGTGCACGCCAGCGATCCCGGCGACATCGTCGAACGTTTCCCGGCCGGCGCAGACGACGCGGAGACGATGGGATTGCAGTCGCTCGCTGCTCATCCGATCCTCGTCGAGAACGGACAGGTGCGCGCAGCGATCGGACTCGCGTGGAACACCCCGACCGAGATCCTCGACGACGATGTCGTCGATCCGGCGGTCGCACTGTGCGGCGCCGCTCTCCAGCGAGCTTGGGTGAGCGACGAGTCGAGCCGTCTCGCCGCCCTGCTCGAGACGCTGCTGCAACAGGCCCCGGTGGGGTTCGCGTTCATCGATCGCGACTTCCGCTTCAGTCACGTCAACGAGCGCCTCGCCGAGACCAACGGGCTCCCCGTCGCCGACCACCTCGGGCGCACGATCCACGACGTGGTACCCCAGCTCGCCGAGCAGGCAGTTGCGGTGCTGCGTCGTGTGTTCGACGACGGCGAGGCCCTGTCGGGCATCGAGATCCGCGGCGAGACGGCTGCCCGGCCGGGCGTGGTGCGCATCTGGGAAGAGGGCTTCTATCCGGTGCAGGCACCGGGGCTCGGCATCATCGGTGCGGGCGTGGTGGTCGTGGAGGTGACCGAGCAACGGCGCGAACAGGCCGCACTACGCGACGTCGCCGAGCGCGAACGGGCCATCGCCCGTCGTCTCCAGGCGGGGCTGCTGCCCACCTCCACCCCCGAGGTCGAGGGCTACGAGATCTGTGCCCGCTACGAGGCGGGCACCGCCGGCCTGCGTGTCGGCGGCGACTGGTACGAAGTCGTCGAGGTTCGTCCCGGCGACGTCGCGATCGTCGTCGGCGACGCCGTTGGTCACGACCTCGACGCCGCCATCGCGATGAGCCAGATCCGCAACGCGCTCACCGGTCTCGGTCATGGCCACGACGACCCCGCCGAGGTGGTGCAGCGCCTCGACGAGTACGCCGGACACCATCCCGACGCCTTCGCGAGCACCCTGTTCTACGGCCGCCTCGACCCGGCGACCGGTGAGCTGCGCTACACCCTGGTCGGCCACCATCCACCGCTGCTGGTGCACCCCGACGGCCGCCACGACTGGTTCGACGCCACGCCCGGCCCACCGATCGGCGTCAGTGCGCAACGTCTCACGGCGACGTGCCGACTCGACGTCGGAGACAGTCTGATCTGCTACACCGACGGGCTGATCGAACACCATCGCGAGCCGATCGAGACGGGGCGGGCGCGCCTGCTCGACATCGCGACCTCCGGCGCTGCCGATCCGCTCGACGAACTGGTCGGTTCGATCCTCGCTTCGACACCCAACCCCGAGCGCCCGGACGACATCGTGGTCCTCTCCATTCGGCGTACGAGCTAGCCCGTCACCTCGTTGCGCAGCGCCTCCCCGCTGACGAACCGTGCGAGATTGTCGAGGAAGATCTCAGCCACCCGTGCGGTGGTGCCATCGCTGGACCCGGAGTTGTGTGGGCTGATGATCACGTTGGGAAGGTCCCACAGTGCGTCGTCGGCGGACAGTGGTTCGGGATCGAACACGTCGAGGCCGGCGCCGGCCAGACGTCCCGTGGCGAGTGCGTCGGTGAGCGCGGGCTGATCGACGAGCTCGCCCCGGCCGACGTTGACGAACACCGCCGTGGACGGCATCGCCGCGATCACCTCGGCGCTGATGATCCCGCGTGTCTCCGCTGCCAGCGGGAGTGCAACGACCACCGCGTCGGCGTCGGACACCACGTCGGCGAGCTCGGAGAGCGGGCGCACCGGGCACGGCTCGTCCCCCTTCGACGATCGGCGAACGACGACGGGCTCCATCCGGAACGCCGTGGCGAGCCGCACGACTTCCTGCCCGATCGGGCCGTAGCCGATCACGACGAGTCGCTGACCGTCGAGTTCCCGGAACGCCACCGGCGACCACTCGTGCGCCGACTGGGCCCTCAGCCATCCGGGCAGATCGCGGCTGAGCGCAAGCAGATAGAGCATCACCGTGCCGGCGATCGGCGGCGCGCTCGCTCCCGACGACGTGGTGAGACGGGCGCCTCGTTCGAGAAACGTCGAGAACACCGGGCTGTCGACGCCGGCCGACATCGAGTGGAACCACTGCAGGTTCGTGGTCGACAGCGCAACCTTGAAGAAGGCGCCGGCCCGGTCGGGCCAGGCGTCGTCGGAGAAGAAGGCGATGGTGATGCGCTCGACGTCGGCGGCGGCGATGTCCTCGCCGGGCCGCAGTTCGATCACGTCGAGATCTGGAGCGATCTCCGCGATGCGATCGCGATGGGCGTCGAAGAACGTGTCGGTACAGAAGAGAGCCACGCGCCCAGTCTCGCCCACGATCACGCCAGGGGTCAGACCCCAGGCGTGATCGGGTCGTTCACGCCATGAGTTCGTCGACGAACTCGGCGAACACGTCGGCGTAGCGCATCGCGTCGGCTTCGGTGTGCATCACCGAGATCAGCCACTGCTCGTCGAGCCCCGGCGGCAGCAGGATGCCGCGGTTGATGCCGTGCATCCACTGCGCGAATGCGAGGTCGAAATCGGTGGCCTTGTAGTCGCGGTAGTTGCGCACCGGATCCTTCGACCAGGTGATGCAGCCCTTGGCGCCGAACGCGACCGTGTGCGCCGGCAAGCCGGCGTCGTCGATGATCTGCTGGCAGGCGGCAACCAGACGGTGGTTGAGGGCAATGGCCGCGTCGATGTTCTCGCGCGTGCACGCCTCGGTGAGGGTGGCCTTCGCCGCTGCCATCACCAGCGGATTGCCGTTGTAGGTGCCGAGGTGCAGCACCTCGCCCGTGGTGATCAGGTCCATGTACTCGGCCTTGCCCCCGAACGCACCGACGGGGAAGCCGCCCCCGATCGACTTCGCGAGCGTGACGAGGTCCGGGGTGACCCCGAGCTGCTTGGTGGCGCCGCCGAAGCCGGCGGTGAGGCCGGTCTTCACCTCGTCGAAGATCAGCAACGTGGCGTACCTGTCACAGATCTCGCGGACCGCTTCGAGGTAGCCGGGATCAGGCAGGACGATGCCGATGTTCTCCATCACCGGCTCGACGATGAAGCACGCCACCTCACGACTGGCGAGAACACGTTCGAGCGCCGGCGCGTCGTTGTACTGGATCACGATGACGTCGTCGATCGTGCCCTGGGTGATGCCACCCGACTGCGGGATCGAGTGCGGCGCGTCGGCCGGGCCGGCTTCCGCAACAGTCGGCTTGTTCGAGATCATCACCTCGTCGTGATGGCCGTGGTAGCCGCCTTCGACCTTGACGATCTTCTCGCGCTTGGTGACGCCGCGGGCGAGGCGGATGGCGTCCATCGTGGCCTCGGTGCCCGAGTTGGTGGGCCGCCACATCGGGAAGCCGTAGCGCTCGCCGAGCAGCTCGGCGACGTCGGCGTCGAGTTCGCACGGCGTCACGTAGAGCGTGCCGTGATCGAACTGTGCCTCGACGGCCTTGCGGACGGCGGGGTGCATGTGGCCGGCGAAGAGCGCGCCGAAGCCCATGTCGTAGTCGACATACTCGTTGCCGTCGACGTCGACCATGTGCGCGCCGGCGGCGTGCTCGACGACGATCGGGTGCGGGTCGTACGCCTGGAAACTCGAGGGCACACCGGCCGGGAGCACCTTTCGGGCTCGCTCCGTTGCGTGTTGCGATCCCTGGGTGCGTCGGGAGTAGGTCACCAGCTCGCGCTCGGTGATCTCCTTGGCCCTGGCCGCGAGCTCGGACGTGTGCGTCGAGTCGGTCACGGACATGAGTTATCACTTCCT
>CAZJUC010000120.1:0-9817 GCA_964549065.1 uncultured Ilumatobacteraceae bacterium
GACTCCATGAATCCGACGATCGTGATGACGAAGGCGGTACCGAGGAGGCTGCCGAGCAGCGAGCCGTCGAAGTCGGGGAACCCGAACGCCGGCAGGTCGTCGGGGATGTCGCCGACGACCGACACGCCGCGCGACTGCAGGTCGAATGCCTCCACCGCGAGGATCGAGCCGACGACGACGACGAGTGCCCCCGGGACGAGCGGGGCGAACTTCTTCAGCGCGAACAGCGTGACCAGGGCGACGACTCCGAGCACGAGCGTGGTGCCGTTCGTGCTGGCGAGGTTGTCACCGACTTCGAGCACCGTCTCGTGGAAGTGGTCCTTGCGTTCCGTCGAGATGCCGAAGATGTGCTTGACCTGTGAGAAGCCGATGATGATCGCGGCGGCGGCGGTGAACCCGACGAGCACCGAATGCGAGAGGAAGTTGACGAGGAAGCCGAGACGCCCGACCCCCAGCACGATGTGGATCACGCCGACCATCAACGCGAGCAGCGCCGCTGCGCCGAGGTAGCCGGCCGTTCCTTCCTCCACCAGCGGGGCGAGTGCGGTGGCGGTCAGCAGGGAGACGATCGCCACGGGCCCGACGGCGAGCTGTCGGGACGAGCCGAAGAAGGCGTACACGATGACCGGGATCGTCGCGGCGTACAGGCCGACCTCGGGCGGGAGCCCGGCGAGGAGGGCGTACGCCATCGCCTGTGGGACGAGCATTGCGCCGACGGTGAGGCCTGCGGTGAGATCGCTGCGGAAGTCGCCGCGTCGGTAGCTGGGCCCCCACGACAGGATCGGGAGCAGTTGTCGAAGGACGTGCATAGGTACGAATATACGTACAAAGTGCGGGCGCGTCAACCGTCATCGAGATTCGGTGCCGAAATCGGCCTCGTTCCGGGCGCTCGACGTCGCGTATCCGCTCGGTTTCGAGCGACGAGGAGCGGTCGTCGGCGAGAGGAGGTCGATCGTTCGTTCGTGAACGGGCGATAGCGTCGTCTGTCGTGTCCAACGACCAGATCCTCCTCGACGGCGACGCCGCCGTCGACCGCGACGTCACCTCCGACGATGCCACGGTGCGCCGTCGACGCGACGTGCGCAACCTGGCGATCGTCGCTCACGTCGACCACGGCAAGACCACGCTCGTCGACGCGATGTTGCACCAGTCGGGCGCGTTCCGGTCGAACGAGGATGTTGCCGAACGGGTGATGGACTCGGGTGACCTCGAGCGTGAGAAGGGCATCACGATCCTCGCGAAGAACACGTCGCTGGTCTGGCACGACCCGCGCACCGACGACCACATCACGCTCAACATCGTCGACACTCCCGGCCACGCCGACTTCGGCGGTGAGGTCGAACGTGCGCTCACGATGGTCGACGGCATCGTCCTGCTGGTCGACGCGGCCGAGGGGCCGCTGCCGCAGACCCGGTTCGTGTTGCGCAAGGCGCTCGCCCGCGATCTGCCGGTGATCCTGGTGATCAACAAGGTCGACCGTCCCGATGCCCGCACCACCGAGGTGATCGACGAGGTCTACGAACTGTTCTTCGACCTCGACGCCGAGGAGCATCAGGTCGAGTTCCCGATCGTGTACTGCTCGGGTCGAGACGGGTGGGCCACCCTCGATCTCGACGAAGCGCACGGCATCATCGCCGGCACCGTCGACAAGCGCCACCTGAACGACCTCGTCGAGATCCTGCTCGACCACATCCCGGCACCCACGTACCACGAGGGGGCGCCGTTGCAGGCATGGGTGACCAACCTCGACGCCTCGCCGTACCTCGGCCGACTCGCGCTGCTGCGAGTCATCGAAGGTGAGATCACCAAGGGCCAGTCCGTCGCCTGGTGCAAGCGTGACGGCACCGTGGCCCGAGCCCGCATCGCGGAGCTGTTCCTCACCGAGCACCTCACTCGTGTGCCCGTCGACGGCGCCCGCCAGGGTGACCTCGTGGCGGTCGCAGGAATCGAGGACATCTACATCGGCGAGACCCTCGCCGACCCCGAGAACCCGATCCCGCTGCCGGTGATCACCGTCGACGAGCCGGCGCTGTCGATGACCATCGGCATCAACACCTCACCGCTCGCCGGGCGGGAGGGGAAGAAGCTCACCGCCCGCCTCGTGAAGAACCGGCTCGACGCCGAGCTGGTCGGCAACGTGTCGATCAGGGTGTTGCCGACCGAGCGACCCGACGCCTGGGAAGTCCAGGCCCGCGGCGAGTTGCAGTTGGCGATCCTCGTCGAACAGATGCGCCGCGAAGGATTCGAGCTCACCGTCGGCAAGCCGGTCGTGCTCACCCACGACGTGGACGGCGTACTCCACGAACCGGTCGAGCGGGTCACGATCGACGTTCCCCAGGAGCACCTCGGAGCGGTCACGCAGCTGCTCGCCACGCGTAAGGGACGGATGCAGAACATGTCCGGTTCTGCATGGGTGCGTCTGGACTATCTCGTGCCGGCACGCGGCCTGATCGGGTTCCGTACCGAGTTCCTCACCGAGACCCGCGGCACCGGCGTGATCAGCCACATCTTCGAGGGCTACGAGCCGTGGGCAGGAGAGATCCGGTCGCGCCAATCGGGCGTGCTCGTGGCCGACCGCACCGGGCCCGCAACCACGTACGCCATGCTCAACCTGCAGGACCGTGCGGCGATGATGGTCGGTCCGGCCACCGAGGTCTACTGCGGCATGATCGTCGGGGAGAACTCGCGTGCGGGGGACATGGACGTCAACGTCTGCCGAGAGAAGAAGATGACCAACGTGCGTGCGTCGTCGGCCGACGAGACCGTGAAGCTCACGCCGCACAGGCAGCTGTCGCTGGAGGGGGCACTCGAGTTCATCGCCGACGACGAATGCGTCGAGGTGACCCCGAAGAACATCCGCCTGCGCAAGGTCGATCTCGACCCCACCACCCGCGCCCGCGACGCCAAGCGCCGAGCGAACTCCGCCTGACCGTTCCTCGTGGTGTCACCACGAGGAACGCGTCATGGCCCGGTGGTGTACGCGGCGTCGGGCTCGTGCAGGTCGATCGCCTCGTTGTCGTGGGCGTGCAGCCCGGTCGCGTCCCAGGCCAGCACGCCGACCCGGCAGCGCTCCCACCGGTTACCGCTCACCTGGCAGTCGGAGGCGCCCCACTCGACGATGCAGCCGCTGTCGCCGTCGCACACCGCGTTGCCGTCGATCACCGCTTGGGTCCCGCCGTCGATGTCGATGCCGCGCATCGTGTGATCGACGAAGTTGCCGTAGACGTGTGCACCTTCGGTTCGCTCGAGATGGATGCCCCACCAGCGGGCGGTCGTGTTGTTGCCGCGCACGATCGTTCCGGTCGTGTCGGTCGCCCGGATCGCACACAGGTGATCGTGGAATTCGCACGAGTCGACCTCGTGGCCGGCGCCCCCGACGAGGTGGACGCCGGTGTCCCAGTGCATCCCGCGGAACTGCGATCGTGAGATCGTCAGCCGATCGGCGCCGTCGACGACCACTCCGGCGGCACCGGTCGCCTTGATCACTGCGCCGTCGGCTCGGACGATGATGTGCCCATCGATCCGGCACCCCAGCATGGTCGCGTAGGGCCCACGGACTTCGATCGCCGCGCTCGGGAACCAGGCGAGGCGTGGCGGCGCGCCGGTGACCCGGACATGCTCGAGCCGTGCGTTGCGTTCGAGGTGTATCGCAGTGGCCCCGCCACCGTCGACGACGGTGCGGGCCACGCCCAACCCGCGTACGATCACCCCGGCGGGCACGGTCACGGGGCCCAGATACCGTCCGTCACCGAGTTGCACGATGTCGCCGGCGGACGCATCTCGCAGTAGCGGTGCGAGGTCGATCGCCTGGCGTGGTGTGGGCTCGAACAGCTCTGCGGGCCGTTCCACTTCGGCGATCGCCAACTCGTAGACGGCGATGTCCGCCACGTTCCCGGGTCGTGCCCGCCGCTCGAACGGCGACCGTGCGACGTCGAGGTGCACGCCCGTGTCGTCCTGACGGAAGGCCACCGGCGCCCCGTTGCGCTCGACCGACTCGAGCCGGTAGCGGTCGCCGGCGAGGGCCGCGAGGTGCCCCCGTCCGCTCAGGTCGACGGCGTGGACGCGATCGCCGAGTCGCAGGTACCGGACGTCGTCGTCGCCCCAGCTGTCCCAGGGTGTCGCCCCGTCGATCAGACGCTGGTTCGATCGGATCCACCCACCGGCTTCCAGCAGTGGCTGGCGTTGCAGGTCAGGGATCGTCCCGTCGGCGGCGGGGCCGACGCCGAGCAGCAGGTGGCCGCCCTTGGCGACCACTTCGGTGAGCAGCGACACGATGTCGACGCCGGAGAGATGGTGCTCCTTGCGCTCGGCGCGGTTGTGGCAGAAACTCGCACCGATACCGCGGCAGAGTTCCCACGGTGTGTCGATGATCGAGTCCGGCGCCTCGTACTCGAACGTGCGTACCAGCGGCGGGCTCCCGTCGGGGACGTCTCCGGCCGACGCCCACCACCGATCGTTGACGACCACGCCGGGATCGATCGCCCGGACGCGTTCGAGCAGCTCCCGGGTTCGCCAGAGGTCGGGGCCGTGGCCCCAGTGCCCGTCGCCCCACAGCACGTTCGAGCCGTACCGCTCCACCAGGTCGAGGACATGGGGATGCAGCACCTCGGTGACGTAGCTCGGCTCGGGGAACCGTGGGTCGCCCCAGTCGAGCAGCGAGTAGTAGGTCCCGAACACGATGTCGTTGCGCTCGCAGGCGGCGGCGTACTCGGCGAGCACGTTGCGGCGGGGCCCGCCGTGCAGCATCGTGCGGTCGGTGTCCGGGGCGTCCCACCACGACCATCCGTCGTGGTGTTTGCCGACGAACACGCTGTAGCCGGCGCCTGCGTCGGCAACCAGCTGGGCCCAGGCCTCCGCGTCGAACTGCTCGTAGGTGAGCAACTCCAAGAAGTCGTCGAAGTGTTCGATGTGTCCCCACCGGTCGCGGTGGTGGGCGAGCACTTCGACCATCGGCTTCGGGTGCAGGATGACGTCGGCGACGTCGTCGCCGAGATGGCTGCGGTACCAGTCGGAGTACTCGCCGATCGGTGACCATGCCGGCACCGTTGCCAGGCTCGAGTGGACGAAGATGCCGAATCGCCGTCGGTCCCACCACGTCGGCATGCCCATCGGGTCGACATTGTCGCGCATGCGGGGCTCGTCGACGAACCGGCGCGTGCTGTGGGGCGGCGCTTCGGGGTACGTTGCCGGCCGTGAAGTACGTCGCAGGGCTGGACGGGCTGCGGGCGGTGGCGGTGATCGCCGTGCTGTTGTTCCACGCCGAGTTCTCGTTCGCGTCCGGGGGCTTCCTCGGTGTGTCGCTGTTCTTCACCCTGTCCGGATTCCTGATCACCACGTTGCTGATCGACGAACACGAGTCGACCGGCACGTTGTCGTTACGACGTTTCTACGGGCGACGGGTCCGCCGGCTGCTCCCGGCCGCGTACGTCGCACTGCTGCTCGTCGTGGCGCTGTCGGGATGGTGGGCCGCCGGCCAGCTCCGGGCCCTGCCCGGCGATCTCCTCGCTGCGGTGGCCAACGTCGCCAACTGGCGGTTCGCGTTCTCGTCGTCGAGCTATCAGGACCTGTTCCTCGGCGATCCCAGCCCGGTCGCCCACTTCTGGTCGCTGGCGATCGAGGAGCAGATCTACCTCGTGCTGCCGGTGGTGGTCGTCGCGGCGCTCCGGCGAGGTCGCCGCTCGCTCGCCGTGGCCACCGCCGCCCTGCTCGCCGCGTCGATCGCCGCCACACTGCTCACCTCGAACCGCGATGTCGTGTACAACGGCACACACACCCGAGCCGCCGAGCTCCTCGTCGGTGTCGCACTCGCGCAGTTGTTGCGGCAACGAGCGTCGAGCCCGTCGCGCAGCGACCGGGGTCCGGCGGCGCCGGGCGCGGTTGCGCTGGTCGGCTTCGTGGCGCTCGTCGCCCTGGCGGGGCTGGGGCAGTCGTGGATCTATCGCGGCGGCCTCGTGGGCGTGGCGCTCATGTCCGCAGTGCTCATCGCCGCCGTGGTCGACGGCCGCTTCCCTGGGCGCCTCCTCTCGGTCGCGCCGTTGGTGGCGATCGGCAAGGTGAGCTACGGCATCTACCTCTTCCACTGGCCGGTGTTCCTGCTCGTCGACGAGCAACGGACCGGCCTCGACCAGGTTCCGCTGTTCGTGCTGCGCTGTCTGATGACCGGAATCCTCACCGTGCTGTCCTACGAACTGATCGAGCAGCCGATCCGCCGTGGCCGGGTGATCGGGCGCGACCGGGTGATGGTTCCGGCGATGCTGGCGACCGCCGGTGTGGTGGCCGTTGCGGCGGTGCTGGTGGTACCGGCGCCGACGCTGACCCCGACCGAACAACTCCTGGCCCTCGGCGAGCAGGAGGTGGTCGACTTCGCGGCGGTGCCGGCGCCGGCCGTGCCTGCGGGCGTCTCGGATCGCCGCAGTCGGACGCCGGTGTCGACGTCGGAGACCGGGCCGGGTGCTCGACCATCGCCACCCACATCGCCACCCAGATCGCCACCCACATCGCCGAACACGGAACTGCCGGAACTGCCGGAGCCGTCGACCGTCGCCGTGCTGGGAAGCGACCCGGCCGTCGGTCCGGCGATCGCCGAGGCCGACCGTCGCGGCGAGTTCGACGTGACCGACGACATCCGGGAGACCTGTCCCTTGTCGAGCGCGAACGTGCCGGGATGCGAACGTCTCGTCGACCGTTGGAACGCGCTCGCAGCGCGCGGGCCTGTCGACCTGCTGGTGCTGGCCACGAACGGCGCCGAAGCCGACGATGCACTCGCGAAGAAGATGGCAGCGGTGTCCGACGACGAGCTGGTCGCACTGGGGGCCGGCGACGAAGCGGCGATCGCCGAGGTGCTGACGACGATCGACGCTGCCCTCGCCGCCGGCACCGACGTCGTCTGGTACACCCCGGCGCACCCCAAGACCGCGTTCTTCCGGCACTTCTCACGGATCGGTGTCGAACGTCCCGACGCGCGCACGGTGGTCGGGGGCTCGGCAACGTTGGCCGACGCACTGCGCGAAGTGGCTGCCGACCGGGCGGCCGTCGAGCGGGGTGACACGGTCGATGACGGCGACGTGCGGGTCCTGGTGGTCGGTGATTCGACCTCGCTGAACTTCGCGCGGGCGCTCCACGACGGCAGCGACGGCTCGCTCGTGGTGCTGTGGGCCGGGGCCAACGGGTGTCCGTTCGCACCTGTCGAGGCCACCCGGGGTCGCTCCGATGCACCATGGTCACAACCGGGCTGTGTGCCGTGGCACGTGAAGGTGCCGCCGTTGCTCGACTCGTTCGATCCCGATGTGCTGTTCGTGATGACCGGTCCGATGGAGCTGGCCGAGCACCGCTTCGTCGGCGACCCGACCGGACGCGTCGCCGGCGACCCGGTGTTCGCCGCAGCCCGTGACGCCGAGCTCGAACGGTTGCTGTCCGTGGTGGGGCCGGAGCTGCCCGTGCTGGTCGCCGATCTCCCCGCCATCGCCCAGGGTCGGTTCTCCGGGCCCGAGATGGCGTCCCCCGAGCGGCTGGCGGCCGTCAACGCGCAGATCGTCGAGTGGGACCAGCGCCTGGAGCAGCTCCGGAGGTTCGCGTACCGCGACACGCTCGAAGCGGCCGAAGCGGCACGTCCGCCGGGCGACCAGATCCGCTCGGACGGCACCCACCCCGACGTCGAACCGCTCGCCGAGCTGGCCCGCAGCACGTACGTCGCCGAGCTGCTGGAAGTCGCCGACCAGGCGCGTTCCGATCTGTCGGCTCCGGCCGTCGATGGCTGACGCCGAGCGCGCCATGCCACGGACGCGCCATACTGCGACGATGCGCTCACCGGCCGCTCGCACCACCCCGTCCGACCGGGTCGGTCTCGACGATCTCGACGACGACCTGTGCGCCAAACTCGCACTCCTCGATGCCGAGCTGGTGCGGTTGGGTCGCGTGGTCGTGGCGTTCAGCGGCGGGGCCGACTCGGCCTTCCTCGCCGCGGTCGCGACCAGGGCGCTCGGCGCACAGCAGGTCCACGCGGTCACGGCGGTGTCGCCGTCACTGGCCGGCGACGAGGAGGCGGACTGCCGAGCGTTGGCCACCGAGTGGGGTCTGCGCTGGACGCCGGTGGCCACCGCCGAGATGGAACGAGCCGCGTACCGGCTCAACGACACCGATCGCTGCTTCCACTGCAAAGCCGAGCTGATGGACGTCGTCGCCCCGATCGCAGCCACCGACGATGCAACGGTGGTGCTCGGTGTCAACGTCGATGACCTCGGCGATCACCGTCCGGGTCAGAAAGCAGCGACCGAGGCCGGCGCCGCGTTTCCCATGGTGACCGCCGGGTTCACCAAGGCCGACGTGCGAACGGCGTCGCGGGCGATGGGGTTGCGGACGTGGGACAAGCCTGCTGCGGCGTGCCTCGCGAGCCGGGTCCCGTACGGCACGCAGGTCTCGGTCGAGATCCTCGGCCGCGTCGATCGCGCCGAGGCCGCGTTGCACCGACTCGGATTCGCTCAGGTCCGGGTCCGGCACTACGACCACACGGCCCGTATCGAGGTCGACCTCGCCGACCTGGCGCTCGTGGTCGAGCATCGGGAGCAGATCGTGGCGGCGGTCCGAGGGGCGGGGTATCGCTACGTCACCGTCGACCTCGAAGGGTTCCGCAGCGGCAACCTCAACGGCTGATCGGCTGCGACCGTGCGCTCCGACTGGGGCCCACTGGAGCGATCCACCTAGCGTCACCGCGATGAAGCTGTCGATGATGATCAACTACTCGGGCGACTTCCACGCCGACGTCGCGAAGGTCGTCGAGCTGGAGAAGGCCGGGCTCGACGTGGTGTGGGTGCCCGAGGCGTACAGCTTCGACGCCGTCTCGCAGATGGGATACCTGGCGGCGAAGACCGACACGATCGAGATCGGCTCGGCGATCCTCAACGTGTTCTCGCGGACCGCCACGTGCATGGCCCAGACCGCTGCCGGTCTCGACTTCGTCTCGGGCGGGAGGTTCATCCTGGGCCTCGGTGCGTCGGGCCCGCAGGTGATCGAAGGGTTCCACGGTGTGCCGTACGAGAAGCCGATGCCGCGCATCCGCGACTACATCAACGTGTGTCGCATGACGATGAAACGCGAGAAGGTCGTCTACGACGGCCCAACCGTGCAGGTCCCGCTGCCGGATGGCCAGGGTACCGGTCTCGGCAAGCCCCTCAAGCTGATCAACCATCCGGTGCGCGACACCGTCCCGATCTTCTGGGCGAGTCTGATGGGCCAGTCTGTCAGGGCAACGGCGCGACTCGCCGACGGCTGGATCCCGATCTTCTTCGACCCCGAGAAGTTCCACACGGTGTGGGGCGACGACCTGAAGGCCGGTCAGGCCGAGCGCGACGCCGACCTCGGCCCGCTGCAGATCTCCGCCGGTGGCATGGTGGCGATCGGTGACGACCTCGTCGGCGAGCAGCGGTCGAGCATCCTCGACTTCTCGCGTCCGAGCGTCGCGCTGTACGTGGGCGGCATGGGCGCCCGCGACAAGAACTTCTACAACACGATCTGCCAGAAGTACGGCTACGTGCAGGAAGCTGCGGAGATCCAGGACCTGTATCTCGACGGAAAGAAGCAGGAGGCTGCCGCCGCGGTCCCCGCCGAGATGCTCGAGAAGACCAACCTGGTCGGCCCCGCCGGCTACGTCAAGGAACGTCTCGCCGCCTACAAGGAGGCCGGCGTCACCCACCTGTCGATCAGTCCGGTCGGCTCCGATCCTGTCACCACGGTCGAAACGCTCAGATCGCTCCTCTGACCCGTCGTGGTTCCCCGCGCCCGGGTCTCAGGGAACCACCCAGGTCCCCCGCGCCCGGGTCTC
>CAZJUC010000121.1:0-9708 GCA_964549065.1 uncultured Ilumatobacteraceae bacterium
CTTCGCGATCAGGCTGGTGTGTCCGCTGTTCTCGACGAACAGGTCGCCGGCCTTCGCCACGATGTCGTGGTATCCGCTGTCGGACATCTGCCAGTCGTCGAACGCATCGACGTCGGCTTCGGTATCGAACCCGGTGAGCCACGTGACGTCGTTGAAGCCCCCATAGCTCGACTTGACGAATGCCGACGGGGCGCCCAGTGACGTGCCGATGTACTCGGCGGTCTCGATGCCGAACGCCACCGCTTCGGCCTGCTTGCCATTGAGCATCGCCGCTTGCGTGATGCCGTAGTACCTCGATGTCGCGCCCTCGATCGGCCCGGTGAGGACCCTCCCGAGACGGTCCTCGGCCGGAGCCATGAACAGCCCGTTCAACGACTCGACCATCTCGAGGTAGCCGGCGTCGGACATCAGCTTGTCCGTCACCTCCTGCAGCTCGGCCATCGACTCCATCCGAGCGCTCCACATCACGCTGCCCTGCGGGGCGCCGAAGCGGGCGGTGAAGACGTTCAGCTCCTTGCCGGTGAGTTGCGTGACCTTCTCGGCGATGCCGACGGCGGCGGGGATCGCATCGAACTGGCGCCCGAGCGCAGCGATGGTGGAGCGGCTGAAGATGTACATGATGGTCTCCTGTTGTGACTCGTGGGTTGACGGTTCCACCATGTTCCCGATCTGCACTACCGTCTATGACCTGGATCACACAGGCTCGGGCACGCCGACGTGTTCGATCGAGGGTGTGAGCGGGAGGGGCCATGAACGCTGTGGGGCACGCGACCATCGGGAGCGCCATCATCGACCTCGGTCGGTGTCGGGCGTACGCGCCCGGCGAGCTGCTCTTCGTCGAAGGAGACCGCTCCCACAGCGTCTTCGCCTGTGTCGAGGGCCGGGTCCGGATCTTCCTCACGACTCCTTCGGGCCGTGAGTTGCTCGTCGGCGTCAAAGGCGCGGGTGACGAGTTCGGGGAGCTGTCGGCGCTCGATGGGCGGCCGAGATCGGCGAGCGCTGCAGCGATCGATCACGCGACGGTCGCTGTGCTTCCCCGTGCTCGCTACATGGATCTACTTCTGGAGGCCCCACACCTCTCGGTGTCGGTGTGTCGCAGCTTGAGCGCCGACCTGCGGAGGGCGAACGATCGGCTCGTCACGTGGACTTCCAACAGTGCGACGGTTCGGACGGGGCAGATGCTGGTCGAGCTGGCCTCTCTGGTGATGCGCCACGGCGACGCCGACGCCGACACCTACGAACTCCCACTCACCCAGAGCGATCTCGCCGGCTGGATCGGAGCGACGCGTGAATCGACGGCCCGAGCGCTGGCGCGCTTCAGGGAGGCCGGCCTCGTGCGGACCGGTCGCGGGAGGATCGTGGTGCTCGACGTGCTGGGGCTGAACCGGTTCGTCGCTGCCTGGGCGGTCGGCGGGTCGATCACGCCTGGGGTCTGACCCCTGGCGTGATCCGCTGGCACACTGGGGCGATGCCCACCCGGAAGATCCACGACATCGAGTTCGGCGAACTCCTGCAGCTCGAACCGCACGGGCCCGACACGTTCGTCGGCATCGCAGCGCGGTACCCGTGGGGTGGCCGGCTGTTCGGTGGGCAGGTCGTGGCTCAGGCGCTGCGTGCGGCTGCGCGCACGGTCGAGCCCGACCGGGCTGCACACTCGCTGCACTCGTACTTCATCCGGCCCGGCGCCGCCGAGGAGCCGATCCGCTACGAGGTGGAACGGCTCCGCGACGGCCGCTCGTTCAGCACTCGTCAGGTGGTCGCCCGGCAGTCGGCGGGCGCGATCCTCAACCTCTCGGTGTCCTTCCACGTGCTCGAGGACGAAGCCGACGTGGCCGTCGCCACGCTGCCGGTCGGTCTGCCCCGACCCGACGATCCGTCGCTGCCGGACCATTCGTGGTCCGGTCTGCTGCTGCGCAAGGCCACCTTCCTCGACGACGGCACGATGGGGTACTGGATCCGCCTCGACGCCGACATGGGCGACGACCCCGCCGACCACCAGTGCGCGCTGGCCTTCATGTCCGATGCCGCGCCGTCTCGGGCAGCCCGCTCGGCGCACCCCGACTTCGCCGGCGACACCGGCGACCGCAAGCTCTTCCAGGGTGCCAGCCTCGATCACTCGGTGTGGTTCGAACGTCCGACCGACCCCTCGCAATGGCACTGGTTCGCGACGCGATCACACGGCGTCAATCGGGGCAGGGGGCTCGTCACCGGCGATGTGATCCGCCACGACGGGCTGCAGGCGGCCACGATCGCCCAGGAAGTGCTGGTCCGCCGCCGTCGCGACATCTGAGGGCGTGGACCGCCGTAGCCTGGCCAGGATGCGCCGCACCACGACCACCTTGCTCGCTGCTGCAGCAGCGACGGTTGCGCTGGTCGGTGTCGGCACCACGACGTCGGCTCGGCCCGAGGCGGTCCCCCCGGCGTCGCTCGAGCGGATCGAGCGGCTCGTCACGCTCGGCGACTCCTACAGCTCGGGCAGCGGCATCCACCGCAACGCATCCTCGTACGACGATCACGGCCCCGAAGCGCACTCGTTCGATCGCTCCACGCGGCTCGGTTCCAGCGCCTGTCAGCGCGAACTCGACGAGACCCCCGGCCCCCGGCTCGCCGGGCAGCTCGATGCCGAGTCAGTGTTCGTCGCTTGTGCCGGCGCGGTGATCCGTGAGATCCCCGCCCAGGTGCGTGCTGCCGACATCCCCGGCGACGGGGACGGAACCCTCGTGACGATCACCATCGGGGGCAACGACCTGCGCACCGTGCGCGACGAGAACTGGCCCGATGCGCTGGTTCGGTGCATCACGTCGGCGCGGTGTCACGAGTCGTCCCGCAACCAGATGGCCAACCTCGACGACCTCCGTGAGGAGCTGGTCGAGGCCTACCGGGCGATCGGGGAGGAGTATCCGGACATCACGGTGCGGGTGCTCGGCTACCCCCGCCTGATGCAGGGCAACGGCCGCTGCGACGGTGTCACCGGGATCAGCGGTGACGAGGCCGACTGGATCGACGAGCAGTCCGATCTCCTGAACCACGAGATCGGGGTGGCCGCGGCGCGTGCGCGCGGATGGACCGGCGCCGACATCCGGTACGTCGACGTCACCGACGAGTTCGACAACCACGGTGCCTGCCGGTTCTGGCAGCGCGACCGGTACGTGAACGATGCGGTGTTCGGCGACTCGCTGCGACGCAGCCAACTCGCCGACGGCACCGTGCGCGAGCACTGGACCGACGGCCCGCTCAACATCTCCACCGCCTCGTTCCACCCCAGCAGCAAGGGCTATGACGCCTACCTGGCCGCCCTGGGCGCGAGTCTTCCCGCGTCGCTGCGCCCCACCCGCTGACACCGCCGGACCGGGCCAGACGGGGCGAGGCAGTGAGCGAAAGCCCTCCATTGCGGGGTCCCGCTCATCGCTCGCGAGGGCAGCAGCAGGCGATGAGCGAAGTCCCCGGATGGCGGGGTTCCGCTCATCGCTGGCGGAGAAACTGTCGACCCGACGCATGTGAGTGAGCGCTCACTCAGTTAGGGTCTCGGCGATGCCGACCGCCGCCACCACGCCTGTGCCCGCGAAGCGGGCGTCGGCGATGCCGCCCGAGCAGCGGCGTGCGGCGATCATCGAGGCGGTCCGGCCGCTGCTGGCCGAATTCGGCGAGTCGCTCACCTCCAAGCAGATCGCCGCGGCGGCGGGCGTCGCCGAGGGCACGATCTTCAGGGTCTTCGCCGACAAGGACGAACTGCTCGACGCCACCCTCGAAGCGGCGCTCGACCAGGAACAGTTCGAAGCGGCACTCCGCGAGATCGACCCCCACCTGACGTTCGAAGCTCAGTTGGTCGCAGCCACCCTGTTGATCCAGCGCCGAGTCGTCGACGTGTGGACGCTGCTCTCGCACCTGAACGCGAAGCGTCACGAACAGGTGCGTCGTCCCATGACCGACAGCCCGGCGCTCGCCGATCTGTTCGCCGCTCACGGCGACCGGATCCGCGTCGACCCGGTCAACGCGGCGCGCCTGCTGCGGGCGCTCACCATGTCACTCACCCACCCGATGATCGCCGCCGAGGCATCGACGGCCGCCGAGATCGTCGACCTCGTCCTCCACGGAATCGAACGGCACCACCCATGAAGGCCACCGAATGAAACTCTGGCAACTCCTCAAGAGCCACCTCGGGCCCTACCGGCGCGTGCTCACCGTCGTGGTCGTGCTGCAGGCGATCCAGACGTTCGCGGCACTCACACTGCCCACGATCAACGCGCTGTTGATCGACAACGGCGTGCTGCAGGGCGACAACGACTACATCCTCACGATGGGTGGCGTGATGATGGCGTTCACCATCGTGCAGATCGTGTTCGCGGCTGGCGCCGTCTGGTTCGCATCGCAGGCGGCGATGGGCTTCGGCCGCGACATCCGTCGGGATCTGTTCCACTCGGTCACGGGCTTCTCGGCCCGCGAGGTCGGCCAGTTCGGGGCACCGTCGCTGATCACCCGGACCACCAACGACGTGCAGCAGATCCAGATGCTGGTGGTGATGGCGGTCACGATGATGATCACCGCGCCGCTCAACTTGGTGATCGGCATCTTCTTCGCGGTGCGCGAAGACGTGGGGCTGTCGATCATCATCGTGTTCGCGATCCCCGCAGCGGTGATCGCGCTCGGCTCGATCGTCTACCGGATGGTGCCGTCGTTCCAGGCGATGCAGCTGCGCATCGACCGGGTGAATCTCGTGCTGCGCGAGCAGATCACGGGCATGCGGGTGGTGCGGGCGTTCGTCCGTGAGCCACAGGAGACCGAACGGTTCGCGCAGGCCAACGACGAGCTCACCCAGACCGCCCTTCGAGCAGGCCGGCTGATGGCTGCCACGTTCCCGACGGTGATGTTGATCATCAACATCTCGAGTGTGTCGGTGATCTGGATCGGCGGTAACCGGATCGGTGCGGGTGACATGGAGATCGGTGCGATGGTCGCCTATCTCACCTATCTCATCCAGATCCTGTTCGCCGTGGTCATGGTGACGTTCATGGTGTCGATGATCCCGCGCGCCGCCGTGGCCGCCGAACGCGTCGTCGAGGTGCTCGACACGCCGTCGACGGTCCGTCAGCCCGACGACCCGGTCACCGTGGTGCCAGAGCGCGGCACCCTCGAATTCCGCGACGTCGGCTTCGCCTACCCCGGCGCCGATCGGCCGGTGCTGAGCAACCTGTCGTTCCGTGTCGAAGCCGGCACCACCACAGCGATCATCGGCAGCACCGGCGCCGGCAAGACGACACTCGTCAACCTGGTGTCGCGGCTCGCCGACGCCACCCAGGGCACCGTGCTGGTCGACGGTGTCGACGTACGCCGACTCGATCTCGACCTGCTGTGGAGCAAGGTCGGCTACGTCCCCCAGAAACCCTTCCTGTTCTCGGGCACCGTGGCGTCCAACCTGCGCTACGGCCGTCCTGCGGCGAACGAGGGTGAGCTGTGGGAGGCGCTCGAAGTCGCGCAGGCGAGCAGCTTCGTGCAGGCGATGCCCGACGGTGTCGAGAGCCCGATCACCCAGGGCGGAACCAACGTCTCGGGTGGCCAGCGCCAACGGCTGTGCATCGCCCGCGCGCTGGTGGTGAAACCGGAGCTGTACGTGTTCGACGACTCGTTCTCGGCGCTCGACCTCGCCACCGACGCGCGCCTCCGGGCGGCGCTGAAGCCGCACACCGCCGATGCGGCGGTGCTGATCGTGGCGCAGCGCGTGTCGACGATCGTCGACGCCGATCAGATCCTGGTGTTGGAGGACGGCGAGATCATCGGCCGTGGCACCCACGACCAGTTGCTCGAGACGTGCCCGACCTACATCGAGATCGTCGAATCGCAGATCGGCCAGGGGGCGGTGGCATGAGTACCAACGGCTCGAACGGCTCGAACGGCACGAACGGCACGAACGGCTCGAACAGCACCGACGGCGCCCCTGATTCCGGGAGAACCGGGTCAGGGGAACTGGCGGCGAAGAACGGCAGCGACGACGACCGCAAGCTGCTCGCCACCGCCGGTACCGAAGCACGACGCAACAGTTTCGGGCCGGGCGGTGGGGTGGGCATCCCGTCCGAACGCAGCGAGAACTTCGGTGTCACGATGAAGCGGCTCGGAGAGATCCTCGGCAAGGAACGTCCGCTGCTCATCGGCGTGGTCGTCGCCACGGTGCTCAGCGTCACCCTCGTGGTGATCGGCCCCCGCCTGCTCGGCGAAGCGACCAACATCATCGTCGAGGGGTTCACCAGGGAGGGAGGCATCGACTTCGCGGCGCTGCACCGCCAGCTGTTCATCGTCGCCGGGGTCTACGTGGCGTCGTGGATCCTGTCGTACACGCAGGCCTACGTGCTCGCCGGGGTGGTGCAGCGCTCGATGTTCGCCCTCCGTGAAGCGGTCGAACGCAAGCTCAACCACCTGCCGCTCAGCTACATCGACCGCCAACCCCGCGGCGACCTGCTCAGCCGGGTCACCAACGACATCGACAACCTGAGCCAGAGCCTGCAGCAGACGATCAGCCAGATCCTCACGTCGCTGCTCACCCTGCTCGGAGTGGCGATCATGATGTTCACGATCTCGCCACTGCTCGCGGTGGTGGCGCTGGTGACCGTGCCGGTGTCGGTGTTCCTGATGAAGTTGATCGGCGGCAAGGCTCGGCCCCGCTTCATGGCCCAGTGGCGTCACACCGGCAACCTCAACGCACAGGCCGAGGAGGTGTTCACCGGGCACACGATCGTGAAGAGCTTCGGCCGCCAGCGAGAGGCCGAGGAGCGGTTCCGTTCCGACAACGACCAACTGTACGAAGCGAGCTTCAGCGCCCAGTTCATGGCCAACCTGATCCAGCCGGCGATCCTGTTCATGGGCAACGTCCAGTACATCCTGATCGCCGTGGTCGGCGGCCTGCAGATCTCGTCGGGGGCGCTCAGCATCGGTGGAATGCAGGCGATGATCCAGTACGCGCGTCAGTTCTCCCAGCCGCTGACGCACCTGGCATCGATGGCGGCCACGTTCCAGTCGGGCATCGCCTCGCTCGAGCGCGTGCTCGAGTTGCTCGACGCCGACGAGCAGTCGGCCGAGCAGCCGCCGACCGAGAACCCTCCGAAGGTGCAGGGCCGGGTCGTGTTCGACGACGTTCACTTCTCCTACGACCCGGACAAGCCATTGATCACGGGCCTGAACGTGGTGGCCGAGCCCGGCCAGACCGTGGCGATCGTCGGGCCGACCGGCGCCGGCAAGACGACGCTGGTCAATCTGATCATGCGCTTCTACGATCTCGACGCGGGACGGATCACGCTCGACGGTCGCGACATCGCCGGTTTCCCGCGTGACGAGCTGCGCGCCGAGATCGGCATGGTGCTGCAGGACACGTGGCTGTTCGGTGGCACGATCCGCGACAACCTGCGCTACGGCAACCCGAACGCCACCGAGGAACAGATCGTCGAGGCGGCGCGGGTCACCTACGTCGACCGGTTCGTGCACTCGCTGCCCGACGGCTACGACACCATGATCAACGACGAGGGCGACAACATCTCCACCGGCGAGAAACAGCTGATGACGATCGCCCGGGCGTTCCTCGACGATCCGTCGATCCTGATCCTCGACGAGGCGACCAGCTCGGTCGACACCCGCACGGAGGTGTTGATCCAGGAGGCGATGAACGCGCTGCGCGAGAACCGCACCAGCTTCGTGATCGCCCATCGCCTGTCGACGATCCGCGGCGCGGACGTGATCCTCGTGATGGAGGACGGCCAGATCGTCGAGCAGGGCAACCACGACTCGCTCCTCGAAGCCCACGGCGCGTACTGGCGCCTCTACAACGCCCAGTTCGCCGGCCAATCGACCTGACCGAACTCCGACTGTCACACCGTGCCATGTCGTCCGTGACGGTCGGACGATCGACGGATCGGTCGACCGGTCGATTGACACAGCGCCGAGGCGGGTACCACCAGACCATGATCGGACTCCGTGGTCTCGCCCGCACGCTCATCGCCGGCACCTTCATCGTCGGCGGGCTCGCAGCATGGAAGCGCTCGTCGAGCCTCGCCGGACCTGCGTCCAAGGTCGTGGGCCCGGTGCGAGATCAGCTTCCCGGTTCGCTGTCCTCCGAGCAGTTGGTGAAGGCGAACGCCGGAGTCCAGGTGGTCGGTGGCGGGTTGTTCGCGCTCGGCCTGGCACCACGGGCGATGGCGATGCTGCTGGGTGTCTCCCTCGTGCCGACCACGTTGGCCGGGCATCGCTTCTGGGAGATCGAGGAACCTGCCGAGAAGGCTCAGCAACAGATCCAGTTCCTGAAGAACGCCGGATTGCTCGGCGGTCTGGTCTTCGCAGCGATCGACACCGGCGGCCGGCCGTCGGTGTTCTGGCGCGGACGGCAGTTCGTCGGCGACCTGGCCGACTCGGTTTCGTCGACGACCTCGTCGGTCACCGAATCGCTCGGCAATGTGACGCCGACCTCCGTCGTGAAGTGATCTCGGGCTCAGCGTGAGAGCAGGCCGGGAAGGTCGGCGAAGGAGTCGATGACCTCGTCGGGCCGTTCGTGGCTCGCATCGAGGATGTCCTGGCGGAACTTGCCGGTGCGCACCAGCACGCCGAGCAGTCCCGCGTGCCGGGCGCCGAGAACGTCGTTGTGCAGGTCGTCACCGACCATCGCGACACGACCGCTCGCGACGCCGAGTTCGTCCACGCCGGTCGCGAAGAAGTCCGCAGACGGCTTGCCCAACACCACCGGTGCGACGCCGGTGGCCTCTTCCAGCGCTCGCACGTAGGCGCCGGTGTCGAGTTCCAACCCGGCAGTGGTGCGCCAGTAGAGGTTGCGGTGCATCGCAACGAACGCTGCTCCGTCGAGAACGAGCCGGAAGGCCTCGTTGAGCTGCTGGTGTGTGAACTCCACTCCGGCGCCGCCGATCACCACGACCTCCGCTGGGCCGGCGTCGACGACGTCGATGCCCTCCAGATCGTCCGACAGGTCGCCGGTGTTGAGGAGGAACACCCGGGCGTCCGGGTGTCGGAGGCGGAGGTGGGCAGCGGTGGCGGCCGGAGCTGTCAGGATCTCGCCGACGTCGACCGGCATCCCGGCGTCTCCGAGCAACTGCGCGACCTGTGCGCGGGTGCGTGTCGTGGTGTTGGTGGCGAACCGTAGTGGGATCCCGGTGGAGCGGACCGCGGCGAGCGCCTCCGGGACCCCGTCGATCGGTTCCCACGACACGGTGAGGACCCCGTCGATGTCGATCAGCAGGCCATCGATGTCGAGTCGGTCGGGCATGGCTTGCACCTCCGACTCCAGCGTAGGAGCCGGCTGGGGGCGAGTGAACCGACGCCTCGTTCAGAGGCCGCGCCAGACCGGGGCGCGCTTGTCGACGAAGGCGGCGCGGGCCTCGGCGATGTCACCGGTGCCGCTGCACATGATCTGCGTGCGGTTCTCGATGTCGAGCGCGTGACGCAACGACGGGGAGTCGATCGTCTGCCACATCGTCTCTTTGGTCATCCATGTTCCGAACGGTGCGTTCCCCCGGATCAGTCGTGCGGTCTCGAGGGCTCGGGTGACCACGGTGCCGTCGTCGACGGTGTCGAGGGTGAGCCCCATGTCGAGCGCCTCCGCAGCATCGAAGATGCGAGCGGTGAGCATCAGCTCGGCAGCGCGCGAGGCACCGACCAACCGGGGGAGGAAGTAGCTGGTGCCCATGTCGCAGTTCGACACCCCGATCTTCAGGAACACCG
>CAZJUC010000122.1:0-9637 GCA_964549065.1 uncultured Ilumatobacteraceae bacterium
CGATGTTGATCGGCTCGACCGTGGACGAGCCCGTCACGATGATGCTGCCGGACAGATCGCCGTCGCCCTCGTCGGATGCGTCGGTCGCAGCAGGGGTGTCCGTGTCCTCGGTGGTGTCGTCGTCGCTGCCGCATGCGGCGGCGACGAGGGTGAGTGCGAGTGCACCGGCAAGGATGCGGCGCTTGGGAGTGTTCACGCTTCCAACTCCGTTCGTGGGGGATGTTTGGCTGGTCATGGTGTGTTCGTTCCGGGCCGACACTCGTCGGCTCCGGCGGGCACCGTAGACAACCCAGGTGAACCCGAACCCGGATCGAGGTGAACCGGAGGTGAACAGTCCCTGTCGATCCGGCGACGCGGCCGGATGCGGTCAGGAACGACCGGTCTGCTGCTGTTCGACCATCCAGCGGTACATCCGCTCCTGGGAGTGCGGCTCGAACGAGTTCGTCGGCCCCACACGCGCCCAGTTGTCGTCGGCGCACAGCTCCCATGCCACGACGTCGTCGGCGAGCGCGAAGTCGAGCACCGTGTCGAGCGCTGCGGTGTGGCGGGGGTGTTCGATCGGCACCATCACCTCGACGCGGCGGTTCAGGTTGCGTGGCATCAGGTCGGCCGAACCGATCAGGTAGACGGCGTCGGAGGTCGCGCTCGCCAAGCGCTCGCCGTGCACGATGTTGCCGTGCGCGAACCGGTAGATGCGGCTGTGTTCGAGATACCTGCCGAGAATGCTGCGGACCCGGATGCTCTCCGACAGGTCCGGCACGCCGGCTCGCAGACAGCAGATCCCCCGAACCACCATGTCGATGCGGGTGCCGGCAGCGCTGGCGGCGTAGAGCGTTTCGATCAGCTCGTCGTCGGCGATCGAGTTGCACTTGAGCGTGATGTGGCCGTCGGGCCCGAACGATGCTTCGTGTTCGATCAGGTCGACGAGCTGGCGGCGCAGGTCGCGCGGTGCCACCAGCAGGTTCCGATAGTCCTCCGAGCGGCTGTAGCCGGTGAGGTGGTTGAACAACTGGGTGACGTCGTCGCCGATGTCGGGCGCACAGGTGAGTACGCCGATGTCCTCGTAGATCTTGGCGGTCTTCGCGTTGTAGTTACCGGTGCCGATGTGCACGTAACGACGCAGCTGGTCGCCGTCGTCGCGCACCACGAGCACCACCTTGCTGTGCGTCTTCAACCCCACCATGCCGTAGACAACGTGGACGCCCGCCCGTTCGAGTTGACGTGCCCACTGCACGTTGTTGGCTTCGTCGAAACGCGCCTTCAGCTCGACGAGCACCGCCACCTGGACACCGTTCTCGGCGGCGCGGATCAGGCTGCGGATGACGGCGCTGTCGCCGCCGGCGCGGTAGAGCGTCATCTTGATCGACTGCACCCGCGGGTCGTCGGCCGCCTGCGAGATGAACTCTTCGACACTGGCGGAGAAACTCTCGTACGGGTGGTGGATCATCACCGCGCGATGACGCATCACGTCGAAGATCGGACGGTCGGTCTCGTCGGCAGCCACGATCCGCCCGGACGTGACGGCCGGCCACGGCTCGTCCTTGAGGTCGGGGCGCTCGAGTTCGAGGAGCTGCCAGAGGAAGCTGAGATCCAGTGGTGCCCGGTGGAACGTGACGTCGTCCATCGTGAGTTCGAGTTCTCGCACGAGCAACTCGAGCACCTCGGCACCGATGTCATGGGCCACCTCGAGGCGGACGGCCTTGTTGAAGCGACGGCGGCGCAGCTCCATCTCGACCGCCTCGAGCAGGTCGTCGGCTTCGTCCTCTTCGAGGGTGAGGTCGGCGTTGCGGCTGACCCGGAAGGGCGCCCAGTCCTCGATGATCATGCCGACGAAGAGGCGGTCGAGCTTCGCCGCGATCAGTTGTTCGACCGGCAACAGCCGACCGGGCGCCACCGGCACCAGCCGCGGGAAGAGGTTGGGCACCTTGAGCCGGGCGAATCGCCGGTCGCCCGTTTCCGGGTCGGCCACGTTGATCGCCAACGACAGCGCCAGGTCGGAGATGTACGGGAAGGGGTGCCCGGGATCGACCGCCAGCGGGGTCAGGACGGGAAAGACCCGTTCGTCGAACCAGTCGTCGAGTTCTGCTCGTTCGTCATCGGTGACGTCGTCCCACGAGATGATGTCGATGCCGGCATCGCGCAGTTCGGGGACGAGCTGATCGACGAAGGCCCCGTCGATGCGATCGACGAACTCGAGGACCCGATTCCCGATCTCGGCGAGGGTCTGCGCCGGAGTGCGACCATCGGGCGACGGGCGGTCGATGCCGGCGACGATCTGGTCCTTCAGCGCCGCGACGCGGACCTGGAAGAACTCGTCGAGGTTGGTGGACGCGATCGCGCAGAACTTGGCCCGCTCGAGCAGCGGGACCCCCGGTTCGCCGGCCAGCTGCAGCACCCGATCGTTGAACTGGAGCCAGCTGAGTTCCCGGTTGATGAACCGCTCGTCGCTCATGGCCGCTGGCTCGTTCCGTCGCAGGGGCGTTGCGGTCGGATCGACGGCCTCAGGCGTCGCCCTCGGCGTAGCCGAGATCCCACTCGATGGTGATCAGCTCACGCTCGGCGTCGCGAACGATCCGCTCGCGGTTGCGCCGGAACTGCGGGTCGTCGCGAGGAAGCAGCACCAGCCGCGCGAGCACCCGGGCGCGGAACTCGTCGAGCACCTGGCGCTCGCCCCAGTCTCCGTAGACCTCCCAGTGCGGCGCCACCGGACCGTGGTACACGATGCGAGCGTGCGCCCGCGGGGCCTGGGTCTCGGCGAGGTCGGTCATGGGCGCCGACTCTATCGGCCCCAGCTCCCACCGGTCGGTCGATCGATTGTCGCAATAACATTACGGACGTGTTACGGTTTGCCGCCGAGCCCGCGACGAAACGTTCCAAACGCTCCTCTTACCTCGGTCGGTCACACTCGAACGAGATCCCGAGGATTCCGGGAACCGAATCGACGGCACGAACGTCCAACGAAGTACTCCACACCGAACGTCTCCCGCAGGAAGGGTCACCATGGCCAAGCTCACCATCCGCTCCGAAACGGCCCCCGTCGACACCGCCCACGTCCCACACGACCCAGATTCGGCAACGGCCTGGATGGCCGACGGCAACTGCCGACTGCACCCGCCGGCCACGTTCTTCCCGAGCGACGGGGTCGGTGTCGACCGGGCTCGCAAGATCTGCAAGGACTGCCCGGTGGTCTCCACCTGCCTCGAGTTCGCACTCGAGGAGCGCATCGACCACGGTGTCTGGGGTGGGTGCAGCGAGCGCGAACGCCGCCGGATCCTGAAGCGTCGCCGCGTCGAGTCGACGGTCTGACACCGTCGCTCGGGCGCTGGGCGAACGCGCCTACTTGCTGTCGTCGGACGCTGTGCGCGTTGCTCCGGACCCGACGTCGTCGGGCTTGTCGGCGTCCGCCATCCCGTCCTTGAACTCCTTCTGGGCCTTGCCGAGGTTCTTGGCGAGCTTGGGCAGCTGCGAGCCGCCGAAGAGCACGAGGACCACGACCAGGATGATTATCAGCTCGGGACCACCTGGCATGGCGCCCAGGCTACCTCACCTGCACGCCCGAGGTTGGCGCAGCCCCCCGGAATCTCGCCCCGACGCGTTCAGGCGGTGATGGTGCTGCGTGCGGCCTGCGCCCGCTGACGGCGGATGCGTCGGCGCTCACGCTCGGACAGTCCACCCCAGATTCCGAACTTCTCGCCGTTCTGCAACGCGAACTCGAGACAGTCGTGGCGCACCTCGCAGCCGCGACACACCTCCTTGGCCTCACGGGTCGAGGCGCCGCGCTCGGGGAAGAACAGGTCGGGATCGACGCCGAGGCAGTTCGCGTAGTCGTGCCAGTCGGGATCGGGCTCGACCGGAACGGCGCTGACCGTGATGCTGGATGTGGTGATGAACTGCATGTGGAGAATCTCCCTGCGGGCCCGGAGGCGTCGAATTGTCGGCAATCACCCGCCCCCAAACGAATGATCGACAGCGACGTAATTACAGTGGCGTCATTCTGCCATAGCACAGACTGATTTCGCAAGGGCGGATTTGGAACAATTCGCGCGGTACGCGCGAATCAGCCGGCTCGACGGCCGCGGCGGGCGAGCTCGCGCTTGCCCTGCACGAAATCGACGAGCACGTAGTCACCCAGGTGCTCGGGCGTGGTGAAGAACGCTCGCCCACGGTTGATCTCGGTCATCTGCTCGATGAAGTGCCGCAACGAGCCGTCGGCACCGAGCCCGAACGTGTTGATCCGGATCTGCTCCTTGGTGCACCGCACCACCTCACGCAGCGTGGCCTCGACGGTCTCACGCACCGGCGGATAGTTGAAGAACGGCATCCCGTTGTCCATGATGTGCGCCGTCGGCTCGCCATCGGTGATCATGATGATCTGCTTGGTGCCGGACTCGCGCGCCAACAACTTGCGAGCCAGCGTGAAGCCGTGGTGCATGTTGGTGCCGTACACGAAGTCCCACGACACCTCGGGCAGCTGCTCCGCGGTGAGGACGCGGGCGGTCTCGGAGAACCCGACGATGCCGAGGTAGTCACGTGGGAACTGCGAGGTGATCAGGCTGTGCAGCGCCATCGCCACCTTCTTTGCGGGCAGGAAGTTGTCGCGCATCGGCATCGACAACGAGAGGTCGAGCATCAACACGGTCGACGAACGCGTGAGGTGTTCCATGCGCTCGATCTCGAAGTCTTGCGGGTCGAGCTGGATCGGGGTGCCGCCGCCACGTCGCCGCAGGGCGTTGCGGATGGTGCGATTGAGATCGAGCTGGAACGGATCGCCGTACTCGTAGGCCTTGGTGTCGTACGTGCGCTCGTGGCCCTGGCCCATGTTGCTCGTGTCGTGCTGACCCAAGGTGTCCTTGGCGAGCTTCGAGAACAGGTCGCGTAGCGCGTTGGCCCCGATCTTGCGAAGACCCTTCGGCGTCATCTCGAGACGCCCTTCCTTCTGCTCGATCAGACCGGCCTGCTCGAGCATCTCGGTGAGCTCGGCCAACCGTTCGAGCGACTTCGCTGCGTCGTCGCCCATCAGGTCGCGCACACGGTCCATGTCGGCCTCTGCCAGCGCACCGGGGCTCGACGCGTTGCGCAGCAGGTTCTCGAGCTGATCGAGATCGCCCATGTCCTGCATGGCCTGCATGGCCTGCTGGAACCCCATCGGATCCTGGCCCTCGAAGTCGTAGCTCTCGTTCCAGTTGAGCTGCGGGAACATCTGCTGCAGGTTCCCCGACAACTGCTGCATCTGCCATTGCAGATCCATGTCCTCCATCAGCTGGTCGGACAGCTGCTGCAGCTGCGCGCGCTGCTCGGGCGTCATGGAGTTCATCATCGCCTGCATGGCCGCCATGCGCCTGGCCATCTGCTCGAGCAGTTCCTCGACGGTCTCGGGGTTCTCCGGGAAGAAGTCGCCGTACTCCTCCATGAACTGCTCGAAGCCGGGATCCTCGCCGCGCTGATGCTTCTCGAGCATCTCGTTGAGCGCAGCCATCATGTCCTTCATGCGAGCCATGTCCTCGGGGCTCATGTTCTCCATGGCGCCGGACATCTGGTCGACCATCTGCTGCATCAGCTGGTCCTTGAGCTGCTCCATCAGCTGATCGAACCGCTGCTTGGCGTCCTTCGACTCGAAGTTGTAGGCATCGAGTTCGCGGACCTTGCCGGCGAGATCGTCGGGCATCAGATCGAGACGCATGTTCCGTTCGTCGGCGGCAGCCTGGGCGTTCTGCGAGCGCCGCTCGTCTCCGGAGTTCTCGGCGTCACGGCGAGCATTGTCGATCGCATGGCGCTCCTCGTCGATGATGTCGTCGAGCTGCGCCTTGATCTCGTCGTACACGCCACCCAGGTCGGAGTTCTCGAGACGCTGCTGGCGCTCGGCCCGCAGCTGCTCGAGCAGTTCACGCAGGCCCTGCATCTGCTCGCCGTTGCGATCGGTCAGCCCCTCCTGCATCATGCGACGCAGCGCTGCGTTGACGTCGCCGTGGTACAGCAGTTCGTCGGTGAGCTCGTCGAACGCCGCATCGGCATCGAACTCGAAACCGGTCTGGGTGCCGTCCCAACGGGAGTACTCGAACCGCTTCGCCATGTGGGGAACTTAACGGGTCCTCCCCCGCTTCGCAGCTCCGAGCCCGTATCCTTACCGCATGCGTGTCCCCCGCACGTTCGTATTCGTCGACCTGTCCGGATTCACGAACTACACCGCAGCTTTCGGCGACGACGCCGCCGGCCGGATCCTCAGTACGTTCCGCGGCATCGTTCGTACCATCGCGTCGGACCGGGGCGTCCGCATCGCCAAGTGGCTCGGCGACGGATGCATGATCGTGGCGGTCGACCAGCGCGATGCCATCGACTTCGTCCTCGACCTCGAGCAACAAGCCACCGATGTCTGTGCGCCACTGACCATCCGCGCCGGCCTCGCCACCGGGCACGCACTGTTGTTCGAGGGCGACGACTACATCGGCTCGGCGGTCAACATGGCCGCACGACTCTGCGACTACGCCCGAGGCGTCCAGGTCCTGATGCCGATGATGCAGCTCGACCGGCTGCCCGAGGGCGTCACGGCCGAGCCGTACGGCGAGATCGACCTCCGCGGATTCCCGGGCCCGATCGACGTGGTCAGGTTGTCCGGGACTCCCGATTCGTCCAGCCTCGACGCGTCCGAACTCTGGACCCGGACACCCTTCATCTGAATTCGGGTTCGCCCGATTCTCACGATCGCACCCCGATGACCATGACGTACCGCCGAGGCGCCTCCCTCACCACCGCTGCCACACTGGGCTATGCCGACAGCGCAGACCTCGGTCCCACCGCAGGCAACGGGTTCCGCACGAGGTGGCCCGACGACCTCGCACTGCTCCAGGAGATCGGGCTCACCGACGTGCGCCTCACGCTCGACTGGGCCAGGTTGCAACCAAAGCCCGGCAGCCCACTCGACGTCGACTGGGTCGAACGCTTCGAACAGATCCTCCAGGCCACGGCTGCCATCGGCTTGCGTGCGTGGGCATGCCTGCACGACGGGTCCGTGCCGCGATGGTTCGACAACGACGGTGGCTTCGCGAACGACGAGACGTTCACGGCGTGGTGGCCACGCTGGGTGGAACGCGCAGCGGACCGCTTCGGCGATTCGGTTCAGGGATGGATTCCGTTCGCCTGCATCCCGAGCGCGGCGCCTGATCAGCCGTGGGTGGACACGTGGAGCATTCTCGGCGGCGGACCGCCGGTGGTGGCAGCGATCGACGTCCGAGACGACTTTGCCAAGATCGTCAACCACCTCGGCTTCATGAACCACCTCGGCGTGGTGCTCGCGACCGACTGGGACCGCGATGGCGTCGTCGACGAGTCCCGCCTGACGAGCGCGCGCCGACGCTGGGGTGATGAACTCCGCGATGCGGCCGAACTGGTCGACGGCTCCGTGATCGTGAGCGGTTTCAGTGCTGGGCACGACGATGCCGACACCGCTGCACAGGTGATCTCCGAACTGCGGGCGACGCTCGACGAGGCGACCGCCGATGGCGTGGCGATCGACGCTGCGTTCATCGAGCCGGCCATCGCCGGCCCCGACTCACTTCCCGGCCTCCTCGGCCAGGATCGCGCCGCCACGGCGTCGACCGAGGCCTACCTCGGCGGCAACGAGGGCTGAAGACGCGGCGGACGTCAGGTGCGACCACGATAGGTGGCGCTGGGCCCGGCGGCGTCCTTGTTCAGACGCTTGCTGAGATGGAGTCCCTCGAGGACGAACTCGACGGCGCCGGCCACCGCGGCAGGTGATTCGTCGCCGCCGGTCAACACCGCCACCGGTGCCCGCAGCGCCTCGACGTCCTCGACGAGGCGAGCGAGTTCGTCACTGGTCACGCCCTCACCGGTGTGCGCCACCGCGCCCGCCTCGAAGGCATCGACGACCGCGCGGGTCTGCTCGGGCGGCACGACGTCCTTGAAGACGGTGAGAACGGCGCCCTTGATGAGGTTCTCCATGATCGCGCCCTCGCGACCCTCCTCGATCGACTCGATCTCGATCTTGCCCATCGAGCTCGCAGCGAGCGCATCGAGATCGTCGACGCGGGCCACGATGTGGCGCTCACCCGAGCGCAGCCCACGACGCAGCGCGTTGGCGGCGAGCGCCTCGTAGTTCGAGACGCTGAGGCGCACGCTCACGCCGGAACGCTGATTGACGTGATTGCTCGAACGGGCGAGATGGCTGAACGTGGCCACGACGTCGGCGAGGTACTCGGGCACGTCGACGCTGACGCGACCCTCGGCGGTGGTGATGTCGAGCGCCACCGCCTCCTGACGCATGATCGCCACTTCGGTCTCGACCTCGAGCGGGTAGTGCGTTCGGATCTGACTGCCGAACCGATCCTTGAGCGGCGTGATGATGCGACCACGGTTGGTGTAGTCCTCGGGGTTCGCCGACGCGAGCAGCATCACGTCGAGCGGAAGCCGGATCTTGTAGCCGCGGATCTGCACGTCACGCTCTTCGAGCACGTTGAGCATGCCGACCTGGATGCGCTCGGCGAGGTCGGGCAACTCGTTGATCGCGAAGATGCCACGATTCGTGCGCGGCACGAGGCCGTAGTGGAGGGTGAGTTCGTCGGACAGGTACCGACCCTCGGCCACCTTGATCGGATCGACCTCGCCGATCAGATCGGCGATCGACGTGTCGGGCGTGGCCAGCTTCTCGCCGAAGCGCTCGCTGCGGTGCACCCAGTGGATCGGGGTGTCGTCGCCCAACTCGTCGACGAGGTCGCGAGCGTGCTTCGACACCGGCTCGTACGGGTCGTCGTTGATCTCGCTGCCGGCGATGATCGGCATCCACTCGTCGAGCAGCCCGGTGAGCGAGCGGATCATGCGGGTCTTGGCCTGACCACGTTCGCCCAGGAAGATCACGTCGTGCCCGGCGAGCAGTGCGTTCTCGAGCTGCGGCATGACGGTGTCCTCGTAGCCGGAGACCCCTGCGAAGAGCGGCTCACCCGCCGCCACCTTCTCGATGGCGTGTTCACGCACCTCCTGCTTCACGGGGCGAGACACCCAGCCAGATGCCCGGAGTTCCCCCAACGTCGTCACCTGCGGTCGGTCCGTGTCAGCCATCTCTCGAACCTACCCCGACCACGGCGACGCTGAGCATGCGAGCGCCACAGTCGTCTCCGCTCGGCCTACGATCGCCTCCATGCGATTGTCCGGCTCGTGGCTGGCGGCCGAGGCCGACGACGACGTGCGGCGCTCCGGTGTCGGCATCGACGCCGACGACACGACCTGGTCGCCCATCGACGTGCCCGGCCACTGGCAGGACCACCCCGACTTCCGCACGAGCGACGGTCCGCTGATGTACCGCCATCGCTTCAGCGCCGAGCCACCCGCCGAGGGCCGGCGCCGATGGATCACCTTGGACGGCGTCTTCTACCAGGCCGACGTCTGGCTCGACGGCGCCTACCTGGGCGACCCGGAGGGTTACTTCTCGAGCCACAGTTTCGACGTCACCTCACTGTCACGGATCGATCACGACCACGTGCTCGCCGTCGAGGTCACGTGCTCGCCCCAGACCGGAACCGCTGGGCGCCGGAACATCACCGGCGTCTTCCAGAGTCCCACCGGAATCGGCGCGAACCGCAACCCGGGCGGGCTGTGGCGACCCGTCTTCCTCTACGACACCGGTCCG
>CAZJUC010000123.1:0-9614 GCA_964549065.1 uncultured Ilumatobacteraceae bacterium
CGCTCGGGTCGTGCTCGGCCGACATGTGGCCCGAGCACACCCAGGAACCGACGGACGGGTGCGGGAACGAACCGAACGAGCGAGCCGAGTGCTGCGTCGCGGCGACGTACGGGCGCGGCGAGGCCGAGGGGATGGTGGCGGTGGGCGTGATGCTCATCGTGGATCCTCTCGTGACTCGTCGCGGGCGCCGAAGTGCTGACCCGGATCGATACACAACCACGTTCGCCGTGCAGAGGTCAAGGGAGTTTCTCGCATTCACCGAGATCGTGCACGGCGGCGTTGGTCGACCGAGGCCGCACCAGCAAGAGTGGAACGGTGGATCTCGCGCTGTTCGCCGTCGGCTGGACGCTCGGGTGGCTGCTGCTCTGGCGGTTGCGGCCGCTGCCCGATCGTGGGGTCGCGCCCGTCGAACGTCGACCGTTCGCGATCGTCGTGCCGGCGCGCAACGAGGCGGCAGCGCTCGACTACCTCCTGCCGGCGCTGAGCGCGCAGCTGTGTGCCGGCGACGAGCTCGTCGTGGTCGACGACCACTCCGACGACGGCACGGGAGAGATCGCCACCCGACTCGGCGCACGCGTGGTGTACCCGCCGGAACTCCCCGATGGTTGGCTCGGCAAGCCGCACGCCTGCTGGCGCGGTGCGGCGGCGACGACGGCTCCCACTCTGCTGTTCGTCGACGCCGACGTCCGCCCCGGACCCGACCTGCTCGACCGTCTCGCGCTCGCCGGTGCGCGTGATCCGGGAGCGGTGATCTCGATGCAGCCCTGGCACCAGACCGGTTCCTGGGTCGAGCAGGCAAGCCTCTTGGCGAACGTGGCGACTCTGATGGGAACGGGCGGCTTCACCGCCGCCGGTCGACGTCTGGCGCCGACGGTGGCGTTCGGGCCGGTGCTGGCCATCGACCGGAGCGTCTACGACCGGGTCGGCGGCCACCGTGCGGTACGTCATCTCCACACCGAGGACATCGGCCTCGCCGAACTCGTCGGGCGTTCGGTGATGTTCAGCGGTCGGCCGGACACGTCGTTTCGGATGTACCCGGCGGGATTCGCCCAGCTGGTGCAGGGTTGGACACGCACCATCGCCACCGGTGCGCGCTGCACCCCCTGGTGGCTCACGCTCGCGACCGTGCTGTGGGTGTGGTCGCTGGCCGGCGGATGGCTGGTCGAACCGCTGTTGTACCCGCTGTGCGCGACGCAGTTCTGGGTGCTCGGCCGGCGTGCCGGTTCGATGCGCGTGCTCACTGCGTTGCTCTACCCGGTGGCCGTCGCGGTCTTCGCGGCGATCTTCCTCCGCAGCCTGATCGCGGTCGCCCTGCGCCAGGAGGTCACCTGGAAGCAACGGTCGGTCGCGGCCAGACCGCGCTGAACTTCAGAGATCGATCAGGATCTTGCCGACGTTCGCGTTGGCTTCCATGTGCCGGTGGGCCTCGGCGATGTCGTCGAACGCGAAGCGCGAGTCGATCACCGGCTCCAGCTCACCGCTGGCGAACAGCGGAATCATCTCGTCGATGAAGCGCTGAGCGAGGGCGAGCTTGCGTTCCACCGGGCGGGACCGCAGGGTGGTGCCGATCCAGGTGATCCGCTTCGACAGGATGAGGCCGACGTTCACCGATGCGTTGCCACCGCCCATCAGACCGACCTGCACGATGGTGCCGTCGGTACGAACTGCCTCGAGATTGCGGCCGGTCTCGTCGCCGCCGACGACGTCGAGCACGACGTCGACACCACCGGGGACCTCCCCGCCGAGCGCGGCGAGCCAGTCGGCCGGGCTGCGTTCGAGCACCACGTCGGCTCCGAGGTCACGGCACGCGTCCATCTTCCCGGCCGAACAGGTCACCGCGATGCGTGCTCCGACCGCCTTGGCGATCTGGATGCCGGCGGTGCCGACCCCGGATGCCCCGGCGTGCACGAGCGCCCACCGTCCGCTGGTGAGCCCGCCCTGGACGACGAGCGCATCCCAGGCCGTCAGGAACACCTCGGGGATCGCGGCGGCGTCCGCTGACGGTACGACCTCGGGCACCGGCAGCGCCTGGCGGGCGTGCGTCACGACCTTCTCGGCGTAGCACCCACCTGCTTCGATGCCCATCGCCCGGTCGCCGACCGACCACCCGGTGACGTCGGCACCGACAGCGGACACCACACCGGCGTATTCCAGCCCGGGGACCTCGAGCGGCTGGTTGCGCGGGTCGGGATACATCCCCATCCGTTGCAGGATGTCGGCGCGGTTGATCGCAGTGTGCTCGACGTCGACGACCAGCTCGTCCCGTCCCGGAACGGGGTCGTCGACCTCCTCGATCGTCAAGACCTCTGGGCCACCATGGGAACGGAGAACGACAGCGCGCATCTGCCGGAACCTATCGGCTCCGGCAGATGGCTGAGCGGTCCGGGGATTGGAGGACCCGGCCTCGCTGTCGTCGTCAAGAGTACCCCCTCAGGTATGAACCGGAGAGGGCCGATGGTCCCTATTCGACCGATTCGGCCGATTCGGCCGATTCGACCGACTCGACCGATCGGTGGTCTTCGTCCGACTGGTCATCGCCGGGCTCCGGCTCGGGAACCGGCGCGGACGCAGCGTCGACGAAGACGTGCTCGCGGTAGTAGGCCATCTCGCGGATCGACTCGCGGATGTCGTCGAGCGCACGGTGCGAGCCCTGACCGCGAGGGCGATGGGCGTCGATTCCCGGGTACCAGCGCTTGACGAGTTCCTTCACGCTCGACACGTCGATCGAGCGGTAGTGCAGATGGTTCTCGATGTCGGGGAGGTATGCCGCCAGGAAACGTCGGTCGGTGCCGATCGAGTTCCCGCACAACGGCACGCTCGCCGGTTCGGGAACGTGCTGCTTGATGAACTCGAGGGTCGCGGCGCCGGCGGACTCGAGGCTGACATCGGAGGCCTTGATCTGCTCGAGCAGCCCTGACCTGGTGTGCATCTCGACCACGAACGGGTCCATGTCCGCGAGCACGTCGTCGGGCTGGTGGATCACCAGATCGGGGCCTTCGGCGATGATGGTCAAGTCGTCATCGGTGATGATCGTTGCGATCTCGACGATCACGTCGGTCGTGTGATCGAGTCCGGTCATCTCCAAGTCCATCCACACGAGCATCGACATCACTGTAGAGCCGAGATGATGCGATCATGGGACGGTGACCGCGTTCGCCAGCCTCCTCGCCCAGCCAGGGGTGCAGGAGGTCAGCGAACTACGGGGCCGGATCGGATTCATGGCATATCACGGCGGCGCGCTCGAAGCGATGACCGACGTGATCGCTCGGCGGGCCGCCGAGCGGGCGGATGCCTCGTGCTACAGCGTGATCCAACCACCCGGCATGCGTGATCACCTGCCCTCCATCAAGGTCGCACCGAGCGAGTCCGACCACCTCGCTGCCTTCGTCGAACATGTCGACGTCGTGATCACGGTGCACGGCTACGGACGTCGCGGGCTGTTCGGGTCGTTGCTGCTCGGAGGTGCGAACCGACCGTTCGCCGAGCACGTCGGCGACGCCCTCCGACGCAACCTGCCGGCCTACGACATCCGCACCGAGATCGACACGATCCCGAAGCAGTTGCGTGGGCTCCATCCGGCGAACCCGGTCAACCTGCCGCGTGACCGCGGTGTGCAGATCGAACTCCCACCGAGGGTGCGCGGCTCGAGCCCGCTGTGGTGGGACTGGGAAGGCCCCGGACTGACCCCGCACACCGAGTCGCTCATCGACGGCCTCGCCGAGGCTGCGACGTCGTGGCCGGCCGCGACAGCGCAGTCCGCGACAGCGCAGTCCGGGTCAGCGCAGTCCGGGTCAGCGCGGTAGCGCTACCTCGACCACGCCGCCTGGGCCGTCGACCACGTCGATCGTGCCCCCGTGCGCCGTCACGATGCCGCGTGCGATCGACAAGCCGAGCCCGGCGGTCCCGGTGCGCAGGTCGCGAGCGGGGTCGGCGCGGGCGAACGGCTCGAATGCCCGGTCGCGGAAGTCGGCGGGAAACCCCTCTCCTTCGTCGACGACGCGCAACGTCGCCCACTGCGTGTCGGAGGCCACCTGCACGAGAACCTTCGAGCCCTCCGGCGCGTGACGGATGGCGTTCTCGAGCAGGTTGCGGATCACGCGACCGAGCTGCGGCGCGTCGGCCTCGATCGTGACCCGCTGTTGCGCTTCGAGCAACAGCGAGACCGCACGGGTCTCGGCGAGCGGACGCAACGTCTCCATGGCTTCGTCGGCGAGTTCGGTGAGATCGAGTCGCGTCCGGGTCATCTCGATGGTGCCGCTCACGATGCGACTGTGGAGCTGGAGGTCCTCGACCAGCGATGCCAACGCCGTGATCTGGCGCTCCATGCCGGAGAGGTAGGCGTCGGGGTCGGGAGCGACGCCGTCACGGATCGCCTCGACCGACGCTCGGAGCGCAGCCAGCGGCGTGCGCAGGTCGTGCGAGATCGACGAGAGCATCGTCGCGCGCTCGCTCTCGATCGAATCGAGCCGATCGACCATCTTGTCGAACATCGCCGCCGCCTCGCCCAACTCGTCGGAACGAACCACGCCGGTTCGCACGCTGAGATCGCCGTCGGCGACTCGCATGGCCGCATCACAGATCTTCGAGGCGTCACGGGCGACCGGCCGAGCCATCAGCATCGCGACCAGTGCCGCACCGAGCACTGCCGGCACCAGCACCCACATCAAGAGGCGCTGGTCCTGGTCGTTGATGAACATCGACTGCGCAGCGATCGCGATCATCAGCACCGCCACGCCGAGGACGGCCAGCATCGCCAACACGAAGCGGACGCCGATGCGGTCGAGCGGTCGCATCGGCGTCCGACGCGGACCCTGGACGGACTCGATCACGGCTCGAACCGATACCCGACGCCCCACACCGTGGTGATCCAGCGCGGATGTTCGGCGTCGTCCTCGATCTTGTTCCGGATCCGACGGACGTGCACCGTCACCGTCGCCGGGTCCTGCCACTCGGGCGACGACTGCCACACCGATTCGAGCAACTGCGCCCGCGAGAACACCTGTCGGGGCGAGCCTGCCAGGAATGCCAGGACGTCGAACTCCTTCGGCGTCATCTCGATGTCGCGGCCGTCGAGTGTGACCTGGCGGCTCAGCGGATCGACGGTGAGCGCCCCGTGCACGATCGGCCCGGGTGGCGCCGTCTGACGCCCGTTGGTGCGGCGCAGCACACCGTTCACCCGGGCGGCGAGTTCGCGCGGTGAGAACGGCTTGACGACGTAGTCGTCGGCACCGAGTTCGAGGCCGGCGACCCGATCGGACTCCTCGGCACGGGCCGTGAGCATGATCACCGGGATGTCGCTGGTGGAGCGCACGCGACGCAGCACGTCGAGGCCGTGCACGCCGGGCAACATCATGTCGAGCACCACCAGGTCGGGCGGATCGGCCTCGAGCAGCTCCAGCGCGACCGTGCCGTCGCCGGCCTCGGCGACATCGTGGCCGTCGCGACGCAGGTAGCCGACCACCACTTCACGCACGGTCGGCTCGTCGTCGACCACCAGCACCTTCGTCATCTCGACAGCCTCGTCCCTTGCCGACCCCGGTTCAACCCTCCCACCAGCAGTTTCCCGATCGTTCCCACCGCCAGGCCCTCCCCCTCCAGCCCCACCAGTCCGAAAAATCCCGTCAGCGTTGCGCTCAGCGGGACGCAGACGCGCCATTTCGGGTTGGGGCTTCCGCCATCACCGAATTGGCGCGTGATCGTTGCGCTCAGCGGGACGCTGGCGCAATTTTTCGGGTTTGGGCTCGGGTTCGGGCTCGGGTTGGGGCTTCAGCGTGGAGTGGCTGAGGGAAGTCAGGGAGCGAGGCGGGTGATGGACCACCCGCTGCTCGCGCTGGACGGGTCGTTGCTTCGGTCTCGGTCGACGAGGCGATAGCGGAGGCGATCGTGGAGGCGGCTGGGGCGGCCCTGCCAGAACTCCCACTCGAACGGGACCAACCGCCAGCCACCCCAGTGCGGCGGGCGGGGCACGTCGCCGTCGGCGAAGCGCTCGTCGAACGCGATCACCCGTTCTTCGAGCACCGACCGATCGGCGATCTCGTCGCTCTGTGGAGATGCCCAGGCCCCGAGTTGGCTCGCGCGTGGGCGCGATGCGAAATACGCGTCGCTGTCGGCGTCGGACACCCGCTCGACGCTGGCGCGGACCCTGACCTGTCGGTGCAGGTCGAGCCAGGAGAACACCGCCGACGCCGTCGACGCGGCGTCGAGTTGGCGGCTCTTGGCGCTCTCGTGGTTCGTGTAGAAGACCAGGCCCTGCTGATCGACGCCGCGAACGAGCACGATTCGGGCATCGGGACCACCGTCGGCGCCGATCGTGGCGAGCGTCATCGCGTTCGGCTCGGCGACACCGCCCGACAGTGCGTCGTCGTGCCACCGGTGCCACTGCACGACCGGGTCGGGGTCGACGTCGGTGACATCGATGCCGGCCGTCTCGTACTGGACGCGCCGACCCCACAGCTCGGCCCGCTTGTCGGGGGCAGCCCAGTCGGTCATCGGCTCACTCGGCCTTCGACTCCGTCGGGGCCTCGATCCGTTCGATGCCGCGCATGTACGGTCGCAGCACCTCGGGCACGGTGACCGAGCCGTCCGGGTTGCGGTGGTTCTCGATGATCGCCGCCCACACCCGCGGCACCGCGAGCGCCGAGCCGTTGAGCGTGTGCACGAACTCGGTGCCCTTCACCGGCTTGCCGTCCGCGTCGTGGCGCTTGAACCGCACGTTGCCCCGACGCGCCTGATAGTCGCCGAACCAGCTGATCGACGACACCTCGAGCCAGGCGTCGGCGCCAGGTGCGTACACCTCGACGTCGAAGCTGCGGTGGTGACTCTGGCCCATGTCGCCGGTGCAGATCTCGATGATCCGGTACGGCAGGTCCAGCCCGGCGATCGCCCGCTCGGCCCGCTCGACCATGTCGGTCAGCAGCGCCGGCGCCTGCTCGGGCGTGGCGAACGCGAGGATCTCGACCTTGTCGAACTCGTGGGCGCGCAACATCCCCCGGGTGTCGCGTCCTGCCGAGCCGGCCTCGCGCCGGTACGACGCGCTGTGGGCCATCACCCGGATGGGCAGCTCGCGGTCGTCGAGGGTCTCGTCGGCGTAGATCGACGTGAGCGGCACCTCGGCGGTGGGGATGCACCACAGGTCGTCGCGTTCGATCGCGTATGCGTCGTCGGCGAACTTCGGCAGCTGACCGGTGGCGGTGAGCGTGGCGGTGCTGACCAACGACGGTGGGCGCACCTCTTCGTGAGCGTCGGCGTTCAGGTCGAGGCCGTACTGGCAGAGCGCCCGAGCGAGGGTGGCACCGGCGCCGCGCTGCATGGTGAACATCGCACCGGAGATCTTGACGGCGCGTTCGTTGTCGAGGATCCCGAGTTCCTCGGCGGTCTCCCAGTGCGGAACCCGCAGGTGGTCGGGCACCTCGTCGGGCAGGCCGATCGGCCCGGTGACCACCGGGTTGTCGGCGTCGCCCTCGCCGTCGGGGGCGTCGGGGTGGGGCAGATTGGGAATGCCGAGGAGCAGCTCGCGCAACGCCGACGACACCTGCTCGTGTTCACCGTCGAGGGCGCGCTCCTCGTCACCGAGCCGGCGACTCTCGGACTGCAAGGCCTCGGCTGCGGCGACGTCGCCGTCTCGGCGGAGGCGCCCGACGTCCTTCGAGATCGCGTTGATCCTGGCGCGGACGGCGTCGCGGCGGGCGGTGATGTCGACCAGCCGGGTGTCGAGGAGCGCCGCCTGGTCGACTTCGTCGAGCAATGTGGGGCTCGCGCGACGTGCCAACGCCGACTTGACGCCGGTGAGGTCGGTGCGCAGGAGCCGCTGGTCGATCACGTCAACGAACGCTAGCTGCCGGCGCCCGGCCAGTGTCGGGTCCGTTGTCCGACGATCGCTACGACGGGCGGTCGTCGGGAGCGGTACGCACCTGAGCGAACGCTCGCTCGACGTCGGCGGTGGTCAACGGGACGTCGTTGTCGGTGGCGGCATCGCCGGTCAGCTCGGCCGCAGGGATCGGGTGCCGGCGCCGATAACTGTCACGGTTGGCCTCGTGGTACCCGGCGGCGAACCGCTTGAAGAACAAGAAGATGATGATCGCCCAGAGGAAGATGCCGCCACCGGTCTTCATGATGGCGCCGGCGAGCTGCTGGTCGTGTTGCACGGACAGCCCCCACACCCGTACCGGTTGGTCGTAGGTCTCGTAGACCGCACCCTCGGCGAACGTGAGCCACGCTGCCGGGATCGTCGGCACCAGCGACTGGACGAAGAGGTACAGGCACTTGGCGAGTGGCCCGATCTGCAGTTCGGGGAACGGGCCGACGACCGGCATCCACATCAGCAGCGAGGCGATCACCACGGCGAAGTGGAGCGAGTAGTGCAGCGGCCCGTTGTCGACCGATGCGGTGACGAGCCCGGGGATGTGGGTGATGACGATGACGGCGTTGAACGCGATTGCGGCGAACCACGGCCGGCACATGAATGCGACGACGCGGTAGAACTTGCCGTCGCCGACGAGCACCCGCAGCAGCCACTGCGGCGTGGCCATCAACACCAGTGGCGGAAGGAAGTAGCTCAGCATCATGTGCTGCAACATGTGCGCCGAGTAGAGGTACTCCTCGCCCACATCGTGCATCGGCCAGTCGCTGGCGATCCACAGCATCAGCATGGCACCGACGAAGGATCCGATGTTGAAGCGCGACACGACCGGTGTGCCGGGGGCAACCGCTCTCGGACCGATGACGCGGACCATGTAGACGTACGAGGCGGTCAGGAATGCGACGAGTACCCAGACTTCCGGGTGCCATTGGAAGCGCCAGGGATCGAGAACTTGAGCGAGCATGGGGGTGCCCCTCCGAGGGGTCGTTCAGGCGAGGAAGAAGTGGAACGTGGTGAGCATCACCGAATACAACACGATGGCCCCGCCGAGTCCGATGTAGAAACCGAACTTGAACAGCGCGCTGTCGTGCTTGAGGTGCATGAAGTAACTGACGACGACGAAGAACTTGATCACCATCATGATCAGCAACGACGGGATCAGCAGCGCTTCGGGCATGCCGGCGATCTCGGTGACCGCGACCTCCATCGCCGTGAGCACCGCGAGGAAGAGCGCGATCAGGATGTAGGTCTTGTCGGAGATCTCGTGGTGGTAGAGGTCGTCGTTCGCTGTTGCGTCGTGCTCGACGGCGTCGCCGGTGGTGGAGAGTTCGGTGTCGCTGCTCATGCCGGCACCAGGTAGACGAGGGTGAAGATCACGATCCAGACGACGTCGACGAAGTGCCAGTACAGCCCGACCATCTCGACGGTTTCGGCCTTGTCGCCGACGATGCGGCCCTTGGCGAGCATGCCGACCAACGCCAGCAGCATGATGATGCCGACGGCGACGTGGACGCCGTGGAAACCGGTGAGCGTGTAGAAACTCGACGAGAACAGGCTGGTCGTGTAGCCCAGGCCCTCACGGTAGAAGACCGTGAACTCGTACACCTGGCCGGCGAGGAACAACCCGCCGAGCAGGGCGGTGACGGTGAGCCACAGGCGGGTGCCGCGTTCGTCCTTGCGTTTCGCCGCGGACACCGACAACACCATCGTGAGCGACGACATCAGCAGCACGAAGCTGGTGGCCGACGTGAACGGG
>CAZJUC010000124.1:0-9595 GCA_964549065.1 uncultured Ilumatobacteraceae bacterium
GTCACCTGAGCGCGATCGTTTGCGCTGCATTCTCGGTGGGACGGCCCACCCGTTCTGTCACACGAACGTGGGGATCGGGCGCGAGACTGATGGGATGGACAGCACCCAGTGGGATGAGCGGTATTCGACGAGTGAACTGATCTGGACCGGACGGGCGAACCAGTTCGTGGAGGCCAACCTCGCCGACCTCGAACCGGGGACCGCGATCGATCTCGGAGCCGGCGAGGGACGCAACGCCGTCTGGTTGGCCAGCCGCGGTTGGACCGTGACCGCCGTGGACTTCTCGCAGGTCGGCCTCGACAAGGCGCAGCAACTCGCCGCCGAGCACGGTGCGACGATCACCACCGTGCAGGCGGATGCAACGACCTGGGAACCGGACGCGCCGGTCGACCTCGTGGTGCTGTCGTACCTGCAGTTGCCATCCGACCAGCAACGCATCGTGCTCGAGCACGCAGCAACCTGGCTCGCGCCGGGAGGCACGTTGTTGGTGATCGCCCACGACCGATCGAACGTCGAATACGGCCACGGGGGACCGCCGTCCGCGGATGTCTGCTACACCGTCGACGACACGGTGGCAGCGCTCGACGGGCTCGACATCAGCACCGCCGAGGTCGCCGAACGCCGAGTCGACACGGCTGACGGCACGAAGACCGCGCTCGACACGCTGGTCATCGCGCGGCAGCCGCTCTGAGTTCCAGCGCCCGCGCCGCCGCTGCAGTGGTCCCGGGAGCGACCACGGTGAGGTGGCCCATCTTCCGGCCGGGCCGAGCCTCTGACTTGCCGTAGAGATGCAGCTTGGCGTGCGGATCGTCGAGCACGACGGCCCAGTCCGGCCGACCGCCCGCCCAGAGGTCTCCGAGCAGGTTGACCATCGCGATCGCCGGGGCGGTCATCGCCGTCGAGCCGAGGCCCAACCCGCACACGGCTCGCACCTGCTGCTCGTACTGACTGGTGGTGCTGGCATCGAGTGTCCAGTGACCACTGTTGTGCGGACGTGGCGCGAGCTCGTTGACCAGCAACTCGCCGTCGACCACGAACAACTCCACGGCCAGCACCCCGACGTAATCGAGGGCATCGGCGATCGCCATGGCCAGACCGACGGCCCTGTCTTCCATTGGGGTCGGCACCGCTGCGGGCACCACCGACAGGTCGAGAATGCCGTTGACATGGGTGTTCTCGGCCACCGGCCAGGCCTCGACATCACCAGACGGGGTGCGGCCGACGATCACGCTCAGCTCGGTGTCGAGCACGAGGCATTGCTCGACCACACAGCCCACACCACCGAGGTCAGCCCATGCGGCAACGGTCTCTGCGACACCGGCAACGGTCCGTTGACCCTTGCCGTCGTAGCCGAGGCGGGCAGTCTTGATGATGGCGCCGGCATCGACCAGCGATGCGTCGACCACCGGGTCGTCGTCGTCGAGCACCTGGTAGCGACCGACCGGGAAGCCGTTCTCGACGAGGAACGCCTTCTCGGCGACGCGGTCCTGCGCGATGCGTACCGCGGCCGGCGAGGGGGCGACGACGACCGTGGCGGCCAGGTCGTCGAGAGCATCGGCCGGAGGGTTCTCGAACTCGGTCGTGACCGCATCACAGTCGAACGCAAGCCGCCGCAGCGCATCGGGGTCGTCGTAGGCGGCCACGAGATGCTCGTGGGCGAGCAACCCGGCAGGGGCCGACGGATCGGGGTCGAGCACGATCGTGCGGTAGCCCATCGACGCCGCCGCCATCACCGCATACCGTCCGAGCTGACCGCCCCCGAGGATGCCGAGCGTCGCCGGGGGAACGATCGGTGCACTGGTCATGACGGTGGGAGCTGCGACGATGCTGCGACGTCTCGACGCTCCGCCCGGTACGCGTCGAGCGCATCCGCCAGCGACGGATCGTCGAGTGCCAGGAGTGACACCGCGAACAACGCTGCATTGGTCGCTCCGGCCTCGCCGATTGCGAACGTCGCCACCGGCACGCCCGCAGGCATCTGCACGATCGAGTAGAGCGAGTCCTGCCCCGACAGATGGCGCGACGCCACCGGCACCCCGAGCACGGGCACGGTCGTCTTGGCCGCGAGCATCCCCGGTAGATGCGCTGCGCCACCAGCGCCCGCGATGATCGCCCGCACTCCTCGGCCGACAGCCGCCTCGGCGTAGGCGAACATGTCGTCGGGCATCCGGTGGGCGCTGACCACCTTGGCCTCGTGGGGCACCCCGAACGACTCGAGGATCTCGACCGCCCTCGACATCGTCGGCCAATCGCTCGACGAGCCCATGACGACACCGACGACGGGAGCAGCTGCGGTCACGTGGGAAGCGTAGGCGATGGGCTCGGTCAGACCAGTTGGCGACGCTCGCTGACCCGGAGGCTGACGTAGCCGGGAATCGTCGGGAACCAGTAGTTGATCAACCGGAACAACAGCACCGCCGCCCACGCCGTGGCGTCGTCGACGCCGGCCCCTGTGAGCGAGAACACCAACGCCGCCTCGATCGCGCCGACGCCACCGGGCGTCGGTACTGCGGAGGCAACGGTATTGGCCACCATGTACAGCGCGCCGATCTGGACGAACGACAGGTCGATGTCGAAGGCACGACACGCCAGCGCGAACGCGACGATCGTCGTGAGCTTTGCGAGACCTTGACCGCCGAAGAGCAGCGCCAGTTTGGTAGGTCGGCGTGCGAGCTCGCCGAAGTCGTGTTTGATCTTGGCGAACGTCGACTGCACGAAGCCGACGATCCACTGACGGAGCTTCGGCGCGGCAGCGATCACGATGGCCGCCACCACGATGGCGCCGACGAACACTGCGATGATCGAGGCGTCGGGGCCCCCGCCCTCGTTCAGGTCGAGACCCCCGGTCGGGTCCGAGTTCGTCCAGAGCAGAAAGAACACGAAGAACAGCACCTGCATTACGCCGCTGGCCGCAGAGGTGAGACCGATCGCTGCAGTGGCCACAGTGGCGTCGGTACCGCCCTTCTGGAGGTAACGGATCCGCATCGCCATGCCGCCGGCGTTCATCGGGGTGAACCGGTTGAGGAACGACTGCCCGAACATCACGATCGTCGCTTCGCCGAGCGCGATCGGGCGGATCACCGAGCCCGACAGCGACATCGCTCCACCGACCGTGCCGAGGAGGGTGACGATCACGATCGGCACGATCCACCACGGGTTGAGCCCCGACATCGCATCGACGATGTCGGACCAGTTGCTGACCAGCGTCAGGAGAAAGAAGGCAAGGACGGCGAAGCCGAGCCAACTGACCATCTTCGCGATGCTGATGCGCTCGAGTTCGGCGAGTTCGACCGCTTCGACACCGAGCCGTTCCTGCAAGCCGGCTCGCAGATCGTCGACGAAGTGCTTCGGCTTCTTCGCGACGCGTCGTGCGTGAGCCGGAAGCGCCGGCAGCTGCACGAACGGCAGTGTCGCTACGAGTTCGTCGGCCGATGCTCCACGAACTGCGGCATCGAGCGCCCGATCGACCCCGACGACCAGCGCCGTCGACACGATGAGCTCCGACCGATCGACGGCGCGCGATTCGGGGCTCGAGGCGAGCAGGGCCGTGTCGAGCCCGACGATCGTGACGGTGTCGCCGTCGATCACCAGGTGTTCGCGACTCAGCGACCGGTGGGCGATGTGTGCATCGTGGAGCAGCTCGACCTGACGCCAGACGTCGTCGAGCGCAGCGTCGCTGACGTCATCGATGCCCAGTTCGTCGAGGGACCGACCCGGAGGCGACTCGGTGACGATGATCGAGCTGTCGCCTTCGGTCGGCGCCACCGACAGCACAGCGGGAACACGCACTCCGGCACGCTCGGCCATCGAGGTGCTCAGAGCCAGCTGGGCCGCACGCACGCGGGGCTTCACCGAGAGACGCTGCTCGTCGACGTCGCGCACGAGGATCGAGCGCATCACCCGCGAGAACAGCTCGACATCGCGGTCGTCCTGGTCGAGGTAGGTCACCTCGATGGCACGCCCATCGGCGGCCCCCTGATACGTGCGCACGTCACGAACCCGCTGCTCGTCGCCCAACTCGTCGACCTCGAACGCTGCCGCTGCGAGCCCAGCGCGCAGGGTGGCCGACCCGGGTCGGCGCTGCGGCGAACCGAACGCGACCAGCACTGCCGATCCGATCGCGCTGCCCAACACCAGGGTGACCACGAGGCTGACCGGGGCCTGCGTGGCCGTGATCACCCGCACCAAGGCGGTGATCCCGACGGCGATCCACGCCGCCTTCCGCCACGAGGCCGCCATCATCGGCGATGCAGCCGTTGCACCCGCCACCAGCGCGGCGAGGTAGGCCGTCGACGGGAAGTCGCTGGCGATGAACGAACTCGACGGGAGGTCGATCACCGGTGTCGGCGGCGCCGCCCGGTCGAGCCAGTCCGTCAGCAGCACCATCACGATGCCGCCGGCGAGACCTGCACCGATCACGAGCAGCGTGGCGGGGCGCGTCCGGCGCACCAGGAGCCACCCGATCACGACCAGCGGCACCACCAGGATGGCGAGCTGGGAGACCCCGACGAGTGCGTAACGCAGCGGACGTGGCATCCGCCCGAACAGCTCGATCACGTCGACCGACACGCTCGTGAGCGCGCTCGGGAACACCGCGGTCAGCGCGAGCACCACGACGAGCAGCGTCACGCGCATCGCCAACCGAGCAACGTCGACGGGGTGGCGTTGCCACTCACGGCGATCACCCTCGTGGAATGACGTCGCAACGTCCGAACTCACTGCGACAGCATGGCGCACGCCAGACCGTCCGACGAGGATCGTGTGCTGTCGCCGTCGGGCTTCAGCGGAGCGCCTCACCGAGTGCGGTCACCGCTCGTTCGACATCGTCAGGGGATGTGTAGTGCACGAACGACAACCGCACCACGCCCCGGTCGGGATCGACACCGAGACCGTCGAGCACGCGGGCCGCGTAGTAATGGCCGGAACTGGTCTGCACACCACGCTCGACCAAGGCGTGTGCGACGTGCTCGGGATCGTGGGCGAGCGGACTGAAGGCGACGGTCGGGCAGCGGTGACCCGCGGCTGCGTCGAGCGAGGCGGGACCCAGCAGCCGGACGTCGTCACGATCGGCGAGTGCCGCCAACAGTTGCGGCGTGAGCGAGTCTTCGTGGGCCCGCCAGAGCATCGAGGCATGCGCCACGGCGGTGCGCAGGTCGTCGGTGACCGATCCTCCGTGGTGCTGGTGGAGCGCTTCGACGTAGTCGAGCACCGCGCCGGCGGAGGCCACCTGCGCATGGTCGGGCCCAGCTGGATTGAGGCGCTTGTCGGCGACGCTGTCGTTGAAGAAGTGGCTCTGGTTGGGGAGTTCGGCCATCAGCCCCGCACGCACCACCATCAGCCCTTGATGGACCGAGTAGGTCTTGTAGAGGCTGAACAGGTAGACGTCGGCGCCGATCGCTCCGACGTCGGGCAGCGAATGCGGCGCGAACGACACCCCGTCGACGATCACCCGAGCGCCGACGGCGTGGGCGAGGTGGGTGATGCGGGTGACGTCGTTCTCCGACCCGATGATGTTCGATGCGTGCGGCACGGTGACGAGCCCCGTGCGTTCGCTGAGCAGGGCCTCGAAGTCGGCGACGTCGAGCAGACCGGTGTCGGGATCGATCCGCCACTCCTTCACCTCGCAGCCGACCCGCTCCGCGGCGCGACGGATTGCCCCGGTGTTGGCCTCGTGATCCTGGTTGGTGACGATCACCTCATGGCCGGGCCCGAGCACGTCGGCAAATGCGTGGGCGAGCACGTACGTGTTCGCCGTGGTCGACGGACCGAACACGACTTCGCGGGCGTCCACGCCGAGCGCCTCCGCCCAACGCTCACGTGATCGATCCATCAACTCGCCGCCACGACGCGATGACTCGAACTCACCGTATGGCTGCACCTTGAGGTCGGTGTAGTACTCGGTGAGCGCATCGATCGTCTGGCGGCACGCGAACGATCCGCCGGCGTTCTCGAAGAACGACTGCCCGTCGTTGATCGGACTGGAGAAGGCCGGGAAGTTCGAGCGGACGAAATCAAGATCGAGCTGCACGCGTTCACGCTAACCCCACCCCGAAAAATCCCGCCGGCGTTGCGCTGAGCGCAACAACCACGCGCCATTTCGGTCAAACGGGCATGATGAGTTGATGAGCGCCGATCCGTCGACCACATCCGATCTCGTCACTCCGGCACTGCTGGTCGACATCTCGACGTTCGATCGCAACCTGACGGCGATGGACGCCGTGCTGCCGGGCGACAAACTGCGTCCGCACGTGAAGGCCTTCAAGTCGACCGACATGGCCAAGCGCCTCCACGCCGACGGCCACCACGGATTCTGTGCGGCGACCCCGCGAGAGATCGAAGGGTTGGTGGCTGCCGGTCTCACCGACGACTTGCTGCTCGCGAACGAGACACTCGATGCAGGCCGTCTCGGGGCGCTCGCCGACCAGGCGAACATCACCGTCGCGATCGACTCCGACGAGACGCTCGATGCCGCAGTGGCCGGTGGTGTGCGCTCGGTACTGGTCGACATCGACGTCGGACTCCCCCGCTGCGGCTGCGACGTGGAGGATGCAGCCCGCCTCGCCGACCGGGCCCGCGCGGCCGGGCTCGAGGTCCGCGGCGTGATGGGCTACGAGGGCCACCTCATGATGGTGCACGATCGCGACAAGAAGCGCGAGAAGGTCGAAGCGGCGATGGCAATCCTGTTGCAGGCGCATGAGCAGGTCGGCGGCGACATCGTGTCGGGTGGCGGCACCGGCACCTGGGATCTCAACGACTGGTGCACCGAGATCCAGGCCGGGTCGTACACGCTGATGGACACCCAGTACGACGAACTCGAGGTGCCGTTCGAGAAGGCGCTGTCCGTACTCGCCACCGTGATCTCGATCAGCCCGAAGGGCTGGATCATCGCCGACTGCGGACTGAAGGCGCTCGGGATGGACCACGGCAACCCGTCATGGGACGAGGGCGACGTGTTCTTCTGCTCCGACGAACACATCACACTCGCGCCCAGCGAGCCGAGCGACTGGAAGGTCGGTGACCGGGTGCGGATCTGGCCCTCGCACGTCGACCCGACGGTGGCCCGCCACGAACAGTTCTGGCTCGTCGACGGCGACACGGTCCGGGACCGCTGGCCGATCGACCTGCGCCACTGGTGACGATCACGCCTGGGGTCTGACCCCTGGCGTGATCTACATCGAGCGGGCGGCGTTGTCGAATCTCGTGTACTGGCCGAGGAACACCAGGCGTTTCGTGCCGATCGGGCCGGAACGGTGCTTCGACACGATCACCTCGGCCGAACCCTTGTCGGGCGACTCGGGGTTGTACACCTCGTCGCGGTACAGGAACATCACCACGTCGGCGTCCTGCTCGAGCGAACCTGATTCGCGCAGGTCGGCCAGCATCGGCCGCTTGTCCGACCGGGCTTCGAGGTTGCGGCTGAGCTGGCTGAGCGCCACGATCGGCACCTCCAACTCGCGGGCCAACACCTTGAGATTTCGGCTGATCTCGCTGACCTCGAGCTGACGGTTCTCGGACGCACCACTGCCGCTCATCAGCTGCAGGTAGTCGATGAGGATCAACGACAGGCCGCCGTGTTGCGCCTTGATGCGTCGAGCCTTGGCCCGGATCTCCATCACGGTGACCTGCGGGTTGTCGTCGAGGAACAGCGGCACTTCGAGACGTCCGACGGCAAGGCCGATCTTCGACCAGTCGCTCTCGCTCAGCTTGCCGGTGCGCAGCTTCGTCGAGTCGACCTTGGCCTCGCTGGACAAGATGCGCTGTGTCAGCTCGGAGTGTCCCATCTCGAGCGAGAACACCAGCACCGGCTTCGCCGCATGCTTGGCGATGTGTGTCGCCATCCCCAACCCGAAGGCCGTCTTTCCCATCGCCGGGCGGGCACCGACGATGTTGAGCGTGCTGGGCTGCAGACCCGACAACAGTTCGTCGAGGTCGTCGTATCCGGTGGCAGCACCGGTGATCGTGTCGCCGCGCTCGTAGTTCTCCTCCAGCTGGTCCATCGCGATGTTGAGGAGTTCACCGATCGGCCGGGTCGAATCGACCACACGGTCCTCGGCCACTTCGAACATCTTCGACTCGGCGAGATCGACGGCCTTGGTGACGTCGTCCGGCTCGGAGAATGCGAGGTCGGTGATCTCACCGGCGGTGTGGATCAGGCGTCGCAGCAGCGCCGTGTCCATCACGATGCGGGCATAGTGCTCGGCACCCGACACCGACGGTGTGGCGTTCTGCAGATCGTTCAGCCGTTCGATCCCGCCGACCTCGTCGAGCAGGCCGTGGCGGCGCAGTTCGTCCGAGACGGTGACCACGTCGACCGGTCCCGACGACGAATACAACGACCGGACCGAGTCGAAGATGTGCTGGTGTGCCGGGCTGTAGAAGTCGCGCACGTTCAGCCCCGCTTCACCCACCACGCCGATCGCATCACGACTCAGCAGCAGCGCACCGAGGACCGACTCCTCGGCTTGGAGGTTGTGGGGAGGGACTCGTCCGCTGCGGTTCGGCCCAGCGTTGGCCCGTTGGTTGCGGCTGGTTGCGAATTGTTCGTCGATCGACATGGGGACCCCACTCTTCCAGGGAGTTCCTGTGTGATGGAAGAGGAACAACCCTGGGTCTTGGCTGTTGACCAGCTGTGGACAACGGCGGATACCTGTGGATCAGCCACCTGTGGACACACCTGTGGACAGGCGCGTTCGGTCAGTGGGACTGCCCTTGGTTTCGAAGCGCACACCGGACCGCCGATCGGCGGCAAGGTGCAGGACGTCAGTCGGCGGCGACGACGTCGATCGTGATCGGGAACGACACCTCGCTGTGCAGCGACGCCGTCACCGTGTGCTGGCCGGTCGTCTTGATGACGTCGACCTCGAGCCGCCGACGATCGATCTCGATGTCGGTCTGCTCCTGGACAGCAGCAGCGACGTCGGCAGCGGTGACCGACCCGAAGAGTTTGCCCTCGGGGCCGGCCTTGCTGGTGACCGTGATCACCTTGGGCACGAGGGTGCTGGCGATCTGGGTGGCGGCTTCGCGTGCGCTGGTGTCACGCTGATCGCGGGCCTGACGCATACGACCGGCCTGCTCGATGGCGCCCTCCGAGGCGGCCATCGCGTGGCCCTTCGGGAGCAGGAAGTTGCGAGCGTGACCGTCGGCCACGTCGACGATGTCGCCGCGCTTGCCCAAACCGTCGAGATCGGAGCGGAGAATGACCTTCATTGCTCAGACCTCCTCGGTCTCGTCGACGCCGGTGGTGTCGACGCCCTCGGCACCCTCGGTGGTCTCGTCGACCACGGTGTCGTTGACGTCGTCGTTCAGGCTGGCGTCGCGATCGCGACCGCCCTCGCGGCCACCGTCACGGCCGCCGCCATCGCGGCCACGGCCACCGGTGCGGGTGGAGGCGACGCGCTTTGCGTACGGCAACAGCGCCATCTCGCGGGCGACCTTGACCGCGTTCGCGATCTCGCGCTGCTGCTGCAGCGTGTTACCGGCGACCCGACGGTTCTTGATCTTCGCCCGGTCGCTCATGAAGCGCTGCAGCAGGTCGACGTCTTTGTAGTCGATGTACTCGACCTTCTCGATGACGAGGACGCTGGTCTTCTTCTTG
>CAZJUC010000125.1:0-9540 GCA_964549065.1 uncultured Ilumatobacteraceae bacterium
CGAGACCCCGACCCCGAGCCACGAGGCCCCGACCACGAGCCCCGAGCCACGAGCCACGAGCCACGAGCCGCAGACGGTGAGCGGCGAGCGCCACGAGGGCACCCACCGCTCACCGCGAGACGCACGTCAGCCGTTGGGACTGGGGTACGAGGGTGGGGTCTCCTCCGGCGGCGGTGTCTCGTAGATCGTGACCGCCCCCTCCGGGTCGAAGAGCTTGACGTCGGTCGGCCATTCGCCTGGCAGGTAGCGCTTGCCACCGTCGACGAACGTCCACATGCCGGTGCCCTCCTTGCGGATCTCGTCTGGTCCGGTCGCCTCCGGATCCCACCAGACCAACGTGGCGTCGTCGACGCCGTTGTAGTCGGTGTCGGGCCAGAAGTCCTTGTCGCCGTACGTCAGCAACGGCTGGGTCAACGCCGGAGTGGTCCCGGCCCCGGCGAAGAGTGCATCGCGGAAGCTCGCCGGGGTCAGGTCGGGTCCCGTCGCCTGCAGGTTCGCCGCCAGGAGCGTGTAGTTCGGCATCAACAGCCCGATCGTGTCCTTGGCCGGAGGCTCCGCTCCCATGAACCATCGGTACAGCCCGTAGAAACCGGAGATCTCCGGCGTGACCGGAACGGCGCCGTGCGTGACACCGAATGCGTGCGCCCACTGGATCTCGTCGTAGGTGCGACCGAATGCCGTGAGGTCCGACAACGCCGGCGCCGCGATGACCCACTCGGGGAAGTACTCCTGAGCGGTTGCCTCGATGGTGAGGTCGCGCGGTGCGATACCGTCGCTGACGAGCACGATGGTCGTGACCCCCGAGGACTTCAGCTTCGCGATGATCTGCGACGCCTGCGCCTGAATCGAGCCCGGGTCCAACGTGTAGGGCAGCGACTCGACCATCGTGGCGCCCCCGGCGGCCAGGTCGGCTTCGAATTGCTCGGCGATCACCGGGGACTGCGGGCTGGACGAGATCCACACGTGACCGAAGGTTCGAGGCTGACTGTGGAGTCCGGCGAAGCCCGCGAACTCGGCGTTGCCGCCCGCAAGCTGCTTGGTGATGAATTCCACCGCGTGGGTCCGGCTCTGAGCGGCGCTGATCGCCAGGCCGTACACGAACGGGTCACGCTCGGCATACCACTCGGGTGGTTGCCCGGGGGTGCACCCGATGCACATCACGTCACGCGCGGCCAGTTCGTCGGCGAACGCACTGGTCAACGCCGGGCCACCGAGCACGACGAACGGCTCGAAGTCCTCGGCGATCCTCACGGCGTCGGCGCGAGCGGTGACCTCGTCGTTCGCGAGTCCCGTGCTGACGTAGGGCTCGAGCTCGATCGTGCGTCCGTAGAACTCGTAGAACTGCTCGAACATGCCGAGCATGTCGCGAGCGGTCTGCTCGGACTGCGCATTGGTGTCTGTGACCGCCACCGCATCGGACAGGTAGTTGATGATCGGGTCGTCGTCCGGCCCGAAGTACTGGACGACCTTGATCGTGTCGGCGGTGACGCCCTGCGTGGTGTCGCCACCGTTGTCGCCCTCGAACGGGGCGTAGCACTCGGGCGCGAAGAACCACTGGACGGCGACATTGCCGGTCGTGGTGTCGCAGCGATCGCCCCAGTCGACCTCGATGCCCTGCTCCTCGGCTTGGCTGAACGACAGCGGGAACGTGATGTCGCCACCAGGACCACCACCGCCGCCGGGTTCGGTGTTGTCCGGCTCGGTGCCGTCCGGAGAGGTCGTCTCGGGCGCATCGGTACCGTCGGGTGGATCGGTGGCGCCCGGCGCCTCGGTGACGGCGGTGGTCGTGTCGGCTGCCGCATCGTCGCCGTCGTCGTCATCACCGCCGCCGGTGGCGAGGACGATGCCCGCGACGAGTGCGACGACGAGCACGATCGCTCCGATCGGCCCCCACTTCCTGAGATTGTTCGACGAGGTGCCCTCGCCCTCTGCCTGTGCTGGTTGCATGATCTACTCCGTTCCCCCTGATCGGGTGATCGCGGCACCTGAGGTGCCGAGGTAGGACTCGACGACGTCTGGATGGGCCAGAACGTCCGCTGGCGGTCCGGTCGCGATGACCTGACCCTGTTCGAGTGCGAGCAGCCGGTCGGACACGTCGGACACGAACGGGATGTCGTGTTCGACGATGACCAGGCTCGCGCCCATCTCGTCGCGAAGGCGTCGGATCACCGGCGCCAGCGCTTCCACCTCACGTTGGGCGATACCCGAGGTGGGTTCGTCCAACAGGATGACCGCCGGCCGGTGTGCAACGAGGCACGCCAGGTCGACGACACGTCGGGTGCCGGTGGACAGCTCCCGTACGAAATCGTGGCGATGGTCGCCGAGGCCCATCAGCTCGACCAACTCGTCGACGCGCAGGGCGACGTGCTGCTCGGAGTCGACCACCATCGGGAGGTGCAGTGCCGCCGCCATCACGCTGCGGCTGCCGATGAAGCGTTCCTGGGCGATGGCCAACGTCTCGCTCACGGTCAACTCGGGGAAGAGTCGCGCGTCCTGGAACGAGCGACCGAGTCCCATTGCGGCACGTCCGGAGGAGTTCAGCGCCGTGATGTCGCGGCCGTTCAAGACCACCTGACCGGTGTCGAGCGGCGTGAAGCCGGAGATCAGATCGAACACGGTGGTCTTGCCGGCGCCGTTGGGGCCGATCACCCCGACGATCTCGCTCGTCCACACGTCGAACGTCGCGCCGTTGACGGCGCGGATGCCGCCGAAGGTGACCGACAGGTCGTTCACGGCCAACACCGGCGCCTCGGTGCGGTCGATGACGGCCCGGTCGATCGGAGCGAGGTCGTCGTCGCGGTGACCGTTGGTGGAGGGTTCCTCGACGTGGGCGGCCGACAGGAACACCGAGCGCAACAGGTCGGGGCGTTCGAGCAGGTCGGCGGTCGGGCCGTCGAACCTGATCGTGCCGCGCTCCATGAAGTACGCCCGATCGGCAACGGTGAGGGCGACGTTGACGCTCTGCTCGACGAGCACGACAGTGACGCCGTCGTCGGCCATCCGTCGCACGATCGGAAGCAGCTGGCCGACCACCACGGGCGCCAGGCCGAGCGACAGCTCGTCGATCAGCAGCACCTTGGGTCGCATCACGAAGCTCATCGCCAGCGCGAGCATCTGCTGCTGGCCGCCCGACATGTTGGACGCGGGCGAGTCGAGCCGATCGGCGAGCACCGGGAACATCGCGAGGACCTCGTCGGTGGCGGCGTCGACCCCGGCGGCATCGCGGCGGTTGGTCCATCCGGCGAGCTCGAGGTTCTCCTTCACCGTCAGCGAACCGAACACTCCCTGCCCGCCGGGCATCTGCACGATACCGAGCGCAGCGATCTCGTTGGGTGGTGCGTGGGTGATGTCGCGTCCGTCGAGCACGACGGCGCCACGGTCCGCCTCGACGATGCCGCTGATCGACTTGAGCAGTGTCGACTTGCCGGCGCCGTTCGTGCCCAGCAGCGCCACGACCTCGCCTTCGTCGAGACGCAGGTCGATGCCGTGCAGCACGGTGCGATTGTCGTAGCCGGCCTCGACGCCTTTCAGCAGCAGCAGGTTGGTGGTGCCCTGGCGGCGGTCGTAGAGCACCTCGGACCGAGCGGCCGCCGACTGCCAGACCTGGGCGATGTCGGCGTCGATCACCGTGGCGACGCTGCGCAGCAGCAAGCTGCCGATGATGAACATCGGGATCATGACGAGCATGCCGATCTCGATGCTCCAGTTGTCGGCGACCCATCCGATCACGGGGAGCACGAACAACCCCGGGATCACCCACAGCGAGCCGATGGCGAAGCCGGTGGCGCGGGCGCGCGGTGGGATCGCGAGCGAGAGCGCAGCGAGCACGCCAGGGCCGATGATGGCGAGCGACGCCGAGATCACACAGTTGAGCGCAACAGCGATGTACACGTTCGGAGCGAAGGCGAACCCCGCGGATGCGAACGAGGTGAGCAGTGCGATCTTGGCGACGAACCGGATCAGGCCCTTGACGTTGCCGACGTAGCGGCGGGTGGCGATGCGGGCGCCGATGACCAGGCCGACCAGGGCGAACGGCTCGGCGACCGCGGCCGCCACACCGCGGGCGCGTTCGTCGAGGTCGAACTTCTGCTCGTAGAGCAGGGCCGCAAGGGTGACGAAGCCGATCAGTGACGTGGCGAGGAACGGCAGGCTCCACCAGATCCGCTGCAGTGACTGCACCTTGTGCGCGGTGCGCCAGCTCTCGGCGAACGACGGTGACTCCTCCTCGGTGTCGATCACGTCCTGGCTGGCGCCGGTGGCGTGGCGTTCCCAACGACCCCGGGTGGGTTCCTTCATGCGAACAGCCAGCACCACGAAGATCACCGTGGGGATCACGAAGACCAGGAACGGCACCCGCCAGTCGAAGTAGAACGCCAACATGCCCGCCGTGAGCGGGCCGACGAAGGCCCCGACGGCGTTGGCGGCCCGATGGAAGCTGTAGACGCGGGCACGACTCTCGATGGGGTAGTAGTCGGCGATCAACGAGTTGTGCGTGGGGTCGATCACCGCCTTGCCGAGCGAGGATCCCGATCGTGCGATCGTGAGCAGGATCAGGCCGGTGGCGAGGCCGGTCATGCCGGAGAATCCGGCCCAGGCGAGCGCGCCGATCATCACGAGTGGAATCCGCTTGGACTTGTCGGCGTACTGGGCGATCGGAACCTGCAGCGCCAACGCCGCGATCGACGACAGGGCCACGATGGACAACGCGGTCGAGATGTTGATGTCGAACGACTCGCGGATCTCGGGCAACAGGATGCCGAACGCGGTGCGGTCGAGTTCGTCGACGGCGTTCAGCCCGAACAGCACGAGCAGCGGGAAGGCTGCCTCGCCGCCGCACAGGTCGGTCATCCACTGCTTGGGATGACGCACCCCGTATGCGAACCGGCGAACCACGTGGGCCGACTGGTCGGGTGCCGTCATGTCGTGCTCCGATCGACCGACACGTCCGCGACGAGATCGTGGTTCCCCGCGCCCAGGGCAGCGGGAACGTCGATCGCATCGTGGTTCCCCGCGCCCGGGGCATCCGGGGCCACGTCGTCGGACGAGTCAGCGGTCGGTTCGTTCACCTCGGGCGGTCGACGGCGCAGTACGGCGCCGACGTACCAGTCGCGGACCTTGATCACGAGGCTCGCGAGACCGCCCGGGATGATCAGCAGCACCACGAGCACGCCGAGAGCCGAGGAGAGCAGCCGCCATTCGGGTGCGGTGATGAACCACTCGCTGCCGCGGAGGAAGACTGCGCCCAGCACGCCCCCGAACAGCGAGCCGAGTCCACCGACGACGGCCGCCGTGAACACGTCGAGGCTGGCGGCGGCGCCGTAGCTGGTCAGGTCGAAACTCTGACTGAGCTGCACGAACAGCCCACCGGCGATCCCGGCGACGAAACCCGAGACGGTGAACGCGGTCAACTTCACGGGCACGGGCGCCACCGAGAAGGCCTGGGCGGCGAGCTCGTTCTCGCGCATCGCCACGATCGCCCGGCCGGTTCGGCTGTGTCGGATCCCTCGCAGCGACAGGTACACCAGGGCCAGCACCACCAAGGTGTAGACGTAGAAGCGGGTGGGTGTCGACACATCGATCCGTCCGAACAGCGGGAGTCGCTCGACGCGCTCCTGCGGCACCCAGTCGAAGAACTGGCGATTGAGCAACCACGAGTTCACGGCCAACGCGAACACGAGGGTGGTGACCGCCAGGTACAGCCCGCGCAGGCGCAGCGCGGGCAGGCCGACGACCAGCGCAGCCGCAGCACCGGCAGCGCCCCCGATCAGCAACGACAGCGACATGTCCACGTTCCAGCTGATCGTGCACTTGCCGCTGATCGCGGCGCCGATCGCGACGAACGCCATCTGGCCGAGGGAGATCTGTCCCGCCCAGCCCGAGAGCACCACCAACGACAGTCCGATCACGGCGAAGACCACGATGGCGGTGGCTTTGATGATCTGGTCGGTGCGCAGCAGCAGCGGGACCAGGGCGAGGCCCACGACGATGACCGCTGCCGTGCCCCAGCGCATCGTCCGCACCAGCGCCAGGCGTGCCACCCATGGCCGCAGCGGGCGGACTTCGTCGGCGAGCCGCCAAGCGGCTGCTTCGTCGCGATCGGCTCGGCCGTACTGGCGGCGCTGCAGCAACAGTGCGACGAGCACCGCAGCGCCGACGATGGGTGTCACCAGCAGCGGACTGCTCGCGTTCCAGGCCACGCCGTACTCGAGGATGCCGAGGGCCACCGCTGCGGTCGCCACGGTCGGCAGGTGGCGCAGACGACCGATCACGAGAGCTGCGAGCGCGAGCACCAGGTTCGACAAGCTGAGCGCTGCGCCGAGCGGCACGCCGAGGATGCCGGCACGCAGGAAGAGAGCGAGAAACGACAGCCCGGCAGCGATCGCCCACACGAGGGTGGACAGCCAGGCGACGGGGATCCCGAGCATCAGTGCCCGCTCGCTGCGTTCGGCCGACCCGCGGATCGCTGTGCCCAGACGGGTGGTACCGAGGAAGATGGCCACGCCCACCATGGCGAGCGGGGCGACGATCAGCGCAATCAGATCGTTGGCCGACAGGATGAAGGTGCCGATGGTGACCTTCCAGTCGACGGGCGGAGGGATGCGTTGCGAGGCTGCGCTCTGGTCCCACATGCGCGGCACGAGCAGCGCGAGCACGACCAGGAGCTGCGTGATGCCGATCGTGGCCACCGTGAGCACGAGTCGCGATGCCTTGGCGAAGCGGCGCACGAAAGCGAGTTCGACGATCGCCCCCAGCGCGACGGCCGCGACGAGACCGACTCCGAACCCGAACAGGTAGGGCAGACCGGAGAAGACGATCAGGCCGACGGCCAACGAGGTGGGCACGAATCCCAGGTCGGCCTGGGCGAAGTTGATCACCCGGTTGGCTCGATACACGAGGGCCATGCCCGTGGCCAGCAGGGCGATGAGGAGTCCGAGCACGACGCCGCGCACCCAGGCTCCCGCCGGCATGCCGAAGAAGACCACCTGTACAGCGACGAGTCCGAACGCAGGCAGCAGCTGCCATGCGGCCCGTTGCAGTCTTGCGGCCCCCCAGCCCCTGGATGACACCCCCATGTCGGAGCGAAACCTAGCCGGGCCCTGCGAGTCGTTGACGCATCGGACGGCCGCCTCACGTGATGGCAGTGCGCCTGTCACACTGGATGCATGCGCCGAGTGCTCACGATCGTGGCTGCCGCAGCGGTCGTCGGTGCGGCGTGCTCGGGGCCGACACCGACCGGCGCGACGGCGACCACCCAGCGTGTGTCGACCCCCATGGCGTCCGACTCGACGGTGGTCGAGTATCCCGATGCGATCACCCGCGAACTCGACCGGATGGCATCGATGCCACGCCCGGTCGAGCCGTCGGCGATGCCACCTCGACATCTCGATTCGTCGGCCTTCCCCGATGCGCTCGTCGATCGTGAGCGGATCGTCTTCGGGGGAGCGCCGCCCGATGGCATCCCGCCGATCGATGCGCCCCGCTACGAGTCCGCCGGGGACGTCGAGTGGATCGAGCCGAACGAACCGGTGGTGGTGCTGGATCTCGGCGGCGATGTCCGTGCCTATCCGGTCCAGGTGATGATCTGGCACGAGATCGTCAACGACGAACTCGGTGGCACTCCGGTGGCGGTGACCTACTGCCCGCTGTGCAACTCGGGCGTGGCGTTCGCCCGCACCGTCGGCGCCGAGGTCCTCGACTTCGGGACATCCGGCGCCCTCTATCAGGCCAACCTCGTGATGTACGACCGCCAGAGCGAGTCGCTGTGGACCCAGTTCGACGGTCGGGCCGTCGTCGGTACCCGGGTCGGCGACGAACTCGAGGTGCTCCCGACGTCGATGGTGTCCTGGGCGGACTACGTCCGTGCGCATCCCGAGGGCAGCGTGCTGGCCCGCGATGTCGACGATCCGAAACCGTACGGAACGAATCCGTACGCCGCCTACGACCAGCGCACCAGCACGGTCGACGGCTTCTTCGTCGGCGAGGTCGACGAAACCCTGCCGCCGTACGCGCGGGTGGTCGGTATCGAAATCGATGGCCGGGCCGTCGCTGTCCCGACCGGAGCACTGGCCGAAGTCGGCGTGGCCACCACCGAACTGGGCGACATCTCGCTGGTGTTCTGGTATCGCTCGGGGACCTCGTCGGCGCTGAACGCCCCTCGCGTCGCCGACGGCGAGGACGTCGGTGCCACCGGTGTCTTCGTCGCCGAGGTGGACGGTGAGGCGGCGGTGTTCACGCCGAACGACGTGGGGTTCGTCGACAGCGTGACGGGAACCACCTGGAACGTGCTGGGCGTCGGTGTCGACGGCCCACGATCCGGCGATCGCTTGCGCCAGATTGCTCACGTCGACACGTTCTGGTTCTCCTGGGCGACGTTCCGCGCCGGCGGCGCGATCCTCGATCCGTCCCTCGATCCGCTGCCAGGAGCTGCATCCGACGGGCCGGGCGACTGAGGCCGATGGGGTGGCGTCCGTGCCACGGCGGTGCGGCAACGGTGAGGTGGCCTGTAAGCGGGATTGCGGAGGCGTCGCGCCGACCCGGGGTGATGCTTGGAAACTGCCCGTACGCAGGTCTAACGCATCGCATAGATTCACGCTGGTTCGCAGCGATTGCCGATGAAACGTGCACGAACTGTGCACGCCTCAGCCACGCCCGCCCGACGGATGCCGTTGCTTCGCTTCGTCGATTTCGGCCAGCCGGCGCAGCGTCGCGACGACGTCCAGACGGTCCCGGTCGCCGAGGACGCCGGTTATGGCGCCGCTGCGGGTGAGCTTCTCGAGATCCCCGGCGGTCGGTTCGTCGTCGTCGGTCACCTGGTCAATCGTGACGGAGGGGTGTTGCAGCATAAACGGCCACTCGGTGCTCTCGCTGCAGCGGCGCTGTCTGACAGTCGTGGCGGCGCCGACGCCGACCCCTGATCCCACCGGACTGCATGGACTAGCTTGCCGATCCAAAGCGAGCGTCCTGGACCGAAGGCGTTGGCGCGACCGCGAGCCTCCTTCAGTTTGCGAGGTCGTTCAGTATGTGACGGGGCGCTTGTCGGAGTCGTTCAGGGGGCGCCGGAGACGAAATATCCGGCCGCGTCGAGGATGAAGTTGCCGCCGGCGTGGAGGTAAACGGTGACGCTGCCAGACGCGATGCCCGTAATGATGGCGTTGGGTCGGGTCTGACCCGGCCCGGTGACGTTCACGGTGGATGATGCGCCCGGCGTCGATTTACCGGTCGGGTAGATCTGTAGGTAGCCCGCTGTCAGCGAGTCGGCGAGTGTCGCGTTCATGAACATCGCTCCGACATCGGCGGCGTTGCGTCCAGCGAGAGGTGCCACCCTGATGTTGCGGAGCGTTTTGTTTGGGCGGACACCGCCTTCATTGCGGGTGTTGACGAGTCGATCGGGCGTGAACGGCACGAACAAGCCAGCAGCCGACGAGGTGCCGCTTGAGTCGGTGAAGTAGCCGACGATGTCGACGATGACGTGTGTGCCGGTCTTGACGAAGATCCTGACTGATCCGTCGGCGGCGATGGGCGCCACCACGAGATTCGGTG
>CAZJUC010000126.1:0-9464 GCA_964549065.1 uncultured Ilumatobacteraceae bacterium
CCGTGAGGGTGGCCGCACGGTTGGTGCCGGCCGCGTCACCAAGATCCTCAAGTGACCGCCGCTCTCGAGACAGGAATCCACTGACATGGCACAGAGCATCCGAATCCGACTCAAGGCGTTCGATCACGAGATCATCGACCAGTCGACCAAGAAGATCGTCGAAACCGTCACCCGGACCGACGCCACCGTGCGCGGTCCGATCCCGCTGCCGACCGACAAGCACCGGTACACGGTCATCCGTGGCCCGCACGTCGACAAGGACAGCCGGGAGCACTTCGAGATGCGGGTGCACAAGCGCCTCATCGACATCGTGAACCCGAACGGCAAGACCATCGACAGCCTGCAGCGCATCGAGCTGCCGGCCGGCGTCGACATCGAGATCAAGATCCAGAACGGCTGATCTCGCCCCACCACCGCAACCCGAGATTCGGAGCTGATCTCGCGCTCGACGCGACGATCGCTCCGAATTTCGGCGTTTTCGGGTCGAGGGGTGTGAACGAGGTGAGAACAGCGCGCCCGACCGGGGCGGGTGTCGGACTTCGCAGGTAGACATGACGCATGACTCCGCTGCCGCCTCCGGCTCCCGGCGCCAGCCCTGGCATGCCACCGTCAGCCGTGCGGGACGAGGCAGCGGCACGGAAGCGACGGAACTGGATGGTGGTCGTCGCCGTCGGCGTCGTCGCCTGGGTTGCGGGCCTCACGGGCGCGTTGGTCGGGAACCAGCTGTCCGACTGGATCGACTCGCCACCTCGCAGTGCGAGCGATGAGCCGATCAACGTGTCCGATCCGAGCGGCCCGATCGAAGGTCGCCTCGACGTCGCCAAGGTCATCGACCACATGGCGCCGTCCGTCGTGACGATCAGTGCCGACATCGACAGCCAGTTCGGCCAGGGTCAGTCGACCGGCACCGGCGTGATCGTGTCGTCCGACGGCGAGATCCTGACCAACGCCCACGTCGTGGAGGGCGCCACCGAGATCCGTGTCCGCTTGGCTGGTGAAACCGAACCGCGCGAGGCGCGCATGTTGGCGTCGGACCCCGGCAACGACCTGGCACTGCTGCGCATGAGCGGTGACGAGTTCGACGCAGCAGTGTTCGCCGACCCCGGCAGCGTCCGGATCGGTGACGAGGTCGTCGCGATCGGGTTCGCACTCGGCCTCGACGGCGATCCGTCGGTGACGCTCGGCATCGTGTCGGCGCTCGATCGGACCATCGGTACCGACGGCGCGTTCCTCGACGGGCTCGTCCAAACCGATGCGGCGATCTCGTCCGGAAACTCTGGCGGGCCGCTCGTGAACGCTCGTGGCGAGGTGGTCGGCATCAACACCGCTGTCGCTCGCGGCACCGCGACGTCGGCAGCCACCAACGTCGGATTCGCGATCAGTGCCGGCGAGGCCCTGCCCGTGATCGACGCGCTGCGCGCCCAGGCGGGTGGCGAGCCTCGCACCGAGGGCTACCTCGGCGTCGAGCTCGGCGAACGCCGCGACGGCGGCCAGGGCGCTGTCATCTCCGCAGTGCAGGACGACACCCCCGCTGCCGAGGCAGGGATCGAAGACGGTGATCTCGTCGTGGCTGCCGACGGCGCGGCGATCGACGGCGCCACCGGGCTGATCGCTGCGATCCGCGATCTCGGTCCCGGCGATTCGACCACGCTGACGATCCTGCGCGACGGCGAGCGGATCGACATCACCGTCACGCTCGTCGAACGCCCGGACGACTGACCGTCGTCGACTCGACGGTCGCCGCTCCCCGGCGACTCGGTGACCGGCACTCGCGTACGTTGCCGACATGGAAGCGCTCGACACCATGCTCGGAGGCACCCGTCCGTTCGGGCTCGGCTACTGGCCGCTCGCGGAGGACGATCCCGGTGTCGCCGTGCAACGTGAACCGGTCCGGCTCGTGTCGCCCGACGGTGCGCTCGTGCGCGGTGTGCTGTGGACGCCGCCCGTCGGTACGCCGTGGAAGACCGCGGTGATCCTGTCGCACCCCCGCGGCGACTTCAGCGTGCACTATGCCTGTCCGCTGCTCGCCGCTGCCGGCTACGCGGTGCTCGGGTTCGGCACCCGCTACATGAACAACGACATCGACTGTCTGCACGAAGCGTGCATCACCGACGTGCGCACCGCCCACGACGAGATGGTCCGCCGTGGCGCCGAGGCCATCGTGCTGCTCGGCAACTCGGGCGGTGGGTCGCTGATGGCGATGGCCAACGCCGAGCTGGGCATCGGTGACGGCTGGGTCGGGATCGCGGCACATCCCGGCGAGGGCGTGTTCATGCTCCAGGTGATCGACCCGTCCGTGGCGGACGAGCACGATCCGCTCTCGACGGTGCCCGAGCTCGACATGTACCACCCGGACAACGGCTGGCGGCCCTGGCCGGAGCCGTGTTCCTACGACCCGGCCTGGATCGAGCGGTACCGGGCCGCCCAGGTCGAGCGGGTGGCGCGCATCGACGCGATCGCCGAGGCGTCGATCGCCGACTCACTCGACGTGGTGCCCGAACTGCGTGGTGTCGACAAGGAATCCGACCCGCTCCGCTGGCGCGAGCTGCGGCGGCGGGCGGTTCTCACCAGATATCTCACGATCTATCGCACGCTGGCCGACCCGGCGTATCTCGACCTGTCGATCGACCCCGACGACCGCCCGATGGGGTCGTTGTTCGCGTTCCCCGACCCGTTCGACGCCAACTACGGCCGTGGCGGTCTCGCCCGCACGATGACCGCTCGGGGCTGGCTGAGCACCTGGTCGGGTCTGTCGAGCGGGGCCAAGCTCGCCGACACGATGCCGCAGGTCACCGTGCCGACCCTGCTGGTGCACCCCACCGCCGACACCGAGATCCGGGTGTGGCAGGCGCGCGAGATCGTCGACGCTGCCGGCGCCGACGACGTCACCTACATCGAGGTGCCCGGCGCACCCCACTACCTCGAAGGTCACCGTCCCGAAGCGATGGCCCACGTCGCCGACTGGCTCGCCGACCACTACCCCTGAAACCCCCGTTTGCGTCACGTTTCCAGTGGGGTGGAGCACCCCGAGTGCAGCGCAAACGTGGTTGGTCGGGCTGGGCGGTGGCCGGTCCGGTCTCAGAGGGGGAGCGTGGCACGGATCCAATCGCTCAGCAGCGGGTCGACGATCGCGAGGCCGCGGGTCAGGGTGCCGTTTCCGACGAGGCGATCGCGTGCTGCCTGGACGGCGCCCGAGGATGCACCGAACAACTCCAGCGTGCCGCCGAACAACGGCCGGCCGGTCGCCAACGCGCGCAGTACCACCTGCTCGGCGTGGCTGAAGGTGCTGAAGAGCGTTTCGATCCCCGGCGCGATCCCTCGCTGGACCGACCGGAGCGCTTCGGGCCACGCCCCGTCACCCGACTCGCCCGTCCCGGTGCGCACCCACGCGGCATCCGCGAGTTGCATCGCCCGATACGGATGTCCGCCGGTGACGTGGTGAACGAGTCCCGCCAGGCCCCCGGAGCGTCGAGCGGTCGCGGTGAAACCGCCGTCGATGATCTCGGTCAACTGGGCCAGGGTGAACGGTGTGATCTCGACGAGGTCGGCTTGGGCGTAGAACGGTTGGGTCTGCTCGGTGAACATCGCTGCCATCGCCGACGGCTCCGATCCGGCGAAGAGCACCCCGATCTCCTGCACGTGGTGTTGGAGTTTGGTGCGCAGGAGGCCCGCAGCACCCGCGACCCCGTTGATGCCGGTGAACTCGTCGATCACGAGCAGGGTGGGTTCGGCGGCGGCTGCCTCCACGAGCAGATCGAGCAGGAGGTCGAGTGAGGCGTCGGCATCCGGTCGTCGGGCGGGTGGTCGGGCGAACTCGACCTTCAGCACGCCGAGATTGATCGAACTGCCGACCGCGAGCGACGCGAGCTTCGAGCTCACGCGGCCGCGACTGGCGGCGAGGGCCCGGTCGAGGCGCACCACCAGATCGGCAGTCGACCGCGTCTCGTACAGGTCGAGGCGGACGACCGAGGTGCCGGCGTCTTCCAGCTGCGCGGCGACCGCGCCGAGCACGCTGGTCTTGCCGAAGCGACGGGGTCCGAGCAGCGCCGTCATCCGTCGGGCGGTCACCCGTTCGACCAGTTCGGCGATCAGTTCGTCGCGTCCGCCGACCCGGTCGGGGGCGAGCGGGCCCTGATGTGGAAACGGCGTACTCTCCATCAGCATGAAATCATGCTACTCGACAGCATGTACTCATGTCTGCGTTGCAGTCTCGGTGGGGCGGCGCACCGAGACCGCAACGCAAACGTGGTCGGGTCAGACGAACCAGGCGGCGAGATGGCCGGATCCCAGCCGTTCGGCCTCGAGTTCACCGGCGGGCAGGTGATAGAGGACGCCGCCGTCGTCGATCCACAGCAGCCCCTCACCGTCGCGGTCGAGACGGACGGACGACGCGGACGCCGGCAGGGTGCGCTCGAGTTGTGGGAGCTCGGCCAACGTGGTCGGCGCGAAGTACCGCAGCCGCGTGGACGTGGCATCGCTCACCGCCACGACGACTTCGGCGTCGGGACCGTGGCCGGCGAAGTAGAGATCGGTCTCGGGGGCGTCGGCGACCGGAGGCACACCGAGTTGGAACGCCCGGGTCAGGTCGAGCGTCGTCCGGTCGACGTCGAAGAGCCACCAGCCGTCGTCGTCCCATCCGAGCAGTACCATGTGGTCGTCACCAGCCGCAGCCGTTGCCATCGACGACCAGGTCAGATCGGCGACGTTCACGTGGCTCTCCCGTGGATCCTGGTTCAGTGACCGGAAGACACCGTCGCCCATCGGGTCGGCGGCGGTCTGGGAGATCTGGAAGTCGTTGGCGATCCCGAGCAGTGTGCCGTTCGGCGAGAGTGCGGGCGAGTAGCCCCCTGCGACCGTGCGGACGACGTCGGAGTCCGTGGCCACACGGATGCTGCCGGAGATCGGTTCGCAGCAGTCGCCGAACACGACCGTGCCGTCCACGATGCCGGCGACATGATCGATGACGTTCGGTCCGGGGCCTTCGTTGACCGGTCCGAACGGGTCGGCGTAGTCGGCGACCAGCGTCGGTGGACCGGCGGAGGCGTCGGACACGATCTCGAGGTCGCCGTCGAGACCCAACACGAAGAGATCGCCGGAATGCGTGCTGAAGTCCCCCCGAGGAATCGGAATCGAGAGACTCGTCGTGGTCGGGGTCGTCGTGCCCGGGGTCGTCGTGGTCGGCGTCGTCGTGGTCGGCGTCGTCGTGCCCGGGGTCGTCGTGCCCGGGGTCGTCGTCGGCGGCGTCGTCGTGGTCGGCGTCGTCGTGTCCGGGGTTGTCGTGCCCGGGGTTGTCGTGGTGGTCGCCGTGCCGAGGGTGGCGGGCGGGGTCGTCATCGACGCCTCGAGGTCGACCGACGGCGTCGCGGCGTCCTCGTCCGACCGGCCGCACGAGGCAGCGAGGACCGTCAGGGCAAGCGCGATGGAGACCAGGCGCTGTGCTGCTGTCGGCGGTTGTGGCATGTGACGTCGGTCCTACCCGTCGGTCGCGCCGACAAACGTGCGCCGAGCGTGTTGGAAGCACCGAACGGCACCCATAGCATTGCATGGCCGTGATCGGAAGGCATTCCGATCACCAGACCATTCTGCAATCGATGTCTGTGTAGGCCGCCCGCAACGTCCGGGATCGGAACCGCCCAGCAACAACCTGATCTCGTGCTCCGCACGCTCGTCCGTCCTGAACATGGAACGGCCAGCGGCGGAGCATTTGCGTGGAGAGCCCCCGAGGGCTTGGACAACGAAAAGGAACCTGCCGCCATGGCACAACAATCGATCGTCGGCGAGAAGGTCGGCATGACACAGACATGGGTCGACGACAAGGTCGTCCCCGTCACTGTGCTCCGTGTCGAACCGATGCGCATCGTGCAGATCAAGACCAACGAGCGCGACGGCTACACCGCACTGCAGGTGACCTACGGCCACCGCGAGGCGAAGAAGCTCACGAAGCCGGCCGCCGGCCACTTCGAGAAGGCCGGTGTGGCCCCGGGCAAGCGTCTGGTCGAGCTGCGCCTCGACTCCGTCGACGGCTTCGAGGTCGGCCAGGAGCTGACCGTCGAGCAGATCGCCGCCGGTACCAAGGTCGATGTCACCGCCACCAGCCGAGGCAAGGGCTTCGCCGGTGTGATGAAGCGTCACAACTTCGCGGGTCAGCCGGCCTCACACGGCAACAACAAGAGCCATCGCAAGCCTGGCGCCATCGGCTCGTGTGCCTTCCCGGCACGCGTGTTCAAGGGCCAGCGCATGGCCGGCCACATGGGCCACGAGCAGGTCACCACGCAGAACCTCGAGGTCGTGCAATCCGACTCCGAGCGCAATCTGCTGTTGGTCAAGGGCTCGGTTCCCGGCCCGGCGGGCGGCGTCGTCCTCGTGCGCAATGCCGTGAAGTTCGCAGGAAAGGCAGGCTGACGTGGCCGATCTCACCCTCAAGACCGCGGCCGGCAAGGACAGCGGCACGATCGAGCTCGACGACGAGGTCTTCGGCGTTCGACCGAACGTGTCGCTGATGCACCAGGTCGTCACCGCGCAGCTCGCCGCCCGTCGCTCCGGCACCCAGAGCACCAAGACCCGCTCCGAGGTGTCCGGTGGTGGCCGCAAGCCCTACGCCCAGAAGGGCACCGGCAACGCCCGCCAGGGCTCGATCCGCTCACCGCAGTTCAGCGGTGGTGGCGTCGCCCTCGGCCCGAAGCCCCGTTCGTACGACCAGAAGACCCCCAAGAAGATGGTGAAGGCAGCGCTGCGCTCCGCACTGTCGGACCGGGCGAACGAGGGCAAGGTGGTCGTGGTCGACTCGTGGGGCTTCGAGTCCCCGAAGACCAAGGACGCGAAGGCCGCGCTCGACGCACTCGGCATCAGCGGTACCGCGCTGGTGGTCGTCGGCCGTGACGACGCCGCAGCTGCGCTCAGCTTCCGCAATCTGCCCAAGGTGCAGATCATCGGGCCCGGCGAACTCAACGCCTACGACGTGCTCTGCAACGAGTGGGTCATCTTCACCAAGGACGTGCTGCCCGCCGGTACGCCCGTCTCGTCGAGCGAGCCCAGCGAGGCCCCCGAGTCCGGCACGGCCGCCGCGGGAAGCGCCAGCGACGAGAGCGGCAACTCGGCCGACCTCGAGGATGCAGCACCGGTGTCCGGTGAGGCCGAGTCAGGAGAAGCGTCATGAAGGATCCCCGCGACATCATCATCGCTCCGGTCGTGTCCGAGAAGAGCTACGACCTCATCGAGCAGGGCGTCTACACCTTCAAGGTCAGCCCGAAGGCCTCCAAGCCCGAGATCCGCGACGCCGTCGAGGCGATCTGGGGTGTCGAGGTGCTCAAGGTCAACACCCTCAACCGGCCCGGCAAGCGCAAGCGCACCCGCGGCACCAACCGAATCGGTCAGCGTCCCGACACGAAGCGGGCCATCGTCACCCTGGCAGCGGGCGAGATCCCGCTGTTCGAGAACTGAGCGCATCATGGCTATCCGTTCCCGCAAGCCCACCAGCCCCGGCCGTCGTTTCCAGACGAGCTCCGACTTCGGCGAGATCACCAAGACCACGCCGGAGAAGAGCCTGCTCGTCAAGAAGAGCAAGACCGGTGGCCGCAACAGCTACGGCCGCAAGACCTCTCGCCACCGCGGTGGCGGTCACAAGCAGCAGTACCGCATCATCGACTTCAAGCGCGTGAAGGACGGCGTGACCGCAAAGGTCGCCGCCATCGAATACGACCCGAACCGCACCTGCCGTATCGCCCTGCTGCACTACAACGACGGCGAGAAGGCCTACATCCTGGCTCCCCGCGGTCTCAACGTCGGCGACACCGTCGTCAGCGGCCAGGGCGCCGACATCAAGCCGGGCAACGCCATGCCGCTGCGCTTCATCCCCGTCGGCACGACCGTGCACAACGTCGAACTGCGCCCCGGCCAGGGCGGCAAGATCGGCCGTTCGGCCGGTATCGCCGTGCAGCTGGTCGCGAAGGAAGGCGACTACGCCACGCTGCGTATGCCGTCCACCGAGATGCGCCGGGTGATGATCGACTGCCGCGCCACCGTCGGCGAGGTCGGCAACGCCCAGCACGAGCTGGTCAAGATCGGCAAGGCCGGACGCAACCGCTGGAAGGGCAAGAAGCCCCAGACCCGTGGTGTTGCGATGAACCCGGTCGATCACCCCCTCGGTGGTGGCGAGGGCCGCACCTCCGGTGGCCGGCCCGCCGTCTCACCATGGGGCAAGCCCGAGGGTCGCACCCGCAACAAGAAGAAGGCCAGCCAGTCGCTGATCATTCGACGTCGTCGTTCAGGAAAGGGTCGCCGCTGACGCGGCAGGAGGAACTCGCATGTCTCGCAGTCTCAAGAAGGGCCCGTTCGTCGACGAGCACCTGCTCAAGAAGATCGACGCCCAGAACGCCGCCGGAGAACGCAAGGTCGTCAAGACCTGGTCGCGTCGCTCCACCATCATCCCCGACATGGTCGGCCACACGATCGCCGTCCACGACGGTCGCAAGCACGTCCCGGTCTACGTGACCGAGTCGATGGTGGGCCACAAGCTCGGCGAGTTCAGCCCCAGCCGGACGTTCAAGTTCCACGCCGGCATGGAACGCAACACGAAGGGTCGCCGCTGATGACCGGACCGAAGCTCAACGAGAAGTCGTTCGTCGCCGGCGAGCGCTCGGGCACCAAGGCCACCGCCCGCTACGTGCGCACGTCGGCCTCGAAGGCTCGTGCCGTACTCGACCTGATCCGCGGCCTCGACGTTCGCAGCGCCGACGAGGTGTTGGCGTTCACCGACCGTCACGTCGCCCGTGACGTGCGCAAGGTGTTGGCCAGCGCCGTCGCCAACGCCGTCAACAACGACGATCAGGACGCCGACGAGTTGTTCGTCATCGCCTGCTTCGCCGACGAGGGCCCGACGTTGCGTCGTTTCCGTCCTCGTGCCCGTGGCCGTGCGACCCGCATCAACAAGCGCAGCTGTCACATCACGGTGATCGTGGCTCGGATGAGCGACGAGCGCATCGAGATCCTCACCGCTCGCCAGGAGCGAGCCGGTGGCAGCACCGGACGTGGTCGTCCGCAGAGCAGTAGCGCCAGCCGCCGCCAGCGTGTCGAGCGCAGCCGCCAGCAGGCAGCCGGCGCCGAAGACGCCATCGATGCCATCGACGCCGACGAGGAGATCCTCGACGCCGAGATCGTCGACGACGAGACCATCGCGGAGACCGCTGACGAGCAGGACGCCGTCGACGTCACCGCGAGCATCGCCGCCGACGCCGAGGCGGAGGCCGACGAGTCCGCAGACGCTGCCGAAGCCGAAGCGACCGAAACCGACGACGACGACGCAGAGACCACCGACGAAACCGCAGACGCCACCGCCGGCGCCGAGGGAAGCGCCAGCGACGAGGCGCAGTCCGATGAGGAGAACCAGCGGGCCGACGAAGAGGACACCAAATAATGGGTCAGAAGATCAATCCGTACGGCTTCCGTCTGGGAGTGACCACCGACTG
>CAZJUC010000127.1:0-9448 GCA_964549065.1 uncultured Ilumatobacteraceae bacterium
CCGACCTGCATCACGCAGCCCATGATCACGTCGTCGACCATGGCGGGGTCGAGGCCGTTGCGCTCCTCGAGCGCCTTGAGCACGTGCGCTGCCAGCGACACGGGGTGCTGGTCCTTGAACTGGCCGTTGCGCTTGCCGCCCGGGGTGCGGATGGCGTCGATGATCACTGCTTCGGTCATTGGGGTTCTCCTGTGGTGTTGGTTGAGACGACGAAGCGATGAGCGATTCCACCAGATGCGGGGGTTTCGCTCACCGCCTGGACGAGCTGTCGAGAATTCGAGCGTGGGTGATGAGCGAACCCACCGGATACTGGGGTTCGGCTCATCGCTCGGAGACCTCTGGGGCCGACGAGACATCCGGGGCTGCTGGAGACTTGGCGATGGCGGTGGCGAGGTTCTGCTGCAGACGGGTCATCACCCAGGCGAGTGCTTGGCGCTCCTCGCGGCCGAGGCCGCGGCGGAGTTCGGCGCGCAGTACCTCGTCGACCTCGGTCACCTGCGCTGCGAGATCCGCGCCGTCTGCGGTGATCGCCACGAGCCACACCCGCCGGTCGTCGGACTTCGGGCGGCGCTCGACGAGGCCGCGCGCCTGCAGGCGGTCGATGACCGAGCCGATGGCGGCACGACCGATGCCGAGATGGTCGGCGAGATCGGTCTGGGTGGTGGCGCCGAACTCGTTGACGTAGCCGAGCAGCGACGCCTGGGTGAGATTGAGGTCGAGCGGGGCGAGCCGCGTGTCGAACGCCACGCGCACGAGGCGCGCCGTGGCCATCAGCGTGGATTCCACGCGGAGCCAGGGCGGCGAGTCGAGTTCGTGGGTGGTGAGGTTGCTCATACGGCTGACGTGTCACGGTCGGCCCGGCACCGTGTGACAGTTCCGGGGCTCGGTGTGGACACATACTGTACGTTGCCATACAGTATTGCAACAGCAGATTTCTGCATCGCATCGTCGAGGAGGACGCAATGACCGACACCGCCACCGGATTGACCGACACCGAAGCCGCCGAGTTCCGCCAGAAGTGCGTCGACTTCATGGAGCAGTACGGCACGAAGCCGGCCGCCAACCTCGATGACCAGAAGGCGTTCCTCGCCGCCGCCGCAGAAGCCGGCCTCGCCGGGTTGCCGGTTCCCACCGAGTACGGCGGCGGCGGCCTCACCCTCGCCCACGAGAAGATCTGGCGTGAGGTGAAGGGCAACTACCCGATGCCCGACAGCGAATTCATCATCAGCCACGGCATGTGCATGCCGATGCTCGCCGAGTACGGCACCCACGAGCAGAAGGAACGGTTCCTCGCCGACAACATCTCCGGCAAGACGATGTGGTGCCAGATGTTCTCCGAGCCGGGCGCCGGCTCCGACGTCGCGAGCCTGCAGACCAAGGCCGAGCTCGACGGCGACGAGTGGATCATCAACGGCCAGAAGGTCTGGACCACCCTCGCCCACAAGTCCGACTACGGCCTGGTCGTCGCCCGCACCGATCCCGACCAGGTGAAGCACGCGGGCATCTCGATGTTCATCATCGACATGCGCGGTCAGGGTGTCGAGATTCGCCCGATCCACCAGATCGACGGCGGCACCCACTTCAACGAGGTCTTCTTCTCTGATGCCCGCATTCCGAAGGACTGGCTGATCGGCGACCTCAACAACGGCTGGAACCTCGCCACCGCGATGTTGATGTACGAACGCGTCGCCATCGGTGGCGCCGGTGCGGGCAAGATCAACCAACCCCAGTTCAAGATGCTGTTGAAGGCGGCCAAGGAGTCGGGCGCGATCGACAACCCGGTCGTACGCGATCAGCTGATGCAGATCTGGTCGATGGAGACCGCCAAGTCGCTCGTCGCGATGAAGACCCGCGACGAACTGAAGGCCGGCAAGACCCCCGGCCCAGGAGGTTCGCTCGGCAAGCTGTTCGGCTCGGTCATCGCGTGGAAGGTGCGCGAGATGGCGCTCGAGTTCGCCGGGCCCGGATCGGTGGCGTGGGATCCCGATGACGAGACCGGTGGCGAGCGCCAGCGCGCCGTGCTCAACAGCTTCCAGTCCGGTATCGCCGGTGGCACCGACGAGATCCAACGCAACATCATCGGCGATCGGGTGCTCGGCCTGCCCCGCGAACCGTCGGTCGACCGAGGTGTGCCGTTCCGCGACCTCAAGGTCGGCACCCAGACCAGCTGAAGTGGAGAGCGATCACGCCTGGGGTCTGACCCCTGGCGTGATCGGTCAGGCCGACTCGGCGACCGAGCGTGCGGCCGCGCGGGTCTGCTCGATCAGGTCGTCGAGGGTGCGGCCGGGCCCGCCGAGCACCACACCGACTCCCTCGGCACGGAGGCGATCCGCTGTCTCGGCGGCCAGTTCGGCCGTGTCCGGATTCGTCGACGACAGCACGGCCACGTCCACGGGATGCTCGGCGCAGAAGCGCACCAGTTCGTCCGGAGGCATGTTCGCGCCGAGGTGCTCGACCCACCAGTTGTCGGCTCGCAACGCCACCGCCGCCATCGATGACGGCAGCGAGTGCTGGTCGCCGGCGACCGCGGCAACCATCACGGTGCCACGACGTCGACCACGCGGGTTCGGAGCGATCCCACCGAGCAGACGCTCGACGATCGCCGACGCACGGTGCTCGACCCAAATCGTCAGCTTGCCGTCGTGCCAGTCGGCGCCGATGCGCACGAGCGGCGGCACCAGCACGTGTTGGATGACGTCGACGACCGACGCCCCCTCGTCGAGGAGCCCCTGGGCGATGGACCGAACGACACCTTCGTCTCCACCGGCGAGCGCCGCGTGCATCCGCTCGGCCGCTCGGGCGAGGCGCTCGGTCGTCGGTGGCGGTGGCGCCTGGGGAGCGGCCCGCGTCGCCGACATCGCGCCGATGTCGTGGCGGTGCACCTGGTAGCGACCGTCGACGAGCTGCGCCGGCAGCTTGCCGGTACGAACCCAGCGGTAGGCGGTCTGGTAGTGGACGCCGAGTTCCTCAGCTGCGCGCTGAAGATCGAGGGGCTCGTCGTTCACTCGACCACACTACCCCCCTGAAATTAATTCGCGCTGAGAACAACTAATTAGCACTAAGACTCGCTAACTTCGTGGTCATCGGTTGCGACAGAGCAGCCACCGACAACAAGGAGCCGTCATGGACCTCGTTCTGAGCGAGAACCAATTCGACCTGGTGTACAACTCGTTCTCCTTCGTCATCGCCTGTATGGGCGCTGCCTTCGTGTTCTTCCTCCTCGTGCGGTCGAGGGTCGCCCCACGCCACCGCATGGCAGTGACCATCTCGACACTGGTCGTCGGCATCGCGGCGTACCACTACCTGCGCATCTTCGACTCGTGGAACGGCGCCTTCGAGCTCACCAACGGCGAGTACATCCGGATCGCCCCGTTCAACGAGGGCTACCGCTACGTCGACTGGCTCCTGACCGTGCCCCTGCTGCTCGCCGAACTGGTGATCGTGCTGAAGCTCAACCGGAGCACGACGCGCAGCCTGCTCGTACGCCTGACGGTTGCCGCCGTGCTGATGATCGGCCTCGGATGGCCCGGTGAGATCGCCGACCCCGACTCGGCCGCCCGCACCATCTGGGGCATCGCCTCGACGATCCCGTTCCTCTACATCCTCTACGTGTTGTTCGTGGAACTCGGCAAGTCGCTCGGCCGCCAGAGCGCCGGCGTCCGCAAGCTGGTCGACGGGCTCCGCTACATCATCCTGGCAACGTGGGGCGTGTACCCGATCGCCTATCTGCTCCCGCAGATCATCGACAACGAGGCGACCGCCGAGGTCGCCCGCCAGGTCGGTTACTCCATCGCCGACGTTCTCGCGAAGCCGCTGTTCGGGTTGCTCGTGCTGGCCATCGCCCTCGCCAAGTCACGCGACGACGGCTACGAGCCCGCACTCGACCAGGACCCAGGCCTGGTCGTTCCCGACGACGCCAGCGACCTCATCGAGAAGAGCTGACCACACACGCCGCACCCTCCCATCGCACGGCTCGGCGCTTCGTGCGCCGAGCCGTCAGGCCTCCGAACGGAGCAACCATGAAGACCACGACCATCAAGAACACCACGACCATCAAGAACATTAAGAGCACCATGAGCACCTCACCCCTCGAGAACCCGCCGGAGCATCTCCTCGGCGAGCCGTTCTTCGCCGAGACGCTCACACTGCTGCGCTCGGTCCGTGACCACGACTTCGACACCCTCGCCGCCCTCTGCGACGACGACTTCGGCATCGTCGACGTCGATCCCGAGGGCAATGCCCGACCCATCCGCGATCGCGCCGGATGGGAGGCCTGGTTCCACGAGCTGTTCGCCACGCTCACCACGATGGCGGCCACGACCGACTCGACGGTCGACGACTACCACGCCGTCGTCGACGGCGCACTCGGGTACTCGGTGCTGTACTTCACCCAGACGCTCACCGTGGGTGAACACGTGGCCTCGTTCGAGACCGTGGCCACGATCATCTGGAAACAGACCTCCGACGGCTGGCGCGAAGCGCGATGGCACGCCTCGGTGATCTCCTCGGATGTGCCAGCGGAGCTGGCGACGGCGGCGACGTCATGAGCGCAATGGAGTGGCCCGAGATCGAGACACCGCTTCCTCGCGGGGTCGAGTGGCAGGAGTACGCAGCCTGCAAGGGACGCCTCGAGCTGTTCTTCGGCAAGGTCGCCGAGCGCCCCCAAGCCCGCGAGCGACGCGAGGCCAAGGCGCGCCAGCTGTGTGACACGTGCGTGGTGCGCCGGCCATGTCGACAGTTCGCCCGCGAGAACCTCGAGTACGGCTACTGGGGCGGCGAGAACGAAGAGGACCGCTACCTCGCCGGCTACCAGGTGACTGCCGCCATCGGCGTGCGGGTGCGGCTCGCACGCGACGAAGCCGCCGGCTGACGGCCGAGCGTGTCCGTGACATCGCCTGCAATACTGCGGCGATGGGGACTGATCATCGGTTGACGACGCGGCAGATGGCCGAGTTCGTGGCCAACGGCTTCATCCGCTTCGACGCGATCGTCCCACCGGAGATCAACGAGCGCGGCATCGACGAGATGCGACGCCTCGAACTCGAACGGTTCGGACCGGACGGGCTCGAGCCACCACACACCGGCACCCCACTCGACGACTGCTACCCGGCTCCCTCCGCGATCGGCGACTTTCTCCGCCTGCCCAGGATCCGGGGCATCATCGAGTCGTTCGTCGGGCCGAACCCCACCTTCGACCACGATTTCACGCACCACCTGCAAGCGCACTCCACCTATCTCCAGCCGCTGCACGTCGACGCGATCACCGACACCACCGACCCCACCTTCGACGTCCAGCTGTTCTGGTATCCCCACGACGTCGCCCCCGGCGAGGGCGGCACCCGCTTCGTGCCCGGCAGCCACCTGCGTCGCGTGCGCAGCTCCGGCCTCGACCGGTACCAGCACATCGCGGGCGAGCAGCAGTACTCGGGTCCTGCCGGCACCGTGGTCGTGTTCCACCACGGGCTGTGGCACGCCGGTCAGCCCAACCCCGGCGACGGCGACCGCTGGATGCACAAGGTACGGCTGAATCCAACGGTGCCGCAGGTCCGCCAGTGGGACACCACGGACCTCGACGAGTTCCAGAACCCGCCGTCGGATCACATCTTCGCCCGCATGTTGCCCGACAGCGCCGCGCAGGTGTTGCGCACCATGCATCCGTGGATGAGCATCACCGACCACCGCAACGAACAGGTGCAGCGCACCAAGCTCTGGCGCTACCTCACCGGCGACGATCGCTACGACGTCGACCACTACCTCACCCGGCTCGAAGGCCGCGCCGCGCTGCTCGACGGCTGACGACTCGATTGCGATGCGACAGCAGATCCTCTACCTCTGGGCGAACGGTTCGGCACTCGACTCCGCCACCGTCGGCTGGGCGTTCCACGACGGCACCGACGGCAGCGGACCGTCGCTTCCCGACGGCGAACCGCCCTACGCCAGTGGCGTCGCCGCGCTGCGCGACGGCTGGATGCTGCTGCAGTCGTCACAGCTCACACCACCACTACCGGGCGACGAACACCTCAACAGCTACCTCGAGTACGAGTTCGTGTTCGAACGACGAGTGGAGCTCTCGCACAGGCCCTCGTGAGGCGGACGACTCGACGACGGGATCGACCGTGAACGTGCCCCCACTCGACCCGACCGGCAGCGGTCTCGGCGCCGGTCGCCGCTCGTCGGCCGAATGCACGCCTCAGAGCGGTTGCCATGTCGGCTTGTTCCGGTAGGTCTGACGGTAGTAGTCCGCGAGGCGGAGATCGGCGGCGGCTGCCTCGTCGACGAGCACGGTGACGTGCGGATGCAACTGCATCACCGACGCGGGACACATCGCTCGCACCGGGCCCTCCACGGCGGCAGCCACCGGTTCGGCCTTGGCGGCGCCGGTGGCGATCATCACGAGGTGGGCTGCCCCGCAGATCGTGCCGAGACCCTGGGTGACCACGTGACGGGGTACATCGTCGAGCGAGTCGAAGAAACGGGCGTTGTCGTTGCGGGTCTTGTCGGTCAGCGTCTTGACACGCGTGCGCGACACCAGCGACGACCCGGGTTCGTTGAAACCGATGTGTCCGTCGCTGCCGATCCCGAGCAGTTGCACGTCGACACCGAGATCGCCGACGATCCGGTCGTAGTCGTCGCACGCAGCTGCGAGATCGCCGGTGTGGACTCGGGGACTGTGGACCCGGTTCGACTCCAGGTCGACGTGGTCGATCAGTTCGCGATGGATCACGGTGCGATACGCCTCGGGGTGCTCTTCGGGGAGGCCGACGTACTCGTCGAGCATCACCGCACTCGCCGATGCGAACGAGAGGCCGGCGTCTCGGTGCATCGCGATCAGGTGCTGATACGTGGCGATCGGTGAACTACCGGTGGCGAGTCCGATCACCGGGTCGTGACGTTCGCTGACGACACGGGCGACGATGTCGGCGGCGATCTCGGCCACGGCCCCGGTGGAGGGTGCGATCACGACTTCCATGCGATGGCCCCGTCGACGATCGTGGCGACGAGTTCGCCGGTGGCGGTGAGCACGGTCAGGTCGGCCCGGGCCCCTACCCGGATGCGGCCCCGATCGGTGAGGCCGAGCAGGTCGGCGGGTGTGGATGTCACCGTTGCCAACGCGTCGGCGAGATCGCAGCCGGTGAATGCCATCAGATTGCGGACCGCCCGGTCGAGGGCGAGGTCGCTGCCGGCGAGGACCCCGTCGGCGGTGCGCACACCGGTCGCGTCGTGGACGACGTCGACACCGCCGAGGCGGAACGTTCCGAATGGTGCACCGAGCGCAGCGGAGGCGTCGGAGACCAGTGACATGCGCTCCGGTCCGAGCAATCGCCAGGCGAGTCGGACGGCGGTGGGGTCGACGTGGATGCCGTCGCAGATCAACCCGGCGACGACACCGTCGTCGGCGAGCACGGCCCCGATCGGGCCGGGCGCGCGGTGGGAGAACGGAGCCATGGCGTTGAACAGGTGGGTGATGTAGCCGAGCCCGGCGACCCGGGCGGTGATGAACTCGTCGGGTGTCATGGCGGTGTGCCCACCCGACACCACGACGCCGGCTGCAGCGAGCTGCTCGATCGCGGCGAGCCCTCCCGGTATCTCGGGTGCGAGTGTCACCATCGACACGGCACCGGAACCAACCCACTCGTCGATCTCGGTCGGGCTCACCGCAGCCACGTGAGACTCGGTGTGCGCTCCGAGGTGGTCGACGGAGATCATCGGGCCCTCGAAGTGGAGGCCGAGCGCAACTGCACCACTCGATGCGTCGCGGCTCGCGGCGAGCTGCTGCACCGCAACGACTGCCCGGGCACGGTTGGAGGCGGGCGCGGTGACCACCGTCGGCAGGAACGCAGTGACCCCGAACCGGGGGAGTTGACGGGCGACGTGAGCGATGCCTTCGGGTTCGCGTGTGAGATCGACGCCGTCGGCGCCGTTGCACTGCAGGTCGATGAAACCAGCCGAGATGATCTGCCCGGTGCAGTCGACCGTGTCGGGCGACGACCGAGCCGTCGTGGAACGATCCGGCGGCGGCTCCGTCTCGTCGACCGCGACGATCAGACCATCGTCGATCGTGACGTCGGCCGACACCAGGCCACCGTCGACGAGGACGCGACCACCGCAGTAGGCAACCGGGCTCACGTCGGCCCCACACCCTGTCGACCGACCGGCGGCGGGCCGGTCATCGCGTCACCGCACCGATGGGGACGACGGTGGTGATCGTGGGCCCGGCCGAGGGGAAGAGGCTGATGAACGGGGCCGGCATCAGAAGGGATCCTGTCATGGCCGCTCACCCGTACCCGATTCGTCGACGACCCGGCCACGGTGGTGGCGTTCGAGTTCAGAGGGCGCGGGCGATTCGGCGGCGAGCTTTGGCTCGTTTGGAGCCGCTGAGTACTCGCTTGCGCGCCCGGTTCGACAACTCGTTGCCGGCTGTGGCGTGATCGACCAACTCCCGGGCGAGCGCCTTGGTGCGGACCCGTTCGATCACCACCGGGGTGTCGCTGCGCAGATCGAGCACCACCACCGGGCCGTTGCACACGTCGAGGCACGGCAGCTCGCGCACCGTGCAGGCACGTTGCAGTTCTCGTTCTGCCGTTCGGAAGCCGTCCGCCTTGCGGCAGTCCTTGCCGGTGCACAGGCCGACCTCGGGTCCCTTCGCCATCGCGCCGCGGTTCCCGATCAGCTGATCGAGTAGTCGCGCAGCAGCTTGTTCATCTCGATCACGTGGAGTTCCTCCTGGCCGATCTGGCTGCGGGCGTACTCCTCGAGGTAGACCGACTTGCCCTCCGTGAGGGTCAACAGCTTGCGGTACAGGTCGAGGGCGTGGCGCTCGTGGCCGATCGATTCACGAAGGATCACTTCGATCGCGTGGTCGTGCGACTCCTCGATCGGTGCGATGCCCTGCTCGGGATGACCACCGAGGCCGGTGAGGATCTCGCCGGCCTGCTGGGCGTGCAGCAGCGACTCCGCCGCTTGGGCCTGCATGAAATCGACGAGCGGGAGTCGGTTCGGGCCGGTGATCACCAGCGCGTAGTGCGTGTAACGGACCACCCCCGACAGCTCCGATTTCATGATCTCGTTCAGGACCGGGTTGACGGCGTCGGTGTCGATGAGAGTGTCCACGGGGTCAGTCTCGCACGAGTTCAGCCGAAGTAGTCAGGCCGGCTCACGTGCACCTCGCTCACGAAGAACACACCACTGCGGTCCTCGAGCAGGCGTCGGATGCCGGCGATCAGACCTTCGGCGCGCTCGATCGGCACCACGGTGATCAGCATCGTGAGGCTGGCGCGGTCGTTGAACAGCAGCCGCCCCTGATGATGTCCGCCGTGTCCGAAGCCGGACAGGCCGGACAAGCCCGTGTAACCGGTGGAACCGGCGTCGAGGAAGAGGTCACGCACCGCCGGAACGTCGTCGCCGTCGACGACGACTTCGATCTTGGCCATTGCGGGGAGGTCGGTCC
>CAZJUC010000128.1:0-4237 GCA_964549065.1 uncultured Ilumatobacteraceae bacterium
GGTGGTGTTCTCGGTGGTGCGCTCGACTGGTCGGGCGACGGCGACCACGGCGAGAGTCAGCCCGAGCAGTTGCAGTCCGGCGACCACGTGACGGCGCCACCTCGGTCGCTGCGGAGCGACCTTGTCGAGCAGGTCGACCTGGGTGAAGCGCACCGCCGCAGTCCGCCGCCAGCGCAGCACCACGACATAGAGCACTGCGAGGCCTGCAACGAGCAGGAGGAGCCAGAGCCGGCCGGGAGCGAGGAAGTCGGTGCTCATCGACCGATCCCGTCGCCGCGGACCGCCTGCACCCGTCGTCGCCGGGTGTGCTGCACGATGGCGCCGAGCCAGTCGCCGTCGGTCGACAGTTCGATCACGTCGGCCCGCGACCTCCCGAGTGCGTCGGCGCGTCGATCGCGTGCTTCTCGCGCAGCGGCGGCGAACCGCTCCTGCACCTTCGCCGTCACACGGACCTCCCGGGTGGCACCGGTCGACGGGTCGACCACCTCGACGAGACCGATCGCGGGCACGTCGTGCTCGCGGGGATCGTCGACGGTGATCGCCAGCAGGTCGTGGCGGAGGCTGAGCCGTGCGAGCGACGGCTGCCAGGCGTCGCCGCGGAAGTCGCTGATGACCGCGACGAAGCCCCGCCGGTTGGCGATCGCACCGACCCGGTCGATCGCTCCGGCGAGGTCGGCGTCGCCCAGGCCGTCGGACGGCGGCGGGGAGCTCAGCAGCGACAGCACCGCGCGCACCTGGTTCGAACCGGAACGCGGTGGCACGACGTGGATCACCGGACCCGCGACGAGCACGGCGCCGAGCCGGTTCTGGTTGCGCGCCGTCAGGAAACCGATGCACGCGGCCGCGGCGGTTGCCACCTGGGCCTTGTCGTCGGCGACGGTGCCGAACTGCATTGCTGCCGAGGCGTCGACCACCAGCCAGGCGGTGAGGTCGCGGTCGGCGATCTGCTCGCGTACGTGGGTCTCGCGGGTGCGAGCGGTGATGTTCCAGTCGATGCGGCGAACATCGTCGCCCGGCTGGTACACCCTCGACTCGCCCGGCTCAGAGCCGTGACCGGGCGTCAAGCCCTGGTAGTGCCCGTGCAGCACACCGTCGAGTCGCCCGGTGATCGTGAGTTCGAGCGTGCGGAGCAACTCCGCGACGGTCTCGGTCGGCGGACCCGATGCCCACGCGTTGGTCGTGGCAGCAGCCGGATCCGTGGTGCGCGAGGGTTCCGACGGCGCACCGAAGCTGCGCGCCGTCGCCGCGGCCGCGGGTGACACGCTTGCCGGGCCGAGCGTCGCCACGGTCAGCCCCTCGGGGCGCTCGTGCCGACGGTGTCGTTCGGCTTCGGCGACACCCACGTCGCCGGCACCGTTGCCAGGATCCGTTGGATGACGTGGTCGGTGGTGATGTCGCGAGCGAGCGCGTCGTAGGTGAGCAGGAGACGGTGGCGCAGCACCTCGGGGGCCAGATCGAACACGTCCTGCGGTGTGGTGTACGAGCGGCCGCGCATCAACGCCAATGCCCGTGCGCCTCGCACCAGGTTGAGCGATGCGCGTGGGCTCGCGCCGAGGCCGATCACCGTCGCGAGGTCGCCGAGCCCGTGGCGGGCGGGTGAACGGGTGCACTGCACGAGGTCGACGGCGTACTGCGACACCGAGCGGTCGACGAACACGGTGTCGGCCCGAGCCTGCAGAGCGCTCAGTTCGTCGAGCGAGATCACCTGCTGGGGGATCGGTGCGCTGACGCTCATCCGGTCGATGATGGTGAGTTCCTCGTCGGCGGTCGGGTAGTCGAGGACGATCTTCATCATGAATCGGTCTCGTTGGGCATCGGGGAGTTGGTAGACGCCTTCCGACTCGATGGGGTTCTGGGTGGCGACCACGAAGAACGGTTCGGGCACTGCGTGGGTGATGCCGCCGATCGTGACCTGCTGTTCGGCCATCACCTCGAGCAGCGCGGACTGCACCTTGGCCGGCGCCCGGTTGATCTCGTCGGTGAGCAGGAAGTTGACGAAGACGGGCCCGAACTCGACGTCGAAGGTCTCGCTGCTGCCCCGGTAGATGCGCGTGCCGGTGATGTCCGAGGGCAGCAGGTCGGGGGTGAACTGGATGCGCGCGAAGCTGCCGCCGACGACGTCGGCCAGGGTCTCCGCGGCGAGTGTCTTGGCCAGACCGGGCACCGATTCGAGCAGGCAGTGGCCTCGACACAGCACGCCGACGAGCAGGCGTTCGAGCAGGCGGGTCTGGCCGACCATCACCTTGCGGAGCTCGAAGAAGATCTTCTCGAAGGTCTCCGCGGTCTGGCGGTCGTCGCCCTGAGGTGTCGGCGCAGCCGGTGTGGTCGGCGCGGTCGCCGGCCCGATGGGGAGATCGATGGGCTGATCGCTGTCGGTCATTGCCCGACGACGGTAGCGGTGCATCACTCGGCCTCGGGTGCGCGACGGGCCATCTCTCACCGACTTCTCGTAGTCTGGACTGGTGGCCGAAACGTCCGACTTCGACCCTGATCCCGGCGCCGATCCGGACGCCGCGGGTCTCGAAGCGGTCGACGCAGAACTCTCGGCGAGCATCGACGTCGAGCGGATCCGGGTCGAGGAAGCGGTGGCCGCCCGCCGGCTCTCGATGATCGAGGCCGGTCGTCGTAAGGGCGGCGTGCTCGGCGCCGCCGCTGCCGGCGCCATGATCGGCATCAGAGATGTCTACGAGGGCCCGCCCAAGGAGGACGACATCGTGATCGTGTCCGAGGCGCCGGGTGACCCGGAGGACATCGACGTCGACGGCATCACCGGCAAGGTCGCCGATGTCGACTTCTGGGCACCGCCGCCGCACGACCCTCGCGCCTGAGCGACGTGTGGCGAAATCGTGGCGTCCTGCCAGGCGAGGTGTCGAGTCCCCCGTCAGCGTCGACCAGGACGAGAGCCACGGAGTTCACCACCGCTGCACCGGGTACATCTCGTACACGAGCCGCTCAGCTGACCCAGGCGCCGGGCTGGGCGAGGAAGCGTCGGTGCCAGCGGCTCGGGGTGAGGACCACGGCCCGGGGCTCGTCCTCGAACATCCAGCGGGCGAAGTTCCGCCGGCCCCACTGACCGCTCGACTCGACGACCCGGATCGCCCCGCGTGCGCCCCACGAGGTAGTGAGCACCGAACCGAGCGCACGAGACATCCTGTGGTCGGCGAAGAGATGGTGGGCGACCTCGGCCCGGTAGACGGCGGCGGCATCGTCGGGCTGGAGCGCTCCGGCAGCGATGATCGCCTCGGCGGCCAGACGGCCGGTCAGCAGCGCCTGGCCGATGCCTTCGCCCGTCATCACGTCGGTGGCCATCGCGGCATCGCCGGTGAACAACACGCGCCCGGCGGTCAGCGTTGCCTCGTCGACACGTGCGGGGATCGGCCAGGCAGTGTGGCGGTCCTCGAGTTCGAATCCGTCGCCCAGGGCGTCGACGATGTGCGGGCGAGTGAGCAACTCGGCCCAGAGCTGTTTCATGTCCTGGATGCGTCGACTGCCGTCACGCAGCACGCCGAAGCCGATGTTGACCCGACCCCCGGGAAGCGGGAACGACCATGCGTAGCCGGGCACCAGGTCCGGCTCGAACCACACGTGCAGCTGCTGAGCGGCCGGACCGGTGACGTTGCGGCCGTACTGGCGGAATCCGTGCCACTCACCGAGGTAGCCGCCCTCGTTGGCCCCGACCGCCTTGCGCACCCGGCTCCACATGCCGTCAGCGGCGACGACGTAGCGGGCGTCGACCTCCAGCCCGTCGGCGAACACGGTGACGCGGTCGCTGCGTTGCTCGACGTGTTCGAAGCCGTGTCCGTCGTGGATGTCGGCACCGAAGTCGCGGGCGATGCGAACCAGCGCGTCGTCGAGCTGGAGGCGTGGAGCGACGGCCGCGTAGCTGCCGGTCGAGGGCAATGGCACGAACACCTCGCGGCCACTCGGCGATCGGATCGCGGCGCCGTCGACCTCGAACCAGTCGGGAATCGTCGCCCGGTCGAGGCCGAGGTGCTCGAGCTCACGCAGCCCCAACGTGGTCAGGCCGTCCCCGCAGCACTTGTCGCGCGGGAACACGGCTTTGTCGATCGCGATCACGGAGCGCCCGGCGCGTCGGAGCTCGATCGCAGCGGCGCTGCCGGCGGGCCCGAGGCCGACGATCACGACATCGGCGCTGAGTCGTCGGCGCTGGGGCATCGAGTCGTTCACGGCCGCAAGGTTACGAGCGTCGTCGCCCGACGCCAGCACGGTCGTCGTC
>CAZJUC010000128.1:4337-9389 GCA_964549065.1 uncultured Ilumatobacteraceae bacterium
CGACCCGGGCGAAGCCCTGGGCGCCTGTCAGCAACTCGCGCCTCGTCCGCTGGCAGTCGCAGGCGGGCGTGACCCTACGATGCCGACCGAGGCGGCGCCGTCGAGTGGGCGCCACGAGAACCACGAGGAGTCGTCGATGGGTGGTCTGTGCGAGGGTCGAGTTGCGATCGTCACCGGAGCGGGACGCGGGATCGGCCGCGAACATGCGTTGAGCCTGGCTCGGCACGGGGCCAAGGTGGTGGTCAACGATCTCGGTGGCAACGTCGACGGCAGCGGCGGCGACACGTCCCCTGCCCAGCAAGTGGTCGACGAGATCGTCGCGATGGGCGGCGAAGCGGTCGCCAACGGCGACAACGTCGCCGACTGGGAAGGCGCGCAGCGGATGATCAACACCGCCGTCGAGACCTTCGGCGACCTCCACGCGCTGGTCAACAACGCCGGCATCCTGCGAGACCGGGTACTGGCGAACATGACCGAGCAGGAGTGGGACTCGGTCATCGACGTCCACCTCAAGGGCACGTTCGCCCCGTCCCGGTGGGCGGTCGCGTACTGGCGCGAACGCGCCAAGGCAGGCGAACCGGTCAGCGGTCGCATCGTCAACACCACGTCGGTCTCGGGCATCTACGGCAACCCCGGCCAGGCCAACTACGGCGCTGCCAAGGCCGGTATCGCTGCGTTCACGAACATCGTCGCGCTCGAAGTCGCCCGCTACGGCGTCACCGTCAACGCGGTCGGCCCGGTGGCCCTCACGCGGATGACCGAAGGACTCGGACCCGCACCGGAGACCGACGAAGAGCGCGAGGCACGTGCGCCGCACTGGATCGCTCCGATCGTCACGTGGCTGTGCTCCGACGAGGCAGCCGGTGTGACCGGCCGCGTCTTCGAGGCCTCCGGCCAGACGCTGGCGGTGGCGGAGGGTTGGGTGCGTGGTCCGTCCACGGCACCCATCGACGACCCGACCGAGATCGGCCCTGTCATCGCCGGCCTGCTCGCAGATGCCCGCCCCAACTCGGGCATGAACGGCGAGCCCGGTGGCTGGCCCCAGACGATGTTGACCTCCTGAACAACGAACCCGTACGAAAGCGAGACGCGCATGCCACTCAATCCCGACGCCGTCGGTTCCACGAGCGAGCCGGTCGAGGTCGGCTGGACCTCCAAGGACGCCCTCCTCTACGCGGTCGGCATCGGTGCCGGCCACGACGACCTTGCCTTCACCACCGAGAACACCAGCGGTGTCGAGCAGTTGGTGTATCCCACGTTTCCGGTGGTGATCGGCTGGGGGAAGGGCTCGGCGATGGGCAACATCGGCACCTTCAACCCGGCGCTGCTCGTGCACGGTCAGCAAGCCGTCACGCTGCACCAGCCGATCCCGGTCGAGGGCACCGTGTCGATCACGAGCGAACTGGTCGCCATGTACGACAAGGGCAAAGCGGCTGTGGTCGTCACCGAGTCGCGGGCGATGATGGGCGACGAACCGCTCTACACCAACACGTCGTCGGCATTCATCCGCGGTGAGGGGGGATGGGGCGGAGAGCGGGGCCCGTCGGGTCCGAAGAACGTTCCACCCGAACGCGATCCTGATCACGTCGTGTCGTATCAGACGTCGATCGACCAGGCGTTCGTGTACCGGCTGTCGGGCGATCGCAACCCGCTGCACACCGACCCGGCGTTCGCGGCGATCGGTGGTTTCGACCGCCCGATCCTGCACGGGCTCTGCAGCTACGGCTTCACGGGTCGTGCGTTGCTCGACGCGGCGTGTGGCAACGACCCGGCTCGGTTCCAGCACATCGAGGCCCGCTTCGCCGCCCCCGTGCTGCCCGGTGACACGCTCACGATCAGCATGTGGTCCGGCGATACCGGCGAGACGTTGTTCACCACCTCGGCCGTCGACCCGTCGGATCCCTCGACCGAGCGGGTCGTCATCGACCAAGGTCTCCTCAAGCACACCTGACTCGACGCCGGGGTGGGACGGGCAACCACCCGAAAAATCGCGCGAGTGTTGCGCTCAGCGCAACGTTGACGCGCCATTTCGGGGTGGAACGGGGAACCACCCGAAAAATCGCGCGGGTGTTGCGCTCAGCGCAACGTTGACGCGCCATTTCGGGGTGGGGCGGGGGGTGTGGGAGGCGGCGCGGCGTCAGCGGCAGATGGCGGTGAGGTGCGCGACGGCGTCGACCAGCGAGACGTCGTGGCGCTCGCCGGAGCGCCGGTCCTTGACCTCGATCGTCGGGTCCTGCTCGTCGCCGACGCCACGACCGACGATGGCGATCGTCGGGATGCCGATCAGCTCGGCGTCCTTGAACTTCACGCCGGGCGACGGGCCGTAACGGTCGTCGAGCAGCACGCGCAGGCCGGCGGCCTCCAGGTCGGCGGCGAGTTGTTCGCCTGCCGGGATCTGCGGGCCGTCGGCCTTGCCGGCGATGACCACGTGCACGTCCGCCGGAGAGATCTCACGGGGCCACACCAACCCGATGTCATCGTGGTTCGCCTCGGCGATGGCCGCCAGCGCACGCGTGACACCGACGCCGTACGAGCCCATCGTCGGGGTGACCGGCTTGCCGTTCTCGTCCTGGACTCTCAGCTCGAGCGCCTCGGCGTACTTGCGTCCGAGCTGGAAGATGTGGCCGATCTCGATGCCGCGGGCGATCTCGACGTCGGACCCGCAGACCGGGCAGACGTCGCCGTCGCGGATCTCGGCGGCCTCGATGGTGCCGTCGGGCGTGAAGTCTCGTCCCGCCACGAGGCCGACGACATGCGTGCCGAAGGCGTCGGCGCCGGTGATCCACGCGGTGCCGTCGGCGATGCGCGGGTCGACGAGATACCGGATGCCCGAAGCCTTCTCCGAACCGAGCACACCCGGGCCGATGTACCCCTTCTTCAACGACGGGTGCTTCGCGAAGTCGGCCTCGTCGAACGGCTCCGGCACGGCGGGCGAGACCTGCGCCTCGAGGCGCTTCATGTCGACGTCACGGTCGCCGGGCAGTCCGATCGCCAACGGCTCGATCGTGCCGTCCGGCTGCTTCAGGTTCACGACGACGTTCTTCAGCGTGTCCGCCGCCGTCCAGTCGCGGTCGGGATGTCGCAGTGCCGGGTCGGCGTTCACGAAGTCGACCAGCGTGGCGATCGTCGGGGTGTCGGGCGTGTCGTGCACCTCGGCCGGGGGCAGCCCGTCGACCGGAATCGCCGGGGGAGCGGGGGTCACGACAGCTTCGACGTTGGCGGCGTAGTCACACGACGTGCAACGGATGAACGTGTCCTCGCCGACATCGATCGGCGCCAGGAACTCCTCCGACGCGGAGCCGCCCATCGCTCCCGACATCGCCGACACGATCACGTAGGGCAACCCGAGCCGGTCGAACAGCGAGATGTAGGCGGCCCGATGCTGGTCGTACGACGCCTGGAGACCCTCGTCGTCGAGGTCGAAGCTGTACGAGTCCTTCATCACGAACTCGCGTCCACGCAGCAGTCCGGCGCGCGGTCGGGCCTCGTCGCGGTACTTGGTCTGGATCTGGTAGATCGACAACGGCAGGTCCTTGTAGGACCCGCAGATGTCCTTCACCAGCAGTGTGAACATCTCCTCGTGGGTGGGTGCGAGGAGGAAGTCGGCGCCCTTGCGATCCTGCAGACGGAACAGATTGTCGCCGTACTCGGTCCAGCGGCCGGTCGCCTCGTAGGGCTCACGCGGCAGAAGGGCCGGGAAGTGCACCTCCTGGAATCCGGCGGCGTCCATCTCCTCGCGCACGATGCGCTCGATGTTGCGGTACACCAGCCAGCCGAGCGGCAGCCACGAGAACCCGCCCGGCGCGGCACGCCGGATGTAGCCGGCACGTACGAGCAGCCGATGGCTCGCGACCTCGGCGTCAGCCGGGTCGTCGCGCAGGGTCCGCAGGAACAGGGTCGACATCCGAAGCACGCAGCGAATGTAGCTGTGTCGGCGGCGAGGCCGTCAGCGAGATCTCGCCAGCCCGATCCCGGTCACCCGCTGCCCCCGTACACCGGTCGAGCAGCGCGTCGCTGTCCTCGGCCGCGCCGATGATCGCCCGGTCGCCCTCGACGGCTCCGTGCACCGAGCCGTCGACGGCTCCACCGGCGCCGACCGAGCTGCCGAGAGTCGCATCTCGGACCGGTCCGCCCGGCTCGGAGTCGCCACTGCTCGGACCGGTCCGCCCGGCTCGGAGTCGCCACTGCTCGCAGCGATGGCGCCTGCGAGCGCGAGAACTCCGGCGGAGCGATGCATCGTCACGGATCGAACCGTGGAGCGACCCCAGGGGCCTGACGTCCCCCGGGCCGATCGAAGCCCTGCGTGAGCGGGCGACCCCTGTCCAACCGGGTGAGGCCGCTGCTATGATCGGTGGTCCATTTGGTTTGGTACCGAAAGGCGTGGGGCTGAGCCCCACGCCTTGTTTGTTGAAAGGAGGCAGTTCGGATGAGTGCATCGACCGAGATCGACCGTGTTCACGCTCTCGTGGCACCGATCGCTGCCGACCTCCAGCTCGACGTCTACGACGTCGAGCGGCGCGGCGCCACCATGCGCGTCACGCTCGACACTCCAGCCGGCTCCGAGGGCGGCATCACGCTCGACTCGTTGTCGCTGGCGACCCGGTTGATCTCGCGTGAGCTCGATCACGAGGATCCGATCACCGGCCACTACACACTCGAGGTCACCAGCCCCGGACTCGAGCGTCCGCTCCGCACGCCGGCGCACTACCAGCGCGAAGTGGGCAAGACGATCACCGTTCGGCTGCGTGACCCGCAAGCCGACCCCCGACGAATCCAAGGTGTCCTGACTGCCGCTGATGACCGCTCGGCCGAGTTGCTGCTCGACGACGGCAGCGAACGATCCGTGATGATCGACGACATCGACAAGGCCCGCACCGTTTTCGAGTGGGGGCCGAAGCCGAAGCCCGGCAAGCAGTCGTCCGGCAAGAAGAAGTCGGGCAAGAACGCGTCGGGCAAGAACACGTCATCGAACACCACGCCGAACAAGGAGAAGCAACCGTCATGAGCAACCTCGACATGAGCGAGGCCATCGGCATGCTGGCCCAGGAGAAG
>CAZJUC010000129.1:0-9310 GCA_964549065.1 uncultured Ilumatobacteraceae bacterium
CCGCCTTGCAGGAGATGTTCTTCGCGTCGGACGAAGCAAGGTCGGGCTCGGTCATCGCATAGGCGGAGCGGATCTCCCCACGCAACAGCGGCTCGAGCCACTGCTGCTTCTGCGCGGGCGTGCCGACACGTTCGAGTACTTCCATGTTGCCGGTGTCGGGGGCGGCGCAGTTCATCGACTCCGATGCCAGCGGGTTCTTGCCCAACTCCATCGCGATGTACGCGTAGTCGAGGTTGTTGAGCCCCTCACCGGTCTCGGCGTCGGGGAGGAAGAAGTTCCACAGGCCCTGCTGCTTGGCCTTGTCCTTCACCGACTCGAGCAGTTCGAGCTGACCCTCGCCGTAGCCCCAGTGCTCAGCGCGGCCCTTGCCCAGACGATGGAACTCGGCGGTGATCGGCTCGACCTCGGTGAAGATGAACTTCTTCACGGCGTCGTAGAGCGGGCGGACGCCGTCGGACATACGCAGGTCGTACATCTCCGGGGTGGATTCGAGCGCTGGCATTGGCTTCTCCTCGGGTCGAGCGGTTCCGGCCAACGGTAGTGACCAACCGCAGACGCCGTCTCATCCGACGCTGCACCACCTCATGCGACGCTGCACCACGGTGGACGACTGCGATGTCTGCACATCCACGACACAGGCGGTTGAGGGCCACGGTCGCGGGGAACCATTCCGACCATGGCCTTCACCAGCCGCATCATCGACGCCCCCGTCCGGGTCGTCTGGGACGTGCTGATCGATCCGCGGACCTATCCCGACTGGCTGGTCGGCGCTGCGGACGTTCACGACCTCGACGAGAGCTGGCCGGCGATCGGGAGCCGGTTCCACCACCGGGTCGGTCTGGGCTGGCTGTCACTCCCCGATCACAGCGAGGTCGAGGACGTCATCGAGCCCGAACTCCTGCAGCTCGGGGTGCGAGCGCGACCGTTCGTGTCGGCCACCGCGACGTTCCGACTCGTCGGCCAGGGCAACACCACCGTCGTCACGTTGCAGGAGGAGCCGAAGGTCCGCACGATCGGCAATCTGGTGCGTCCGTTGATGGACCCGTCGATCCACGTGCGCAACCACCGATCGCTGCGTCGACTCGACCGCATCGTCACCGCGCGTGCGGAGGCAGCGACGCGGGTGTGAGCGGCGCCGGCGTGTTCGACGCGGTCGTGATCGGCGCCGGACCGAACGGTCTGGTGGCGGCGAACCAACTGATCGACCGGGGCTGGTCGGTGGTCGTCGTCGAGGCCGAACCCGAACCAGGTGGTGCCGTGCGCAGCGGCGAGGTCCTCGAAGCGGGCTTCGTGACCGATCGCTTCAGCGCCTTCTATCCCTTGTCGATCGTGTCGCCCCACATCGCCGGACTCGCCCTGGAGGACCACGGCCTGCGTTGGGCCCAGGCGCCGACCGTGCTGGCGCATCCGCGACTCGACGCGCCGGCCGCGGTGCTGAGCCGTGACCTCGCCGTGACCGCCGGGTCGTTGGAACGCTTCGCTCCGGGCGACGGCGAACGCTGGTGTGCCCTGCAGAGCGAGTGGGACGACGTCGAGGACGATCTGATCGCCACCCTGATGGCGCCGTTCCCACCGGTGCGCGCCGGACTTCGTCTCGTCCGCCACCTCGGTCTCGCGAACGCAACGGAACTGGCACGCCGCGCCGCGATGCCCGTGCGCCGGCTGGCCGAGGAACGCTTCGAAGGAGACGGGGCCGGACTGCTGCTGGCCGGGTCGGCGCTGCACGCCGACGTCACCCCGGACAGCGTGCTCAGCGGACTGCTCGGTTGGCTGCTCACCGGCATCGCTCAACGCCACGGGTGGCCGGTGCCGATCGGCGGTGCCGGCGAACTCACCGCTGCGCTGGTGCGGCGCTTCGACGCGCTCGGCGGGGTGGTGATGTGTGACCGACGGGTGGTCGAGATCACGACCGATGCCGGCGGCGCGTCGGGTGTACGCACCGACACCGGCGAACAATTCGATGCACGCCACGCGGTGGTCGCCGACGTGGTGGCGCCGAAACTGTACGGCGAACTCCTCGCGCACGACGACGTGCCAGCGGCGCTCGGTCGGCGCATCGGTCGGTACCAACCGGGCTCGGCGACGTTCAAGGTCAACTGGACGCTCGACGGGCCGATCCCATGGAGCGACCGATCGGTCGTCGGTGCCGGCACCGTGCACCTGGCGTCCTCGATGGACGAACTCACCATGAGCGCTGCGCAGCTCTCGACCGGCCGACTGCCCAGCCACCCGTTCGTGCTGCTCGGCCAGATGACCACTGCCGACAGCACCCGATCACCGGCGGGTACCGAGAGCGTGTGGGCCTACACCGACGTCCCACAAACGGTGCGGGGCGACGCAGCGGGCGAGTTGCCGGGACTCGACTCCGCCGCCGCTGTCGAGGCGTTCGCCGACCGGCTGCAGGACCGCATCGAACTCCACGCTCCCGGCTTCGGCCGCCTCGTGCGCCGCCGTTCGGTCCAGTCACCGAACGACCTCGAGCGCAGCGACGCGAACCTGATCAACGGCGACAAGAACCTCGGGACTGCACAACTTCACCAACAGCTGATCTTCCGTCCGACACTGGGCCTCGGTCGAGCCGAGACTGCGATCCCGAAGCTCTTCCTGGCGTCGGCGTCGGCACATCCCGGCGGCGGTGTCCACGGAGCGTGCGGCGCCCATGCGGCACGCGCTGCGCTGGTGTCGACCTGGGCGGGGGGTGCCGCCCGCCGGCCGGTGGCGGCGCGGTGGCGGCGTCACGCGTGAGGGGCTCGCATTCCCGAGTCGTGAACGCAAGCGCCAGGAGCAGACGTCGCAACTGCGTCAGTTGGTCGCGGCGACACCGCCGGCGTTCACGGTGGTCGTGCCGCCGGTCGCCGTGCCGTCGGGACCGACGGCATCGGCGACCGAATCTCCGGCGGAGTCGACGACGCCGGTGACCCGGTCACTCGCCGCCGTGGTCACCTTGCTCGCATTGTCGGCAACAGCTTGGCCGACACCCGACTCCTTGACGCGATCACCCGCCTGACGCATCGCACCCGAGGTGCGCGCTGCGACCTGCGAACGCTGGTCCTCCGACATCTGCGAGGCGAGGTATCCCCCGACTGCGACTCCTGCGACGAATCCGATCATGAGTTTCATTCGGTCGCACTACCCCGACGTCGGTGGATCTACTCCTGGCGGACGCTGCTGGGCCTCCGCGCGTGCCCGGCGCTCGGGTTGGCAGGTGGGACACCAGTACGTGCTGCGGGCGGTGCGTTCGCCGGCCGGTGAGAACAGCACGGCGTTGTCGCATCGACGACAGCCGAGACGGTGCCGTCCGTACACGTACGTGCGCCCCCGGTCGGTGCTGCCCGTGGTCACCCGGAACGGTCGGTCCCGGTTGGAGACCAGCTGGCGATGAGCGATCGACCAGAGCGTCGCGAGTTCGTCGTCGGAGAGGTCGTCGACGGCGGTGAACGGATGCACACCGGCCACGAACAACGTCTCGCTCTTGAACACGTTGCCGACACCTGCGGCGACCGTCTGGTCGAGCAGCAGTTCGGCGACGGTGGTCATGGAGGACGCCGGCGCAACGGTCCGGCTCCGGCGGACCACTTCGTCGAGGTCGACACCGTCGTTGCTCAGGTCCGGTCCGATCCGATCGGCGGGCGCGGTACCTGCGCCGGCGAGGTGAGTCGAGATGTCGGGCGCGGAGAAACACAGTGCCCGTCCGGCGACGGTGCCGATCACGATGCGCAGCTTCGGGGTGCGGGGGATGGCGGCTGTCGGTGCACTGGCGCGCCACGAACCCGCCATGCCCAGGTGGGTGTGCAACACCAACCGACGATCCGGGTTGCCCGGAGCGACGAAGTCGACCAGCAGGTACTTGCCCACCGCGTCGACGCCGGCGATGCGATCACCGACCCGGGGGCGGTAGCCGCGCAACTTGCGGAACCACAGCTCGGTGACGAGCTGACCTTCGAGGATCGGGGTGAGGACTTCGGCGGCGCGCCGCAGCGTGTCACCCTCGGGCACCCTGTGCGCCTCGCAGTTTCCACCAGCCGAATCCGACCGCCAGCACGATCAGCAACACGGTGATGGCGGTGAGCCAGAGCAGACCCTCGATCACGGCACCGAGCACCCCGAGAGCGAACAGAACGACGAGAACGATGAGGAGTGTGGCCATGAGTTGCTCTACCCCGGGCAGGGTCGACACAAGCACCATCGTTTCACGAGAGCGCCGCCGTCGACCGGTCGGACGACGTGGCGATGTCCGACCAGACGGTCTTGCCGACAGTGGTCAGCCTGCACCCCCACCGGGCACTCACCGCCTCGACGATCCGCAGGCCGAAACCACCGTGCCGGTCCGCGATGTCCCGGAGGTGCGCCGGTCGGTCGCTGGAGTCGTGCACCTCGACCCGGACGACGTCGTCGTCATCCCAGAGTTCGAGGACGCCCGGTTCGCCGGTGTGACGCACCACGTTGGTCACGAGTTCGCTCGCCACGTATTCGGCATCGGAGGGGATTCCGGCACCGGACCGGACGCGATCGCTGTCGCCGAGGTATCGACGGACCGCAGCGCGCACCATCCCCGGCGAGGTGTCGACCGCGTCGAACTCCACACGCACATCCGGAGGTCGGCGTATCGACATGGTGTTGGACTACCCGATGCTCGACCGTCCACGCATCTCACGCAGACGAATGTCGCAGATCGCCGCACTAGCTTGGCTGCGTGGACCGCCGGGCAGCTCTCGTCGTGCTCGTCGGCACGCTCGTGGCCGTGCTGTTCGCCGCGATCACCACGGCCGGCGAGGTGCCCTTGGCCGACGGACCGCCCAGCATCTTCGACGACGCCGAGCCGGGACGGCTGTCCCCTCCACCTCCGCCGACGGAGATCGTCGAGAGCGAGACGATCGAGGAACGCGACGACCAGGACGTGTCGCCGTGGGTGGAACGGGTGGCGCGGCTGATCGGCTGGGGCTCACTCGCCGTCGCCGCCGTGATCACGACCGTCGTGCTGTGGCGCACGCGACCCACCTTCGAGCGCTGGCGGCGACGGCGAGCCCTCGATCAACCGATGAACGTGCTGCCCGACGTCGTCGCGACAGTGGCTGCAGGAGCCGAGGAACAACGCGCCGCCCTCCGGCGTGGAGCGCCGCGCAACGCGATCGTCGAATGCTGGCTCCTCCTCGAAACGGCCGTCGTCGACTCCGGAATCCCGCCGCGCCCTGCCGACACCTCGACGGAACTCGTCGAGCGGGTCCTCGCCCGACCAGAGGTGGACGCAGCAGCGCTCGAGGCACTCGCCTCGCTCTATCGAGAGGCCCGTTTCTCCGACCACGAGATGAGCGAAGCGTCACGCCGGGCTGCGATCGGTGCACTCGACGCGGTGCACGACGGCCTGCACGGCACCACTCGCGGTCACCACGGCAGCGCCGCAGAGGTGGTCGGGCCGTGAAGCCGTGGGTGCGGCCGGTCGCCGCGATCGGCGCAACCACCGTGGTGGTCGTCGTCGCGATGATCGTGTCCGGCATGGGGCCGAACGTCCCCCTGGTCGTCGTGCTCGTCGCGCTGCTCGGCGTCGCGGCCTGGGCGCTCACCGAAATCGCCGGCGCCACTCCCGCCGCGGCCCCGGTCGACAGCGGGCTCCGGCCGCCACCGCCGAACCGCGCGGAACGACGGGTGACGCGCCTGCGCACCGGCCTCGCCTACTCCGTGCCGAACGGGTTGGTGTTCGAGCAACTGCACGAGAGCCTCGTGTCGGTGATCGACGACCAGCTTCGAGCTGCGCACCAGATCGACCGCACCACCGACCCCAGCGGCGCCCACGCCGTGATCGGCGACGAACTCCAGACATTCATCGACGATCCGGCATCCGCTGCGGAGAGGCTCGCGCGCCCCCGGGCGCTCGATCGCATCCTTGCCCTGATCGAACAGCTCTGACCGGAGATCCCGTGGAACGCGAACCGCATCACGAATCCGAACTGCGCGACGGACTCGAACTGCGCGACGTGTCGCGTCTCGCCAACCAGGTACTCGACGAGGTCGAGGTGGCCGTCGTCGGCAAACGGGGTGCGCTCACGCTGGTCCTCGCCGCGATCCTCGCCGGGGGCCACGTGTTGCTCGAAGACTTCCCCGGACTCGGCAAGACGCTCGCGGCGCGGTCGTTCGCCCAGACACTCGGCCTCGAGTTCTCGCGAGCCCAGTTCACTCCCGACCTCCTCCCCGCCGACCTCACCGGCTCGTTCGTGTACGACCAGCGCGACGCCGAGTTCACGTTCCGCCCGGGCCCGCTGTTCGCCGGCCTGCTGCTCGCCGACGAGATCAACCGCACGCCGCCGCGCACCCAGGCCGCACTGCTCGAAGCGATGCAGGAACACCAGATCACCGTCGAGGGCGAGACGTTCGTCCTCCCACTGCCGTTCCACGTGCTCGCCACCGCCAACCCGGTCGAGTACGAGGGCACGTACCCGCTCCCCGAGGCGCAGCTCGACCGGTTCATGATGCGGGCGAGTTTCGGGTACCCATCGGCCGACGAGGAATGGGACGTGCTCCAACGGCGGATGACGCGCCGCAGCGACGACCAGGTCCTGCGCCCTGTCACCGACGCTGCCACCGTGCTCGCCATGCAAGCTGCGGTCGAAGGGGTGGCCGTCGACGAGAGCGTCGGCCGTTACTGCGTCGCGCTCACCACCGCCACGCGTTCTCACCCCCATGTGCTGATGGGTGCGTCACCGCGCGGAGCGCTCGGTCTGATGCTGGCGTCGCGGGCAGTCGCAGTCATCGCCGGTCGCGACTACGTCACCCCGGAGGACGTCAAGGCGGTCGCGGTGCCCGTACTCGCCCACCGCGTCACGGTGAAGCCCGAGATGTGGATGAGCGACATCACCGGCCGCACGATCGTCGAGGCCGTCATGGCGTCGGTGCCCACGCCGACCGCTCTGGAACCCTCCGCCGACGAGGTCTGAGAGACATCACGACGATGTCCCCGGGCACTCCAGCGTGGAGACCGACCGCTGCGTACTTCCGCTCATCTGCCGCAGCGGTGGTACTGGTCGTCGTGGCACTGATCTGGCGTCGCTCCGACCTGTTGGTGATCGCGACACCGTTCGCTGCAGTCACGGCCTGGGCGACGATCGCCCGGCCACGGAGTACGCCGTCGTTCGAACACGCGCTGGGACACCCGACTGTCCGTGAAGGTGACGCCACCACCTGGCGCGGCACCGTCGACGCCGTCGACGGTGACGGTGACGGTGCCGGTGTCGTCGACCACGCCATCGCCGTGCTCGCGCACGACGCCTGGATCGAGACCCGGCCGCGAGGTGGATGTGTGACCGCGATCGGCGTCGACGGTCGAGTCGAACTCGACGTGGCCGTGCGGGCGACGCGATGGGGCGTCCGCGAAATCGACCGCGTGGACGTGGTCGCCACTTCGACGTGGGGAGGGTTCCACTGGACGACCGTCACCACGCCCTGCACGTTCGCGGCGCTGCCGGCACCCGGCGTCTTCGACGTCGGTGCGTCGCCTCGCCCCTCCGACGGACTCGTCGGCCTGCACCGCTCGACGCGTGCCGGCGACGGCAACGAGTTCGCCGCCGTGCGCACGTTCCAGGCCGGCGACCGGATGCGGCGGATCAACTGGTCGCGTTCGGCACGAACCAACGAGCTCCAGGTGAACGCCGCGTGGGCCGACCTCGACACCCATGTGACCCTCCTCATCGACGCAACCGACGACTTCGGCGCCAGCGGTGGCGTCGACGGCGCAGCATCGAGCCTCGACGCGAGCGTGCGCGCTGCCGGGGCGATCGCCGAGCACTACGCCCCGCGAGGCGAACGGGTGTCGATGCGGACCTTCGGGGCGCGGGTGGTCCACGAGGTGCCCGCCGGCACCGGGCGGGCCCAACTCCGCCGGATCCTCGACACGATGACCCGCATCCGAGCCGGCCACGACGTACGCGCCATCCGGCCCGGCGCGATCGGCCGCCGGGCGGGCGGAGGCCGCATGACGGTGATGCTGTCGCCGCTGATCGCTCCGGAGGCCCTCGACCTCGCAGTGAGACTGGGCCGTCAAGGTGTCGGCGTCGTCGTGATCGACACGTTGCCCGACCACATCGCCGAGCACGACGACCCGCTGATGGCGTTGGCGTGGCGCGTGCGGCTGCTCGAGCGGCGGCGTGAGGTGCGGATGGTCACCGCCGCCGGGATCCCGGTGGTGCGGTGGCGCGGCCCGGGAAGTCTCGATCAGGTGATCCGCGACATCGCCCGTCGCACGACCGGTCCGAGGATGGCACGACGATGAACGTCGATGCCGCAGCCTGGGTGCAACGTCTCGCCCGCGTGTCGCGACAGCGTTGGCTGCTCGCGAGCGCCGCGGTGGCGACCGCCGTGGGCGCGTCGGTCGTCACCGGCATCACCGGCGGCGGGCTCCCACCGCTCGTGCTGCTGATCGTCACGGCGCTGGCGGCGGTGTCGGCAGTTCGTCCCGACACCCACGCCTCCTCGGTGGTCGTCGGTGTGATCGTGTGGCAGTGGCTGGTGGTGGCCGACGACCCGACCGGCCCAGCCGTCGTGGTGGTCACGCTCGGCCTGTTCATGTTCCACACACTGATCGCCCTGCTCGCGCCCGCCCCGGTCACGGCGACATTCGGCTCCGCCGTCTCGACGCGGTGGTTGCTCAGGTTCGCCGCCGTCGCGGCCGCAACGGTGGCGATGTGGATGCTCGTGGTCCTGATGGACGCGCGCAGGGCGGATGGAAACGCTGCGCTGACCGTCGCAGGTTTCTCCGTCGCACTGGGTCTGGTGGTGTCGCTCGTGCTTCAACTCTCCGCACGTCGCTCGCAGCGCACCGGAGATCCCGCCGACCAGGTGTGACCAAGATCCTGTTCGCAGCGCTGCACCGATTCGTAACCTGAATGGGGTACCTGCCCCCCTACGAAAGGTGCCGACCCCAATGTCCCTCGCGATCGAGCAGCTGGAAACGACGGAACGCCCGGCCCCGCCCAATCAGCCCGGATCGTGCTTCGCGATGCCGCTGTCGCCGGCGGAACTCCGTGAGCACCAGCAGCGATACCTGGCGATGCCCAGCTACCGCTACGGCCTGCCCGCCCGCGTCCTGTTCTGGACCGCCGACAAGGTCTTCCCGCAGGGCCGCAGCTTCGAGTTCTTCGCGTTCGTCGAACTCGTTGCCCGGGTGCCCTACATGGCGTGGGAACACGTGGGCCACATCGCCCAGACCCAGAACCACCACGATCACGAGTTCGACCGCAAGATCCAGGACCGCGTGGTGCTCGCTCGCGACGAACAGGACAACGAGTTCTGGCACCTGTTGATCATGGAGGAGTTCCTCGAG
>CAZJUC010000130.1:0-9260 GCA_964549065.1 uncultured Ilumatobacteraceae bacterium
GTGCGGATCCCGCTGGTGGTCGGCCGCACCGAGGCCCAGGCCCGCAACACGATCACCGAGATCGGGTTGATCCCCGACGTCCAGTTCCAGAACGGCGACTTCGGGGCGAACGAGGACGGCCGGGTGATCTCCCAGAGCCTGCCCGTCGGATCGACGGTGCCCCCCGGCACGACGATGACGATCGTGGTGGCCCGCAACACTGCGCCACCGTCGACGACCACACCGCCGACCACCACCACGCTGCCACCGACCACCACGCTGCCGCCGACCACCACCACCACGGCGCCGCCGACGACCACCACCACCGTCGCCGGACCCTGACGCGGGCCGCCGGTCAGGCGGTGCGGGCGAGGAACGTGCGCAACAGGTCGTGACCGTGCCCGGTGAGGATGCTCTCCGGGTGGAACTGCACGCCCTCGACGTCGAGCGTGCGGTGCCGGACACCCATGATCACCCCGTCGGAGCTGCGCGCCGTGACCACCAGGTCGTCGGGGATGCTGTCCGGCGCCAACGTCAGCGAGTGGTAACGCGTCGCCGTGAGCGGCGACGGGAGGCCGGCGAACACCCCGAGGCCCTCGTGCAGGATCGGCGACGTCTTGCCGTGCATCAGCTCGGGGGCGCCCACGACGTCGGCGCCGAACACCTGGCCGATCGCCTGATGACCGAGACACACCCCGAGCACCGGGGTCGCCCGCTGCGCGAATGCGACGACGGCGTCGCAGATGATCCCGCTCGCCTCGGGTCTGCCCGGCCCGGGTGAGAGCAGCACGGCGTCGGGAGCAAGCGCAACGGCCTCGTCGACGTCGACCTCGTCGTTGCGCACGACGACCGGGTCGGCACCCAGTTCACCCAGGTACTGCACGAGGTTGTAGACGAAGCTGTCGTAGCTGTCGATCACCAAGACACGAGGGGCAGTGGTCGCGGGTGCAGTCACGGTTCAAGTATGGGGCGTCGGGGCCCGCTGAGCGCACCGTGAATGCAGCGTCGCCGAGATCACGTATGCTCGTTGGCGCATGGCTCCCCCGAAGCGAAAGACGGGCGGTGGACGGGTCACCCCGAAAGGGACACGACCGGAAGATCGCCGCGGCAGTACGTCCAGCACGTCGAGCACGACGCACGACGCTCACAGCGACCACCACAACGTCGCTGCGTCGTCGCGCTACACGCCCAAGGCGCAGCCCCGCCAGCTGGTGCCGCCCAACTGGATCCCGGTGATCATGCTGGTGCTGCTGATCGGTGGCGGCCTCGCGATCATGGCGCGCTACCTGATCTTCACCGAGAGCAACATCCCCACGCTGGTCGGGCTCGTGATGATCCTCGGTGGCCTGTACACGGCCACCAAGTGGCGATAGTCGCACGCCTGCTCGGGCGCGCCACGACGCGACCGAACCACATCTGTGTGATTTCCCCCAGGTTTGTCCACAGAGCTGTGGACAACGTGTCGCGGTCGGGTACCCCGGGAGGTCATTCGTACAGCGGCGCGACCTCGGTCATGTCCTCGAGACAGTGCCGGGGAGGTGGTGGGTCTTCGTCGGGCGCCATCGTCAGCTTCAATTCCACCCCACAGACATCGCAGCGATACCTCCGGTTCACCTTGCGGAGCTCGCCGCTCGGCGGCGGCTCGGGAGGCATCGAGGTCATGCTGCGCAACATCATGATGCCGGTTTTCCACAGGACGTAGCCGATCAGGATGCCGAAGCCGACCCAGATGATGGTCGAGGCAGCGGGCATCTCGACACGCTATCCGCCAAAGGTTTCGCGGAGCCGGCGCGCATGTGACAATGAGCACATGAGCTCACTGACGCCCTTGTCCACGATCGCCGAAGTCGATGCCGCCAGCGCCGGCCGCACGGTGCCCCGCGATTTCCTCGAATTGGTTCGAGCCAATCCGACGTCACCCGCGCTGCATTCGATGCGCGATGACGACGGGTGGAACTCGTGGACGTTGCAGGAGTTCGCCGACCAGATCGCCAAGGCGACCGCCGGACTGGCCGCCGCAGGCGTCGGCGCCGGCGAGCAGATGCTGCTGATGATGCGCAACCGGCCCGATTTCCACTGGTTCGACGCCGCAGCGCAGTTCCTGCGCGCCACTCCGGTCAGCATCTACAACTCGTCGTCGCCGGAGGAGATCCAGTACCTCGCCGGCCACGCCGAGGCGCGTGTCGCGATCGTCGAGGACGCAGGATTCCTCGAGCGCATCCTCAAGGTCCGCGCCGAACTCCCCGCACTCGAACGCATCTACGTCATCGAACCCCCGGAGGGTCCGTTGCCCGAGGGGGTGCACGCGGCCGCCGATCTGATCGGCGACGACGTCGCCGACCTCGACGCCCTCGCTGCGCTCACCGATCCCGACGACGTCGCCACGCTCATCTACACCTCGGGTACCACCGGGCCGCCCAAGGGAGTGATGATCACGCAGTACAACGTCATCTACACCATCGAGATCCTGAAGCGTTCGATCGAGTTCGACGACTTCGTCGGTATGCGTGTGGTGTCCTATCTGCCGATGGCGCACATCGCCGAGCGGGCCGTCAGCCACTACCAGTCGATGATGCTCGGCTACGACGTCTACTGCTGCCCCGATCCGAACCAGCTCACGATGTACCTGAAAGAGGTCCACCCGCAGCTCGCGTTCGGCGTCCCACGGGTCTGGGAGAAGATCTACAACGGTGTCAACGCGGCGCTCTCCGCCGACCCCGACCGCAAGAAGTCGTTCGACGACGGCGTGAAGGCAGCCATCGAGATCCGTGCGTCGAACCTCGACGGGAACTACACCGACGAGCAGCAGGCAACGCTCGACTTCCTCGACAGCGTCGCCTTCTCGACAGTACGCGACCTCGTCGGCCTCGACGCCGTGGAACTGGCGATCACCGGCGCCGCGCCCATCCCGGCGCAGGTCCTCGAGTGGTTCAACGCGATCGGGGTGCCGCTCGCCGAGATCTACGGAATGTCCGAGACCACGGGCCCGATGACGTTCTCGCCCGAGCGCCCGAAGATCGGCACCGTCGGGCGAGGCTGCCATGGCATGGAGGTCCGCATCGCCGACGACGGCGAGGTGATCTGCCGGGGCGGCAACGTGTTCAAGGGCTACTTCAAGCAGCCGGACAAGACCGCCGAGACCATCGTCGACGGCTGGCTGCACTCCGGAGACATCGGCGAGATGGACGACGAGGGGTACATCAAGATCGTCGACCGCAAGAAGGAGTTGATCATCACCTCCGGCGGCAAGAACATCAGCCCCGCCAACCTCGAAGCGGCACTGAAGACGATCCCGCTGATCGGTCAGGCCGCGGCGATCGGCGACTCCCGCAAGTTCGTGTCGGCGATCCTCGTGCTCGACCCGGAGGCTGCTGCGGTGTGGGCGGCGGGGCGCGGCAAGGAGTCGGCATCGCTCGCCGAACTGTCCGCCGACCCCGACGTGCTCGCCGAGGTCCAGGCCGACATCGACGAGATCAACCAGCAGTTCGCGCAGGTCGAGCAGATCAAGAAGTTCACGCTCGTCGGCGAGGAGTGGATGCCGGACAGCGACATGCTCACGCCGACCTCGAAGCTCAAGCGGCGAGGCGTCAACGCTCGCTACGCCGACGAGATCGAGGCGATGTACGCCTGACAACGGCCGTGCTTCGATCACGCCTGGGGTCAGACCCCAGGCGTGATCGAATCGTCGGCCAGCTCGGTTGGCTCCTCGATGCCGAACAGCGTGTCGAGGATGCGGGCGATGTCGGCGATGTCGGCGTCGTCGAGATGGATGGCGAACTGGGCTTGCAGCGCGCGGCGGTAGCTGACGTTCATCTCCCGCCACAGGCGTCTCCCGGTGCGGGTGAGCTCGATCTCGACGGCGCGCAGATCCGCGCCGGGTACCTCACGATGCCGAGCAACCCACCCCTCTTCCTGGAGTCGATCGAGTCGTCGACTCAGACTCGACGGTGGGAGACGGAGATCAGCAGCCACGTCGAGTGGCCGCGCCCGGCCACCCAACCGCTGGAGCGAGGCGAGCACGTCGAACCACCCCAGCGGAATGTCCCAGTCGGCGCGCAACTCTTCGTCGAGCCCACGTTCGATCTGACCGACGAGAGCCTGCAACCCGCGCCACGCAGCAACGCGGGACGAGTCGAGGCGAGCCATCGGTGCTGCTCACCCCGTGGCGCGGATGGCGGCGGCGAACGCGTGGGTGGCTTCGTCGACCTCGCCGGCGGTGACCACCAACGGGGGCATCCAGCGGATCGTGCGATTGCGGGTGCCGGCCGTCATCAGGATCACCCGGTGCTCACGTCGGCAGTGTGCAACCACGGCCTGGGCACGCTCTGAACTGTCGAATTCGGTCGCCACCATGAGACCGCGTCCGCGGACGTACATCAGCGCCGGGTCGAGCTGCTGCATCTCACGGAGGGCGTCGATCAGTTGATTGCCGCGAGCGTGGACGTTGTCGAGGAAGCCCGGCTCGGTGAGCACCCCGATCGTCGCCAGCGCAGCAGCACACCCGATCGGGTTGCCGTTCGACGAACCGCCCTGGCTGCCGACGCGCCAGCTGGCGTCGATCGACCGACGCATACCGAGCGCAGCGAACGGGAACCCGGATGCGATTCCCTTCGCCATGCAGAGCATGTCGGGTTCGACGTCGTGTGCCTCGATGGCGAACATCTTGCCGGTGCGACCGAAGCCGCTCTGGGTTTCATCGGCGACGAACAGGATCCCGTGCTCGCGACAGCGTTCGGCGAGGCCGGCGATGAAGCCGGCCGGGGTTGGGATGTAGCCGCGCTCGCTGATCACCGGCTCGATCACGATCGCGGCGATCTCCTCGGCGACGATCTGGGTCTGCAAGAGCCGGTCGAAACCCCGCAGGGCGCTGGTGATCTCGGCCTCCTGGTCGGAGGCGTGCGGATCGGGGAACGGAGCCACGAACACACCGGGAGGGAAGGGTCCGTACCCGGCGCGGTCGATGGCCTTCGCCGTCGACATCGCCATCGTCAGATGGGTGCGCCCGTGGAAGGCCCCGTCGAACACCACGATGTTGTGCCGGCCAGTGGCATGTTTGGCGACCTTGACGGCGACCTCGAGCACCTCGTCGCTGCTGTTCGCGTAGAAGAACGTCTCGACCGACGGTGGCGTGATCTCGTGGAGCTTCGCGCCGAGCGGTTCGAGCAGGTCGTGGGTGTACACGTTCTGCTGGGCGTGGATGAAGCGTGCGGCCTGGTCGGCGATGGCTTGCACCACCTTGGGATGCGAGTGGCCCGTCGAGGCTGCGGCGATGCCAGCGGTGAAGTCGAGATACTCGATGCCATCGCGATCGACCACACGGCAACCGTGTCCGCGAACCACCTGCAAATCGGTGGTCTTCGCCCAGACGTTCGACGTGTGCGAACCCGTGGAGGTCATCCGACGAGCCTAGGCGTCGAACCCACTCGTGGCCGCGACCGCCTCGTCCCAGGTGGCGTGGTCGAGGAACAGCTTGCGCGTCGGCATGACCCACCTGGGTGCGTTCACCCCCAACGCCCCGTGCAGCTTGCCGTTGCGTCCGAACAGGGTGAGGAACTTGGCATCGGCGACCGATCCGGCGACCACCCGCACCTCGTCGTCGACTGCTGCCCGCCCGAGGAACTGGATGCGGTGCTCGAACTGGTCGCTCCAGAAGAAGGGCAACGGCTCGTACGGTTCGCCCGGCTCACCGGCGGCGAAGCGGCGCAGGTTGTGTGCCACGTGCGCGCCCTGCTCGGCGGCGTTGGTCCAGTGCTCGACGCGCATCTCTTCGCCGAACAGTCCGTTCGGCCAACGCGCCACGTCGCCGGCGGCGAACACCCCGGGTACCACGTCACCCGACACATCGACCGCGGCAAGGTTGGGATCGCAGATCACACCGTCGCGTAGCCGAATGCCGCTGCCTTCGAGCCACTGGGTGTTCGGGGTGACCCCGATGCCGACCACGAGCACGTCGGCCGGCACGACCTCTCCGCCGGCGAGCCGCACCCCCTCGTCGGTCAGGCCGTCGATCAGGACACCGCAGCGGACCTCGACGCCGTGCGCGCGGTGCAGGTCGGCGATTGCCTCGCCCATCTCGGCGCCGAGACCGCGGATCAGCGGCGCAGCCGCTCCTTCGAGTACGACGACGTCGTTGCCGAGGGTCTTGGCCGTGGCGGCGGCCTCGAGGCCGATGAAACCGGCGCCGACGACGACGACGCGGCGCCCACCGGGGGCGATCGCAGCGCGCAGGCGGAGGGAGTCGTCGAGCGTTCGCAGCTCGTGGACGTGGGCGAAGTGCTCCTGCCCGGCGAGCCGACGCGGGTGGGCGCCCGTCGCGATCACCAGCCCGTCGAAACCGACGACCGAACCGTCGGCCAACGTCAGCTCACGCTCGGACAGGTCGAGCCCGGTGGCTCCGGCGCCGAGGCGCCATTCGACGTCCAGGTCGTCGAACACGTCGGGCTGGCGGAGATGGATCCGGTCGGGTTCCCACTCGCCCGACAGCAGCTTCTTGGACAGCGGCGGCCGGTCGTACGGCCGATGCACCTCGTCGCCGACGACGACGATGGAGGCCGCCACCTCGTGCTGGCGCAGCGTTTCCGCGGCGCGGAGGCCGGCGAGCGAGGCGCCCACGACAACCACCCGACCGAGTGGATCGAAGGGCGTCGGGGTGGAGCTGTCGGTCATGGCGGCAACGATGCCATGGTTGGCCCCCTGACGGGAAGCCCACTCGGATCGACGCCGTCATCGCCAGTAGCGTTTCGGGATGCCTTCTGCCGACGACACGCCTCGCGCATCCACTCCGCCCACGACGACCGCCGTCAACGAGATGATCGCGCAGCTGTTCCCCGGTTCGAACAACATCTGCGACGCGATCGGTTCCGATTTTGCCGTGGCCCGGCGCGAGATCTCCGACGATGAACTCCGCCCCGGTGCGTTCGTCTCGGGTCCCTCGCAATTCGGGCTCGCCGACGCCGCGCTCTGGTACCTGGTGTTCGGTGCCACGGGTCGCATCGAGCCGATGGCCCTCACCTCCGAGATCTCGATCCGGTTCCTGCGGCCCGCCCAGGGCAAAGTGCTCTGGGCGAAGGCGACACTCGATGTCGCCGGGCGCCGCAACGTCGTCGGCACGGTCCGAGTGTGGTGCGACGACAACGCGGACAGACCAACCGCCACCGCCCAGGGCACCTACGTGCTCCCGCTGTGATGGACGACACGGGTCGGTCACCAGTGGTCCCACCGGCTGCCCATCCGGGTGGCGACGGTCGGCCGGCGCGGTTCCACCTGGCGATGCCGGTCCACGATCTCGCTGCCGCTCGCTCGTTCTACGGCATGGTGCTCGGCTGCCCCGAAGGGCGCAGCACCGACACCTGGGTCGACTTCGACCTCTACGGCCATCAGTTCGTGGCGCACCTCGATCGCAGCGGGACGCCACCGGTGGCGATCACCAACCCGGTCGACGGCGACGACGTGCCGGTGCCGCACTTCGGGGTCTTGTTGACACCCGGCCAGTGGGACGCCCTCGCCGAACGCCTGCAGGCGGCCGGAACCGAGTTCGTGATCGAGCCGCACACCCGTTTCGCCGGTGAGCTCGGCGAACAGTCGACGATGTTCCTCCTCGACCCTTCCGGGAACGCGTTGGAGTTCAAGGCGTTCGCCGACGACAGCCAGGTGTTCGCCCGGTGATCGGGCTCGGCGACCCGAGCGATCCACGATTCGACGACTACCGGTCGCTGAACGACCAGCCCCTCCGGCGCCGCTACGAGGGCGACGAACTGTTCGTCGTCGAGGGCTACGTTGCGATCGACCGGTTGATCGAGTCCGGACACGAGGTGCGCTCGGTGCTGCTCGCCCCGTCACGGGTCGACCGTTTCGCCCACGGCGAACTCCTCGACTCGCTGGGGGTTCCGGTGTACGTCGCCGATCGCAGCGTGATCGCCGATGTCCTCGGTTTCGACCTGCATCGTGGCGTCGTGGCCTGCGCGCAACGGCGCCCGCTCGCCGACATCACAGAGCTGCTCGACGGGGCTCGACGGATCGCCGTGCTCGAGGGTCTGAACGACAACGAGAATCTCGGAGCGATCGCCAGGGCGGCGCGGGCGTTCGGAGTCGATGGTCTGCTGATCGACCCGACCTGCACCGATCCGTACAGCCGGAGGACGGTGCGGGTGAGCATGGGCGAGGTGCTGTCCGTGCCGATCGCTCGGGTGCTGCCCGATGCGTGGCCAGGAGTGCTGGCGGAACTGGCCCGCGCCGGCTTCGAGGTGTGGGCGATGACGCCATCGACCGATGGCGACGACCTGTTCGACCTCGAGATCCCCCCGAGAGTGGCGGTGCTGCTCGGAGCCGAAGGCCCCGGGCTGACCCAGGGGGCGCTGAGCGCCGCCGGTCGATGGGTGAGGATCCCGATCAGTGCCGACGTCGACTCGCTCAACGTCGCCCAGGCCGCCGCCGTCACCTTCGCCGCCATCGCGCGCTGACGCGCTGGTTCCCTGCGCCCGGGCCGAGGGGAACCACGATGTCGGTCTCTGGTTCCCTGCGCCCGGGCCGAGGGGAACCACGATGTCGGTCTCTGCGTCGTCCTTCCCGGCCGTGTTCCCTCAGGGCCCATTCCCTCGAGGACCATCGGACAGACTGGGCCGATGCTGGAGCACCTGGAGGACCACACCTCGGCGATCGACCCCGAGCCGTTCGCCGGGCCGGACCATCCGATACGTCAGCGGACACGCGCGGTTGCCAGTGGTGAGGCATGGACGACCGGGAATGCAGCTCGGATGGCCGACCTCTTCGACTCGATGGCAGCGGAGTGGTCGGCCGAACACGTCGACGACACCAAGGCGGCGCCCGTGCTCGATGCAGTCGATCGTGGAGACGTGCCACTGCACGGCGCCTGGCTGGAACTCGGATCCGGCACCGGCGCCGGCGCCCGGTTGCTGTCGGACAGGGTGGGGTCGCTCGTGGCCACCGACCTCTCCGAGCAGATGCTGCGACACGCTCCGGGGGAACTCGCTCCTCGCGTTCGCTCGGACGCCTCGAGGTTGCCGTTCGGTGACGGCATGTTCGATGCGGTGCTGATGATCAACATGCTGCTGTTCCCCGCCGAAGTCGACCGCATCCTGCGTGGCGGCGGGGTGGTGGTGTGGGTGAACACCCTCGGCGATCAGACGCCGATCCACCTTCCACCCGATGACGTGCTCGCCGCGCTGCCCGGCGAATGGATCGGACGCACCGCGCGCGCCGGCACCGGATTCTGGCTGACGGCTCGCCGGCGGTGAGGCGAAACGACGACGAGGCGAAAACGA
>CAZJUC010000131.1:0-9233 GCA_964549065.1 uncultured Ilumatobacteraceae bacterium
CCGCCACGAACGCCAGCCGGAACTCGTCGAGCATGTCGGCGCCGATGCCGTCGGTGCCCAGCGCCACGGGATTGCCGAATCGGGACGGACGGGCGTAGCCGACTGCGTTGTTCATGTTCGAACGGGGGTTGTGCACCAGCGTGCCCCGGAGACCGTGGTCGTCGGGGAGGTGCACCCCGTGGATCAGGAGCCAGTCGTCACCGGTGAGGCCGGCGAGCCGTTCGGCGGCCTCGGCATCGCCCGGCCCTTCCGCCACGTGGATGTGCACGCCCACGCCGTGGCGTGCGGCGAGGTCGGCCGCCGCCGCCAACGTGTCGGGCGAGCACGTGAAGGCCGCGTGGACGCCCACCATGCCCCGGCCGCCGGCCGAGAGGTACCGGTCGTTCTCGGCGAGCCCGCGGCGTGCGCCGTCGGCCCCGTGCCGGTCGGTGACGCCGTAGCAGGTGCTCACCGACACACCCACCTCGGCACAGGCGTCGGCGATCACGGTGAGCGACCCGTCGATGGCGTTCGGTGATTCGTGGTGGTCCACGATGGCCGTACACCCGGATTCCAGTGCTTCCAGCGCACCCAGCTTCGCCGACCATTCGAGCATCTCGAGGTCGAGCGCCGTGTCGAGCCGCCACCACACCAGTTCGAGGATCTCCTGGAAACCACCGGGCGTGCGGGGAGGAGCGGGCATCCCACGGGCGAGCGCCGAGTAGAGGTGGTGGTGGGCGCACACGAGCCCCGCCGTGACGTGGCCGGCAGTGTCGTGCCCGCCGGCCTCCGGGTCGAGAGCATCACGATCGGCCATGACTCAAGTAAACCCGATCCGCCGTCGATGCCTTGTTAGCGTTCCGAACGGCGACGACCACGTGACGACGAGGGGGACCATGTCGGACAACAACACCAAGACGACCACCATCTGGCTCGGCCGGGCGATCGCGTACGTGGTGTTCGCGTTCATCGTGGTGTCGCAGTTGATCCTGGTGCAGGGATTCCTGCTGCTCCTGCTCGGGGCGAATCCGGGCAACGACTACGTCGACTGGGCCTATCGCAGCCTCGACCGGGTGATGGAGCCGTTCCGCGGCATCTTCACGCCGATCGAGTTCGAGGGCAACAGCGTGCTCGACACGTCGATCCTCTTCGCGATGGTGATCTACGGGATCGCGCTGCTGCTGATGCGGGCGCTGCTCGACTGGTTGACCGACAAGCTGCACAAGGCCGAGCGCGAACGGGAGCTGCAGCGCGCCATCGATGCCGCGGCCGCCAACAGGCCGTACCCCGCCGTCACCAGCGACGGCACCCCGGTGATCGTGCCGACACACCCGACACAGCCGACACACCCGACACAGCCGACGCCACAGCAGCAGCCGGGTGACACCCCGCCTCCGCCGCCCCGCTGACGTCGCGTCGCGGCCGAACGACGACGGACCCGCTGCACTGCGGCGGCCTCCACCGACTTCGAAAAAATGCCCCGTTCGTAGCGCCAGGCGCTACGAAGCGGGCATATTTCGACACGGCCGGACGAGTCAGCGGCGGCGGCCGCCGGATCTCGCCGCTGACGCCGCACTGCGATCAGCCGCACGCTGACGCTTGCGGTACGCCTGCCAGCCGAGAGTGACGATCAGCGCACCGACGAAGGTCCCGATGAGCCCGCTGGGCTCGATCGCCAGGCCGTCGCCGGCAAGCAGGCTGAACAGCAGACCACCCACGAACGAACCGACGAGGCCCGCCACGAGCGCCAACGCCCAGTCGATCTGCTCGGTCCGCCGACCCAGCAGCAGCTGGACCACGAAACCGACGAACATGCCTCCGATGATGATGGCCAAGATGAGCACGGGAGCACGCTAACGCAGTCACTACATTCGTCAACGGAACTGCCGATGGACGGCAGCCCGAAAGATGAGGACCCCCATGATCAAGGCACTGCTCGCCGGCACCGTCGTCTTCCTGCTCGCCACGTTCCCGGCGACCTGGCTGCTCATGCTCTTCCTCGGCAATCTCGGCGTCACCATGAGCTACTGGGGCACGCTGCCGCTCGGCATCCTCGTGTCGGTGCTGCTCGGATCGGCGTCGGCGCCGACCTACGTCGTACGCAACTGACCACTCTCGATTGGGTAATCTTCCGGTCGTGAGAGGCAGCGGCCCGGCCGAGGGCGACACGGCCGCGCGACGGAGCCTCCGACCGAGCAACGTCTCGATGGCCACCCGGCTGGCCGCCGCACTCGTGATCGTCACGTTCGTCGCGCTGGCGATCGCCAGCCTCGTCGGGTTGAACGCAGGCGTCGACCTCGGTCGTGACATCTACCGTGAACGGCTCACGGCGATCGCCGATGCCGGGGCGCGCGACGTGGCCGCCGCCCTCGACTCCACGGCTGCACTCGGCGAGGCGCTCGCCGGGAGCCCCGGCGCCGCCGAGGCCATCACGGCGTTCACCGACGGATTCGACGAGTTGCCCGTCGATGCTGCCGACTTCGATCTCGCCGCCGAAGCCCGTGCCCTCGTCGACGCCTACGAGGACCCGTATTTCCGGACCTCCACGGGCCGGACGCTGCCGATCAGCCAGATCGTGTCGGACAATCCCGGCGCCGTGTACCTGCAGACCCGGTACTCCACCGCCGACAGCGTGCTCGACGATCCGGGCAACGCAGTCGATGCCGGCGACGGCACGTCGTGGAGCGCGACGCACAGCACGTTCCATCCCGGCTATCGGCAGGTGGCCGAATCGCCCGGACTCACCGACGTCTACCTCGTCGACGGCGCCACGTCGCGCATCGTGTACTCCGCCGACAAGCGGCCCGACCTCGGCACCAGCCTCAGCGTCGGGCCCTTCAGCGGCTCGGTGCTCGCCAACACCGTCGACGCAGTCGTCGAGAACCCGTCCGGTGGATCGGTGCTCAGCGACCTCAGCTTCTACGACGCCCGCCCGGGCGAGGTGGTCGGCGTGATCGCCACGCCCGTGTTCGACGGCGGCAGCTTCGTCGGCGTCCTGGCGCTCACCTACGACGGGCTCGTCACCACGTCGGTCCTCACCGACGACCAGACCTGGACCGGTCTCCCGCCGAGCGGAGACGTCTACCTCGTCGGCGCGAACGGCACGACCCGGTCGGACCCGCGTGGCTACCTCGTCGAGCCGCGGGCCTTCCTCGACGTGGTCCAGGAGGCCGGACGCATCTCGTCGACGGAACGGGCCACCATCGAACGGGTGGGAACCACGGTGCTCACGTTGCCGGCGGTGGAGGACACGGTCGGCACCGGAGTGCGCGACGACGCCGACGTCGGCGCGCGCAACTCGGTCACCGGCACCGAGGTGATCGGCACGCAGGCGAACGTGTCGATCGAGGGGCTCGGGTGGTTCGTCGTCGCCGAGTTCGACACGGCGATCGCCGAGGCCTCGATCGACGACTTCCGCAACATCCTGATCGTCGGGACCGCCATCTTCGTCATCCTCGTCACGTTCTTCGCCGTGGGATGGGCCGGTTCGATCATGCGGCCCGTGAAGGCCATCTCCGAGCGCCTCGGCTCGCCCGACGGCACCGGCACGATCACCATCCCCGATCAGAGCCCGATCGAGTTGCACCACCTGGCACGGAGCTACGAGGACATGGCCAGCACCCTCGACCAGCAGCAGATCGAGCTGGCTCGTGCCCGTGACGCCCGGCTCGAGGTGATGAGCAACATGTTGCCGCCGACGATCGCCGCGCGCATCGCCGACGGCGACCTCGACCGGCTCGACGAGGTGGAACGCGCCTCGGTGGTGGTCGTCGTGGTCCTCGGCCTCGGTCGACTGGTGCGCGGCGGCGACATCCGCCGCAGCCGTGATCTCGTCGACCGGCTGCACGAGGAACTCGACCGTCTCGCAGCGGATCACGGGCTCGATCGTGTGAAGGTGGTCGGTGACGCGTACTTCGCCGCATGCGGGCACGACCGACCATTCATCGACCATGCGCCACGCGTCGTCTCCTTCGCCGCCGAGGCGCGCGCCGCGATCCGCGACCTCGGTACCGACGGGGCACCGCTCGACGCAGCAGTGGGGATCCACACCGGCCCCGTCACCGTCGGGATGACGGGCGGGTCGATGCTGCTGTACGACGTGTGGGGCGACACCGTGACCACCGCCCACCATCTCGCGCGGCGGGTCACCACGGGAGGCGTCGTGCTGTCGGACGCCACGCACGCACTACTGCCCGACGAGGTCGAACAGAACGAAGCCGACGTCGACGGTCGCCATGCGTGGACGCTCGCCGACCCCGACGCGGTCGGGGCCGTGACGGAAGCGGCGCCGTCGTGAGCCTCACCTGGACCGTCCTCGTGGTGGTCGGCGTTCCGGTGGTGGTGATCGCCGCGTCGGAGGTCGACGAACGACTCCGTCAGCACGATTCGTCGCTGCGACCTGCCCTCTCGGTCTTCCGGCTCTGGAGCCTGCCGTTGTTCGCAGCCTGGGCACTCCTCGTGCCCGTCCTCGACCGCGACGCCGAGTCACCGTTGGTGGTGGCGGTCACATCGGCGCTCGTGCTGTCGGTCACGGTGGGCCTTCTCCGACTCCTCCACGTGCTGGTCGACGCCGTCCGTTCCCGCCCACGCACGAACGGGCGCGGACCCGTGCCGCAGCTGGTGCTCGCACTCCCGCGGATCGCCCTGCTGCTCGTGGCTGCGTGGTTGCTCGTCGCCGGCGTCTGGGGCGTCGACCTGTCGGCGGCTCTCACGGCGCTCGGGGTCACCTCGCTCGTGGTGTCGTTCGCACTGCAGGACACGTTGAGCGGGCTGGCGTCGGGATTCCTCCTGCTCAGCGACCAACCGTTCGAACCGGGCGACTGGATCCGCGTGGACGACACCGAGGGCCTGGTCGTCGACATCAACTGGCGGACGGCACGGATCCGCACCCGGAACGGGGATCTGGTGGTGGTGCCGAACAGCACGCTGGCGAAGGCGAGCATCGTCAACTACTCCAAGCCCGAGTCGCTGCATCGTGTGGTCTACACGGTGCAGGTGGCGTTCGTGAATCCGCCCACGGTGGCGAAGAACATGCTGCTCGACGCGGCCAGGGGCACGCCGGGCGTGCTCTCCGAGCCGCCGCCGAACGTCCGAGTCGTCCAGACCGACGATCCGCTGATGACCTACGAGGTCGATCTCTGGGTGTCCGACTACTCGATGGAGCCTCAGGTGAAGAGCGATTTCGGATCGCTCGTGTGGTACCAGTCCGAGCGTCAGGGCGTTCCTCTGCCCAGCCCCGCCCAGGATCTGTTCATCCACGACCCCATCGCCGAGGCCGCTGCTGCGGCCGACGACCCGACGACGCTGGGCGCCGGGCTCCGGCGCTCGGCGCTGCTCGCGATGCTCGGCGACGACGAGATCGAGCGGCTGATCGATGCGAGTCGCCGTGTCCGCTTCGCCGCCGGCGAGTTGATGGTCGACGGAGGCTCGGGACGGCGAGATCTGATGGTGATCCTGTCCGGTACCGCGGCGATGGTGCTCCTCGACACGGGACACGACGACGAGTTCGTCACCGAGTTGGGGGCGGGTGAGACGGTCGGTGTGCTCGAGGGCCCGCGCGGCGAGGGCCGGCTGCTCGCCGTGCGGGCACGGACGGACTGCGAGGTCATGGTGATCGATGCCGAGGCTGCCGGCGAGGTGGCCAGCCGCAACGCCGACCTCGCCGCCGCACTCAACCGGTTGGGCACGCTGCGGCAACGGCGCCTCGACCGTGTGCTCGAGCGACGGTTCGCACCCGAGGCCGGCAGCACCGTCGACGCTGCGCCGGACCGGACCGAGGTCCCGTGACTGCGGACCGCATGTTCGAGGACGAGCTTGCTGCCCGCACGGCCAAATTGCCGTTCTGGAGACGCCCGCGGCGGCTGCGCCGTCAGATCGCCGGCACGCTGGTCGCCACAGCCCTCGTCGCCGTGGCACTGTTCGGAGCCCTCAACTACGTCGCCGCCGACCGGCTGCTGCGAGCCGGTTCTTTCGATCAGCTCGACGGCGTGGCCCAGAGCCGGGCGCACAGCATCGAGCTGGCGGCGCGTAGGCTGCGGCGCAACACCGGGGCCCCCGCCAACGATCCGGGTGTCACCAGAGCCCTGGACGACTTCTCCGCCGCGGTTGCCGAACTCGATGACGCCCCGCCGGACACGCTGTTGTCGGAGGCGGCGCTGGCCGACCTCGACCGGTTCTACGCGGAGGAGGTGGTGGCCCCGCTCAACGAGTCGGGTCTCTTCGACACCACGGTCACCGTCGACGACGTGCGGCCGACCACTGCGTCGCAGCGCTTCCTGCAGTACCACCTCGTGGTGCCGGGCACTCCCCCGCTCCCGTCCGACACTGCCTACGCCGCCGCACTCGCCGAGTACGACACGTTCCTGCAATCGCTCGCCGAGAGCCTGAGTGCACAGGATCTGCTCCTGGTGTCGGCCGCCGACGATCAGATCGTCTACTCCACGGCGATGCGGATCGACCTGGGCGCCGTCATCACCGGCGGGCCGTTCGCCGAGTCCCCGCTCACCCGCCTCGTCGACGCCGACCTCCAACGGGTCCGCGCCGGAACCGCACTGGTGACCGACTTCGAGCTCTACCTGCCCAACCGGGCACGTCCCACGCTCTTCTCCGCTGCCACGGTTCGGGGCAGCGCTGCACAGGTATCGGGCACTCTCGTGATCCAGATACCGGGCACTGCGCTCGATGCGATCACCACCGCCGGCGGCAATTGGGAGGAGGTCGGCCTCGACGACGGGGAGAGTTACGTCGTGGCCTCCGATCTCCGACTGCAGAGCCAGAGCCGCGCCTGGATCGACGATCCCGACGGCTACCTCGACGATGTCGGCGACGAGCTGACGCGCGAGCGCATCGCCACGCTCGGGTCACCGGTGGGCGTACAGCTCGTCGACACCCCGCCGGTACGTGATGCGTTCCGCGGCGAGCCGTTCCGTGGCCGCTCCACCAACTATCTCGGCCGCACGGTGTACAGCGCCTCGGCCACGATCGACGTGCCCGGCGTGGAATGGGTGGTCGTCACCGAGGTTCCGCTGTCGAGTGCCCGCGAGCCGCTCAACGACTACCTGTGGCGGCTGGGAGCCGTCACACTGGTCGTGGTGACGCTGGCGGCCGTGGTGGGCTTTCTGCTCGCACGGCGTCTGAGCCGCCCGATCGGGCCGGCCGTGGCCGCGGCCCGATCGGTGGCCGAGGGCGAACGCGATCCGCAGTTGCCGGATCTCGGCAACGACGAGTACGGCGATCTCGGACGCCGTTTGAAGCGCATGGCGGGCCTGCTGGCGGCACAGGAGCGCCAGCTCGACGAGGAGTTCCAGCGCAAGCGTGAACTGATGTTGGCCGTCCTGCCGGCACACCTCGTCGACGCCGACGGTTCGGTGACCGACACCGCGGAGCGCGTCGACGACGGCACGGTCGTCGCCGTGGCGATCCGGACCGGCAGCGACACCGAGGTCGACGACCGGCTCGCCGAGCACCTCGCCGCCGCCGCCCGGATGGCTGAGCGGCTCGCCGACGAACACGACCTCGAACGGGTCCGCACCGCCGCCGACCGTTACCTGTTCGTCGCCGGCGCCGGCCTCCCCGGTGACGGCGCCGACGATGCCGTGGAGTTCAGCTGCGCGTTCGTGGTGGCGAGCCGGGGCCTCGCTCTCGAGATGGGCAACGACGTGGCGATCCACATGGGCCTGTCGACGGGCCCGGTCGCAACAGGCGTGCTCGAGCGCGGCAGTCTCACCTTCGGCGCCTGGGGTGAGCCCGTCCGGCGAGCGCTGGCCATCAGTGCGCTGTCACGTGCCGACGAGATCCTCCTCGACGAGAGCACGGCGTCGAGCGTGGCGTCACGCGACGACATCGTGCCGGTCGACGGTGTCATCGATCTCGACGAGCAGGCGATGCCGCTCTACTCCGTGGTGGCCGACCCCGCGACAGGGGATGCCGTGTCCGCACGCGTGTCGGCCGTCGGCGGCCCGTCCGAGGTGTCGTCGGGACTGCCGATCGACGGTGTGTCCGGCGTGCCGGCGGCCGACGGCGTCTCCTCGGACTGATCGCCCGCGGCCTGCGAGTCGGCCAGTACGTGCCGGCGCAGTCCCTCGACGGCGGCGACGAACAAGACGGCGAAGACCAGCGCCGGGAGCCAGTGCTGAGCGCTGAAACCGGGGAGGACGGCAACGAAGACGAGCAGCGCGAGGACGGCGAGCGCCCATGTCGCGACGGGACGCGACGCCACCGGGACGAGAGCGCGACGGGTGACGACTGCCGGCCGCGACGGGCCGATGACGACGGCGTAGAGCGCCACAACGACACCCAGGGCCACGCCCGCCCACGCCAGCTCGTCGAGCAGGTTGGTGGCAATGGTGACGATTGCGTTCGAGGCGCTGCGCACGTCACTGGCCTCGGCGAGCTGTTCGGTCGCCAGCCGCACGGTGATCCGGCGCGCCACCAGCAGGAGGACGCCACCCACGGTGAGTGCCACACCCACGTTGCGCAGCGCCACCCGACGATCGCCGGCGAGCCACACGGCCAGGGCGTAGAGCACGATCACCACGACGAACAGGTACACGCTCATCACGTCGACGACAGCAACGACCTGCTGCATGGCATCGAGTTGGTCGGACTCGAACACCACGAACGTGCCCGCGTCCTCGGGAATCCTGTCGAGCACGCGATCGGGCAGACCGAGCCGTTCACCCAGCCTGGTGACGAGCACCCCGGCATCGAACACCACGGTGCCGTCGGCGGTGCTGATCGAGTCGGGTGTCTCGTCGCGCAGGATCGCCACGAACCTGCTGTGGGCCCGCTGGTTCAGCTCCGTCCACGCGGTGGACACCGCCGACGACGCCAGCAGCCGATCGGCGACACGGACGGCGTTGCCCTCCACGGTGGCGGCCAACGGGCCGGCCAGGCCGCCGACGGCGTCGGGGAGCAGTTCCCCGAAGGCGCCGGAGACGTCGATCTCGCGGAACAGCTCGGCCACCAGGAACGTGGCGAGCGCCTCGCGGATGTCCTCGTCGTCGAGGAGGCGGTCGGACACCTCCACCCACTCGTCGGTCTCCAGCACCTGCCGGTCGAGCCACGAGTTCAACGTGGCGCTCATCGCCACTGCGGTGGCCACCACGATCAACAGCCACACCGCCCAGCCGGGTGCCCGGGTCCGCCCGGGAGGGGCCATGTCGCTCAACTCAGATACCGAGCAGCTTCGCCTTGGCGGCGGTGAACTCCTCGTCGGTGAGCACCCCGGCCGCCTTGAGGTCGGCGAGCTTGGT
>CAZJUC010000132.1:0-9208 GCA_964549065.1 uncultured Ilumatobacteraceae bacterium
GTCATGGTGCGGATGGCGGTGCGGGCAGCCCACGACACGACGACCGCGATCGGCAGCATCAGGACGGCTTCGGAGACGGCGGTGAACCAGGAGAACACGGTGGTGGAGACCCTTCGATGGTGCGGTTCGACGTCGCCGCCGAATATTACGTTTGCGTTACAGCCCGCATGATGCCACGCCGTCCGGGCGTTGCATCGTCGCCCACGCAACTGTCACAGTCTCCCCGACACCGTGTGGCAGTTGGCGGTAGCGTGCGCGCGTGTCTCCGGCTCGTCGTGCAGCGCCCCCCGTGCTGGGTTGGCGCGAATGGGTGGCCCTGCCCGACTGGGGCGTCGCCCACCTCAAGGCCAAGATCGACACCGGCGCCCGGACCTCGTCGTTGCATGCGTTCGACCTGCAGTGGTTCGATCACGACGGCAACCCGTGGGTGCGCTTCGAGATCCACCCGTGGCAACGCTCGGTCACCGATGCGGTGACCGCCGAGGCCGCCGTGGTCGCCACCCGCGACGTGAAGAGTTCGTCGGGCGATGTCGAACACCGACCCGTGGTACACACCTCGCTCGTGCTCGCCGGTCGCGAGGTGACCGCCGAGGTCACCCTCACCCGCCGTGACGAGATGGGGTTTCGGATGCTCATCGGTCGTGAAGCCCTCCGCAACCGTTTCCTCGTCGACCCGGGCGTGTCCTACGTCGGGGGCCGACCCGACAAGTCGGTGCGGCGACGAAACCGTGGCGACGAAACCGCACCACCTGGAAGGTCCTCGTGAAGCTCGCCATCTTGTCTCGCGCCCCTCGCTCGTACAGCACCCAACGCCTCAAACTCGCGGCGCTCGACCGCGGCCACAAGTGCAAGGTGCTCGACACGCTGCGCTTCGCGATCGACCTCTCCGGCGACGAGCCCGACCTCCAGTTCCGTGGCAAGCCGCTGTCCGACTACGACGCCATCATCCCGCGCGTCGGCGCCTCGATCACCTACTTCGGGTCCGCCGTCGTCCGCCAGTTCGAGCAGATGGACGTGTTCACGCCGAACACGGCGAACGGCATCACCAACTCGCGCGACAAGCTGCGCGCCATCCAGATCCTCTCGCGTCACGACATCGGGATGCCGAAGACGGCATTCGTGCGCGACCGCAAGGACGTCCTGCCCGCGATCGACCGGGTGGGTGGAGCCCCTGTGGTGATCAAGCTCCTCGAGGGCACCCAGGGCATCGGGGTGATCCTCGCGCCCGACCGCAAGGTCGCCGAGGCGATCATCGAGACACTGCACAACACCAAACAGAACGTCCTGATCCAGCAGTTCATCGCCGAGAGCAAGGGACGCGACATCCGAGCCCTCGTCGTCGGTGATCGCGTCGTGGCCGCCATGCGTCGAACCGCCCAGGGCGACGAGTTCCGCTCGAACGTGCACCGTGGCGGCAGTGTCGAAGGCGTGTCGCTCGACGCTGCCTACGAACGTACCGCCGTGCGCGCCGCACAGATCATGGGGTTGCGGGTCGCAGGCGTCGACATGCTCGAAGGCAACGACGGCCCGCTCGTGATGGAGGTGAACTCGTCCCCTGGCCTGGAGGGCATCGAGACCGCCACCGGGCTCGACGTCGCCGGCGCGATCATCGATCATGTCGCCAACCAGGTCGCCTTTCCGGAACTCGACGTGCGCCAGCGGCTGTCGGTGAGCACGGGGTACGGCGTCGCCGAACTGCTCGTGCGCGAAGCCGGCGACTTCGTCGGCAAGACGATCGGTGAAGCGGGTCTGCGCGATCGCGACATCTCGGTGCTCACGCTGCACCGTGACACCGACGTGATCCCGAACCCGCGCGACACCCGCAAGCTCGAAGCGAACGATCGTCTGTTGTGCTTCGGCAACCTCGAAGAGATGCGCGACATGATCCCTGCTCGACGACGGCGGCGCGCTCGGGTGCGCAAGCTGCCCGAACACCCGTTGCCCGAGGCCGAGTAACCCGCCGGAATGCCGACCCGACTCGATCGGAGCCGTCGGCGCAGTACCGTTCGAGCCGTGGCTGACCGGGTCGATCTCGATGACATCCGTGCGGCGCGTGAGGTGATCGCCGCGGTTGCGAAGCGCACACCGGTGGTCAGCTCGAACACACTCTCCGACGACATCGGCGGCAACGTGGTGCTCAAGGCCGAGAACCTGCAGCGGACCGGAGCGTTCAAGATCCGGGGTGCCACCAACAAGGTCGCCTCACTCGGCCCCGCCGCCTCGACCGGTGTCGTCACCGGAAGCGCGGGAAACCATGCGCAGGCGCTCGCCTTCGCCGCGCACCACTTCGGTGTGCCGTGCGAGATCTTCGTGCCGCTCGGCGCGGCGATCACCAAGATCGATGCGTGTCGCAGCCTCGGAGCGTCGGTGGTCGAGCACGGAGTGGCCCTGGCCGAAGCGGTCGCCGCGGCCAAACAGCGCGCCGCAGCAACGGGGATGACGTTCTGCGACCCGTTCGACGACGCCGCGGTCGTCGCCGGGCAGGGCACCCTCGGACTCGAACTCGTCGAGGACATCGACGACCTCACCACCGTGATCGTTCCCCTCGGAGGCGGCGGACTGATCAGCGGCACGGCCATCGCGGTCAAATCGCTGCGGCCCGACGTCCGGGTGATCGGTGTGCAGGCTGCGGTGTGCGCCCCCTATGCCGGCGGTGAAACGACCGACGGGCCCGTGATCACCCTCGCCGACGGCATCGCGGTCAAGTACCCCGGTGAGCTCACCGGTCCGATCGTCGAGCAGTGGGTCGACGAGGTGGTCACCGTCGACGAAGACGCGATCGCCGACGCGATGGTGCTGCTGATGGACCGGGCGAAGCTGTACGTCGAGGGAGCGGGAGCGGTCGGCGTCTCGGCGCTGCTCAACGGGGCCGCCACCCCGAGCGACACCGGCTCGACGTGTGTGGTCCTGTCGGGCGGCAACGTCGACCTCGGCGTGGTGCCGAGCCTCGTGCGACGCCACGAGAACAGCGCCGGACGCCGACTGTCGGTGGTCGCCCGGATCGACGATCGACCCGGCTCGCTCGCTCATCTGCTCGCCGTGTTCGCGGACGGCGGCGCCGACCTGATCGAGGTGCGCCACATCCGCGAGGGACTCGACCTGCACGTTCGGGAAACGGGCATCCACGCCACGTTCGCCGTGCGCAGCGGCGACCAGGCCGCAGCGCTCATCAAGTCGGCGAGCGCCGCCGGCTACGCCATCCGATCGAGCAGCTGGTGACTCAGCGGCAATCCGTGCAGCGCACGTCGGCGGGAACGTCGCCGTCGGCCAGCGTGGTGACCCAGTCGACCAGCCGGACGCCCTCGACCTCGAGGTCGTAGAACTCGTCGCTGCCCAAGATGGTGTGGTCGTCGCCGGGCGCGATGTACGACGCCACGGGGACTCCTGCGGCTTCGATCTGCGCTTCGGTGGCTTCGATCATCCCGAGCAGGTCGGAGGCGTCGATGTCGAGCAGCCCGGAGAAGAACGACTGCACGCCGTCGAACGCGTGGTCGAACCGGGCGAAGGTGATGTCGGGGTGCTGCGTGCCGGCCTGGACGTAGAGGCCCGGGAAGCTCCACTGCCGGGCGGTGAGTCCGTTGGTCACCGGCCAGTCCGGAACGTTCTCGAGCACGCCCCACTCCGCACCGATCCGGGCGTTCAGCTCGGGGACGTCGGGATAGGCGCCGGACGCATCGCCGACGGCGATGATCTCGGCATCGGGCAGCGCGTCGGCGGCGAGGCCGGCGAACGCCGGCGCCGGGATCGACCCGGCGCTCGACCCGGCGACCACGAGCTGTTCGACGTCGGGAAACTCGGAGATCACCGTCTCGAGCCCCTTGGACGCGTTGTCGAAGCCGCTGTGGCTGATCGTCAGGGAATCCGAGTACCGATTGACCCGATCGCCGAGGTGGGCATCGCCGGTGCAGTAGGGCACGTAGACCATCGAGTACCGGCCGAACGGGTTCTCGGCGTTGTCGGCGTCGAAGATGCCGCTGCCGCGCGGTTGCTCGCCGAGTTCCAGGTTCTTGGTGTAGATCGGGCTGAGCGGGCCGCAGGTTTCGGCGCTGAAGCAGGCGCCGCCACCCTCGAAGAACAGCACCACGCGGGTCGGATCGGCCGGACGTTGCCACAGTTCGAACTCGCTGCCATCGGAGCACACGCAGTCGTCGCCACCGGCGATCGAGATCCAGTCACCGACCTCGATCGCGACGCCCGGCGACTCGGTGGTGGTGACAGTGGCGGTCGTGGAGGCGGACGACGACTCGGTGGTGATGGTGGTGGCGGCGGCGTTCGGCTCGGTCGTGTCGGAGACGTCGGACGTGTCGGTCGTGGCAGGCAACGGTGCGGTCGGATCGGAGGATGCAGCGGTGTCGTCGTCGGAGCCGCCGCATGCTGCGACGGCGACCAGGGCCACGAGGGCGAGCGCTCGGAACGTGCGGATCATCCGGCCATCATCGTCCGCTCGGTCGCCGACCGGCCAACTCCTGCGCTGCCGGTGGCGGAGTTCACACGGCCCGATAGTGGGCGTCGAGCCGCGGCCTCTCCGTACCGTCGACCACGACCGCGCCGTCGTCGACCAGCTTCACCAGATGGCCGAGCACGCTCCGACGCGCCGGTTTGTGCAGTTCTCGGCGGACGTCCGCATACAGCCGCTCGACCATCGGGTGAATGGTGTCGAGACCCGAACGGACGGCGGCGAGCACCTGGCGTTCGCGCTCGAGGCGGTGGTCGACCAACTCCTCGACGAATCGCTGTGGGTCGCTGATCGGAGGGCCGTGAGTGGGGATCGCAACATCGTCGTCTCGACCGGCCACCGTACGAAGCGACTCGAGATATGCAGCCATGTCGCCGTCGGGCGGTGACACCACGGTGGTGCTCCAGCCCATCACATGATCGCCGGTGAAGAGGGTCCGACTCGTTCCGTCGTCGAGTGTGAAACAGGTGTGGTTCGAGGTGTGTCCAGGGGTGTGCAGCGCCGTCATCCGCCACCCGAGGCCGGCGGCCACCTCGTCACCGGTGCGCACCACGACATCGGGCGCGAAGTCGCGGTCGGTCGATTCCTCCGTCACCGGCTCGGTCACCGCATCGCCGCTCTCGGCGCTCGCTGTCCTGCGCTCTTCGGCTTCCCGCGCCTCGGCTGCGACCACCTCCGGCGGGTCCTGCCCGATGTCCCAGGTGTCGTCACCGTGCGGGCCGAACGCGAAGGTCGGCGCACCGGTCTCCGCCGCCAGCCACGCAGCCAGTGGTGAGTGGTCGGCGTGGCAGTGCGTGATCAGGATCGAGCGAACCGTGCAGCCGGCGAGCGCCGCTGCGAGCGCATCGCGATGGCTGTCGAGGAGCGGGCCCGGATCGATGACGGCCACGTCGCCGCGCCCGGCGGAGTCGCCGCCGACGATGTACGTGCCAGTGCCGTGGTAGGTGAATTTCGACGGGTTCTCGGCGATGACGCGGCGAACCAACGGCGCGACGGGCTCGGCCGCTGCGTAGGTGAACGAGCCACGCTCGAGCGTCAGGAACTGCATCGCGTCCATTCGAGCGCACGGAGCCGACCCACCGGTCGACCGTGTCCGAGCACCGGAACGGACACCTGCTCGACGGTGCCCGCAGCCATCGCATCGACGTCCACACCGACCGCACGCAGCGCCTGGGGCAGCACCGCCTGGCGCGCGGTCTCACTGCCGTCGGCCACCTTGTACGCGACGGCGCGGCCATCGGCGAGACCGGCCACCATCATCCCGGCGGCCCCGTCCTTCGCGATCGAGTTCGCCACGGCTTGCATCCACAGCGTGACGTCGCGCGTGGGTCCACCGACCAGCTTCGGGTGCGTCGACATCGCCGTCGCAACCGTCGTTCCGTCGGCGGCCAGCCGGGCGAACGCTCCGGCCAGATCGCGCAGTGACAGCGCGTGCGTCGGCGCACCGCAGCCGTCGACCCCGACGTGGTGCACCACCGTGCCGAGCGACTCGATACCCGTCGTGATCGCTGCCTGCACCGGGTGATCGACTTCGAGGTACCCCTCGATCGTCCAGCCGTTGACCCTGCAGGTGGCGAGCATGGCGGCGTGCTTGCCCGAACAGTTCTGCTGCAGCGATGACGGCTCGGTCCCGGCGAGCCGTGCGCTGGCACGGGCAACGGCGCCGCGCGGCCGGGCCGGGGTGTTGGCGAGGTCGCTCTCCTCGAGGTCGTAGCGGCCGAGGATCGAACGGACGACGTCGAGATGCTGCGCCGATCCGTCGTGACTCGCGCACGCAACGGCGAGCTGGGCATCGGTGAGGTCGAGGCCCAGACCGAGCATCGCGTGGGCTTGCATCGGCTTCAGGCACGAGCGCGGGTACACGACCAGGTCCGGGTCCCCGACGGTGGCTAGCAGCGCGCCGTCCGCGCCGAGCGCCACGCCGGCACCGTGGTGGACCGACTCCTCGACGTCGCTGCGTGTCGCCACGGCGATCGGCGCGACCTTCGCCTCGAAACGGGTCATGTTCGAGCCGGTCATGACGGATCGTGCGACGCAGCGTCGGGCGGTGCGTTCGGGTCACCGCTCGATCGGGCCGAGCGGGGCTCGGGCACTGCGGTCAGATGGCTGTCCATCACGTCGTAGCGATTGCCCCACTCGCCCACGAGCGCCTGGATCATGGCCACTGCGGGAAGGGCCAACAGCGCACCCACGAAACCGAGCAACGACGCGCCGCCGAGCGCGGCGCCGAACGCCACCGCCGGATGCAGCTCCATCGTGCGGGCGGTGATGCGCGGCGCGAAGAAGTAGTTCTCGATCTGTTGGTAGACGACGATGAACCCGATCACGATCGCCGCCTTGAGCGGCGAGTCGAGCAACGTCAACAGCACGGGCAGGATGCCGGCGAGGTACGTGCCGACCACCGGAAGGAACTGGCTGACGAGGCCGACCCAGAGCGCCAGCGCGATCGGTGCGGGCGTGCCGATCGACTGGAACACGATCCAGTGGAAGAACGCCGACAGCAGCGCCAGCAGCGCACGCGAGTAGAGGTAACCGCCGGTCTTGGTGATCGCGAGCTCCCAGGCCCGCAGCACCTGCGCCTGGCGTGCGGGGTTCAGACGAGAGCAGATGCCCCGACGCATGCGGGGGCCGTCGGCGACCAGGTAGTAGGTGAACAGCAGGACCGAGAGCGCCTGGAAGATCACGCCGACGACGGTGACCGACAACCGCACCGCTTCATCGCTCTGCGACTGGATGAACTCCTGGACCCGGCCATCCGGGTCGTTGAACTCGCCGATCACGTCCTGCGGGTCGATGTTGGTGCCGAAGTTGTCGTTGAGGAAGCCGACCGTGTCGGTGATGTAGGCGTCGGATTCGGAGAGCAGATCGGCGACCTGGGTACCGACGAGGGTGCCGACGGCCCCGGCGAAGACGAGGAAGGCGCCGAGCACCCCCAGCAGGATCATGATGGTGGCGCGGCCCCTCCGCCAGCCGCGCCCTGCGAGCTTGTTGACACCGGGTTCGATCGCCAACGACAGGAACATCGACACCAGCAACAGCACGAGCAACGCCGACAACCGGTGGAACACGTGCCGGCTCGTGATCGTGAGCAGGTAGCCGATCCAGAACACCACGACGGCGGGGAGCACCCACCTCGGAAGGGTGCGATCGGTCGCCCGTCGCTCGAGTGGCCGGCCCGCCTCGTCCGTCGGTCGACCGACGGTCGTCGCTCTCGCGTCGGGATCCGGTGGGGAATCTTCGGGCACGTCCGGATGGTACTCATGAGGTCGTGGCACGATGGGCCAATGGCCGGCGACGTGCGCACCTGGATGGGCGAACAGGTCCGGAGCCGGGTGATCGGACCCGATGCGTCGTCACGCCATGGCGAACTCTTCGACACCGACGAGCCGGGCTGGTTCGACGACGATGCCCCGATCCGACGCGTACACGGCGACGCATCGATGTTCATCGGAGGGCTCCGGGCGCTGCTGTTCCAGTCGCTGCATCCCCTGGCCATGGCTGGGGTCGCGGACCACTCCGACTATCGCCGAGACCCATGGGGCCGACTCCAGCGCACCGCCGACTTCCTGGCGGCCACCACGTTCGGGCCCGCGTCGCAGGCCCGCCAAGCCGTCGATCGCGTCCACCGCGTTCATCGCCGCGTGGTCGGCACGGGGCCCGGCGGCGAGCCGTACGAAGCCAACGACCCACACCTCCTCGAATGGGTGCACCTCGCCGAGATCGACAGCTTCCTCGCGGCACACGATCGCTACGGCTCCGACCCACTGACCGGTGACGAGCGTGACCAGTACGTCGCCGACACCGCAGTGGTGGCCCGAGCGCTCGGCGTGATCGACCCTCCCGAGACCGAAGCACGTCTGCGTGTCCGCCTCGCCGCGTTCCGACCCGAACTGCGAGGCACGAAACCGGCGCGGGACGCGGCGCGGTACCTGCTGCTGCAGCCGCCGCTGCCGTTCGCAGCCCGCGCCCCGTACGGCCTGATCGCCGGGGCGGCCGTCGCGCTGATGCCCGCCTGGACGCGGCTGCCGCTGCGTTTGCCGTGGCTGCCGGTGTCGGAGACGATCGCGCTGCGCCCCGCCGGTGAGATCGTCACCCGCACCCTGCGCTGGGCCGCCACGGCGCCACCACCGACCTGACCGTCGGTACACCCACGTCTGGGTGACACGTCGGGTGGGGCGGGCCACCGGAAACCGCCCCCAGACGTGGTTGCAGGAGCGGGACGGGCAGGATCGGGTGGTGACGATGGGCCCTGCTCGCACCCGGGCACAGCCAGTACCGTCAGGGCCATGAGTTCACCCCTCGCGTCTGCCCGTCGTCGCTTCGCCACCGTCGGCGCTCTCGTCGCTCTCGCGGCCGGCGCCGTCGCCTGCGGGAGTGACGACCCCACCCCCGAACTTCCGGAGGGTGGCACCGGTAGCGCCTACAACGACGCGATCATCGCGTCGAACTCTCACGACGAGGTGTTGCTCGCCGGAGCCACCGGCGAGATGGTGGTCGCGGTCCAGTGCGAGTCGGACCTCGGTGGCAACCTGGTCACGGTGGTCGCCGAAGGCCTCGAACCCGGGGTCTACACCGGCGTGTTCGAGCCGTCGACCGGTGTCGACCTCGCCCTCGACGTGTCCAGCCCCGGACAATCCGTCGGCACCGCTCAGATGACGCTCGACGCCGTCGTGTACGACGTCACGTCCCCCGAGATCCCTGACGCTGAGTTCACGGTTCGGGGTTGCCCGAGCTGACGGGCTGACCGCGGCG
>CAZJUC010000133.1:0-8987 GCA_964549065.1 uncultured Ilumatobacteraceae bacterium
AGGTTCCGTTGATGTTGGCGTTGGTGCGCTACGCCAACCGGACCCGACACAGGTTTCCGACCGCCCCGGCCGTCGGAGCGCTGCGGTCGCCGTGAGTGGCACCGTGGTCAACCCGCCCCAGATCACCGAGTCGGCCCGAGCGCTGCTCGGCGGTCGAGCGGTGCACGTCCGTGGGAGCCGCCGTCACGGCTGTTGCGGCGGATCGGCGGCGGTGCCGGTCGCCGAGCCGGGTGTCCCGGAGGACCTCGGCGGCGTGGAGCGTTTCGAGGTGTCGGGCACTGCCGTCTACGTGGACCGGCGGCTGGCCGGAACGGACGCTACCTGGAGGATCGACACCGACGGCGTCGCCCGGTGGCGCCGGCTGGTGGTGCTCGGCGTCGCTCTCGGGCCGGGAAACGACGCCGCGACGTAGCTGCGGTGCCGACCGATCGGTGCTCGGTCATGTCCGCGAACAACCGATCGACCAGCCGAGCGTCGTCCTCGGAGCGTCGGTCCCCACTCCCTTTCGCGTCCCGTTCCGCGTGCACCGGACCACCCGGAACGCAACACAGACGTTGGTGTTGGCCTCTGATACCAAGTGTGAGAGCCAGGGCTTGCATTTGATGTTAGGTATGCCTACCATCGCGCCATGGCATCGTTCTCCGTGCGTCGTGCGTGTGTCGTTCGTCGTGCCGGGCTGATCACCGCTGCAGCTGCGCTCGCCGCCTGTGGTTCCGCGGTCTCGTCCGGGGCGTCCCCCGATCCCGCCTCCATTTCCAACCCCACCCCCATCCCCACCTCCACCCCCGCGTCGGCGCCGTCAGCGACCGCTGCGACGTCGTCGAGTGTCGCTGCGTCGACCGTGCCCGAGGCTCCGCAACGCATCATCCCGCTCGACGGTGACCTCGCCGAGGTCGTGTTCGCACTGGGGGTCGGCGATCAGGTGGTGGCCACCGACATCTCCGCCACCTACCCGTCGGAGGCTGACGCGCTCCCCGAAGTCGGTTATCAGCGAGCTCTCGCCGCCGAGCCGATCGCCGAGTTCGAGCCGACCCTGGCCCTCGCCACCGACATCGCCGGGCCGCCGGAGGTCTTCGATGAACTCGAGCGGCTCGGAATCGAGGTGGTCATGGTTCCCACCGAGAGTTCGCCCCAGGGCCCGGGCGACAAGATCCGGGCCGTCGCCGCAGCGCTCGACGTGCGTGACGTCGGTGACCGGTTGGCCGCTGACGTCGACGCCGCCATCGCTGCGGCGATCGAGCGCGCGGCCGGCGCCCCGACGACACCACGGATCGGCGTGCTCTACCTGCGCGGCGAGAACGTCCAACTCCTGTTCGGCACGGGCACCGACGCCCACTGGATCATCGAGGCCGTCGGCGGCATCGACATCGCCGAGGAACTCGGCATCGCCGACACCGCCCCGATCAACGCCGAGGCGCTGGTGATGGCTGCACCCGACGTGCTGATCGTGCCCGAACGGGGACTCGAGTCCGTCGGGGGAATCGACGGGCTCCTCGCCCTCCCCGGCGTCGCCGCCACGCCGGCCGGCGAACAGGGGCGGGTGCTGGTCTACGACGACCAACTCCTGCTCGGCAACGGACCGCGGACCGGGGAACTGCTCGAACAACTGATCACCGACCTGTACGGAGGAGCCATCTGATGACCACCACCAGCACGACCAGCACCGACGAGACGACCACCGACCGGTCGTCGGCCGGGTCGGTGCCCGACGTGAGTGAACATCTCGCGTCGGGGCCACGGCTCGCCGGTGATCGGTCGAGTTTCCCCTCGCATGCGCAACTCGCCCGCACGCTCTTCGAACCCGGTGTGCTGGCCTCACTCGCCACGCTCACCGAAACCGGTCACCCCTACACCTCGCTCGTACCGGTGTCGGCGTCGCCCGGCGGTGGGCCTGTCATGTGTGTGTCGGCGCTCGCCGAGCACACCCAGAACCTGCGCCGAGACCCGAGAGCCAGCTTGCTGGCGTGCGAGGGCGTGGCGGCCGGCGCCGATCCGCTGGCGTTCGCCCGCGCGACCCTGATCGGCACGCTGGCGCCTCACCGGCCGAGCGACGCCGACGTCGATCGTCACCTCGCTGCGCATCCCCACGCCATCGACTACATCGGCTTCGACGACTTCTCGTGGTGGCGCCTCGAGGTCGCCAGCGTTCGGTACGTCGGTGGGTTCGGGGTGATGGGCTGGGCGACCGGCGACGAGTTCGCTCACGCCGACGCCGACCCGGTCATCCCACATGCCGCTCCGATGATCGCCCACCTCAACGCCGATCACGCCGACGCCTGCCTGGAGATCGTGCGTCGTCTGGCGGGCGAGCCGACGGCGGTCTCCGTCGCGGTGACCGCCGTCGATCGCTACGGCATCACGTTCGACGTCTGGACCGCCTCGACGGTCGCCCCCGACGTCAGCGCCCGCGTGGCCTTTCCCGGACCGTTGGCGTCGCCGAACGAGGTACGCGCCGCCTCGGTCGACCTCGTCCGCCGAGCAAGCGAAGCGAGCCGGCGGTGAGTGTCGTGCTCGACCCGCTGCACACACGCACCGGCACGGTCGTGCTGGCTCGTCGTCCTGCTGCGATGCCAGACGGTCGAACGACTGCGCTCGACGAACCATCTGCTGCCACGACCCGGCCCGCGACAACGTCGCTGAACCCTGCAACCGCACCTGCCCCGACATCAGCCCAGACATCAGCCGAGGAACCACACGTGACCCCACTCGAACGTCTCCGACTCGCCGCCGCACTCGGCCACGCCGTAGCGGCATCCGAACTGCGACTGGTCACCCCCGCCGGTGAGACCATCGTCGTCAGTGCGCACCCCGGCGCCGACATCGACCCCTGTGCGATGCGACGGGTCGTCCGGGCGTTCGCCTGCCCGGACAACACCGACCATTCCCAACGTGTCGCCGCCGTCGAGTTCGGGGGTTCGCTGGACCACCTCGGTGGCGGCGTCTACCGGGTCGCCCACCACGGCATCGAGCAGCGCTGGGTGGCGTCGCTGCTCGCACCGGCCCGGATCGCGGAACTGCTCGACGACGTCGGTCTCGATGCGGTGCCGGACGAAGCACTGCACGGCTGTCTGAAGCCCGACCCGGAGCTCGGCGTCACCCTGCTCGTGATCACCGCGAACGACGAGCGCTACCTCGACCTGCTCGACCCGATCGCCACGCAGGCCGCCGCCGCCATCTTCGTCGAAGAGCTGCGATGCGCCGCCTCGCTGCACCCATCGTTCCGTGAGGCCTCCGGGGAGGCGTCGTGACCCGCACGCCACTCCTCGCCGCGGTGGCCGCTGCCGTGATGGTGCTCGCGGCGTGCGGCTCCGACGACCCGACCGGCTCGGACGCGATCGCCTCGGTGCCCGGCACGGAACCGGCGGTCGAGGCCACGGTCCCGCAGACCACGGTCCCGCAGACCACGGTCCCGCAGACCACGACCCCGCAGACCACGACCCCGCAGACCACGACCCCGCAGACCACGACCCCGGAGGTCGCGATGGCGACACCGGTCGAGCCGGCCGTGGCAGCGTCGGCAGCATGGGCGCTGGTGTTCGATTCGACGGTGCCGTTCGACGACAAGGCGTTGCACCTGGCCGACGCCGAGGCGTTGCGTCCGACGGTGGAGGCCTATTCGGCGGCCGGAAGCAGTTTCGGTGGGATCAGCCTCGAGCCCACCGCGGTCGAGCTGGAAGGCGAGCAGGCCACGATCACCTATGACGTGAACTTCGGAGCCAACCCGGCGTACGGCGACCAGTCCGGAACACTCGCGCTGGTCGATGGCATCTGGACGGTCAGCCGCGACGAGTTCTGTTCGTTCATGGCCTCCGCTCGGGTGTCGTGTTGACATCAGCAGTCGGCGCTCGTCGTCCGTGACGCTCGCACAGCAGACCAGCGCCCCGGTGCACAGCGGCGACCCACCGCCGGAACGCGTCGGCCACAGCACTGCGCGTCGACGCCTCGTCGGCATGGTCGTCCTCACGGTGTCGGTGGGGCTCGGTGTCCTGCTGTCGCTCGCAGTCGGCGCCAAGTCGATGCCGTGGTCCACCGTGATCGCCGCGGTCGTGTCATTCGACCCGGCGAGCACCGACCATCTGATCGTGCGTGAGCTGCGTCTGCCGCGCGCGCTGCTGGCGATCCTGGTGGGGGCGTCGCTCGGCACCGCTGGTGCGCTCATGCAGGGTGTCACCCGCAACCCGCTCGCCGATCCGGGGCTGCTCGGTGTGAATGCCGGCGCGTCGTTCGCCGTGGTGCTCGCCATCTGGACGTTCGGGATCTCGTCGGTGGGTGGCCTGGTGTGGTTCGCGTTCATCGGGGCGGCACTTGCTTCGGTGACCGTGTACGTCCTGGGCTCGGCCGGTCGCGGTGGCGCCACCCCGGTGCGACTGGCGCTCGCCGGGGCAGCCTTGGCGGCGTTGCTGTTCGCACTCACGCGAGCGGTCACGCTGCTCGACCAGGCAACGCTCGACCAGTTCCGTTTCTGGGCGGTCGGCTCGCTGGCCGGACGCAGCGACGCGATCGCCGGCCAGATCGTTGCGTTCGTCGTCCTCGGCCTCGTCCTGGCGATCGCCACGGCCCGCCAACTCAACGCCCTCGCGCTCGGCGAGGAAGCAGCACGCGCGCTCGGCACGCGTGTGAACCTCTCGCGAGCAGTGAGCGTCCTTGCGATCACCCTGCTGTGCGGGAGCGCGGTGGCCGCCGCCGGGCCGATCGGGTTCGTCGGCCTCGTGGTTCCCCACGTCGTGCGTGCCTGGTTCGGACCGGACCAGCGCTGGCTGCTGCCGAACTCGGCGCTCGCCGGGGCGGCGCTCCTCGTGGTCTGCGACACGTTGGGTCGCGTCGTTGCGCGGCCAGGCGAAGTGCAGGTTGGCATCATGACCGCGGCGATCGGTGGTCCCGTCTTCGTGCTACTGGTTCGTCGTACACGGATGGCGCAGCTGTGACCGACACGTCCACCACCACGTCCGGCTCGCCCGCGGATCGGGGCCCCGAGGACTCCGGCGGCGACGACACCGAACGATTGCCGCTGCGGGGTGCGGTGGTGCGCGGCCGGGCGTTCTCGGGGCGGCTCGACACCCGGTCGATCACCGTCTGCATCACCCTCGGGACACTGGTCGTGGCCGTCGGATCGTGGTCGATCAGCGTCGGTGACTTCCCGATCCCGATCTCGGACGTGGTCGCCACCATCTTCGGTCACCCGACCGACGACTCCGAGTTCATCGTCGGCACGCTCCGGCTGCCACGGGTACTGGTCGGCATCGGGGTCGGGGCCGCGTTCGGCATGTCCGGTGCCATCTTCCAGTCGCTGGTGCGCAATCCGCTCGGTTCGCCCGACATCATCGGCTTCAACGCCGGAGCCGCTCTCGGTGCAGTGATCACGATCGTGGTGTGGCAGGGGAGTGCGTTGCAGGTGTCCGCCGGTGCGCTCGTCGGCGGCCTCGCCACGGCCGTGGTCGTGTACCTGCTCGCCTGGAAGCGAGGTCTGCGGGCGTACCGGCTCGTGCTCGTGGGGATCGGCGTCGGGTTCACGATCGCCGCCGCCATCGACTACCTCCTCACCCGCGCCGAGATCAACGACGTCCAGCGCGCCGCGGTGTGGCTCACCGGATCGCTCAACGGTCGTGGCTGGGAGGAGGTGCGCACGGTCGGGCTCGCGCTCGTCGTGCTCGGCCCGGTGGCGGTGGCGATGCAACGCACGCTCGATCGCCTCGACCTCGGCGACGACACCGCAGCGGCGCTCGGCGTGCACGTGGGGCGCGCCAAGCTGTTGCTGGTACTCGTCGGCACGAGCCTTGCGGCGCTCGGTGTGGCCGCTGCCGGTCCCATTGCGTTCGTCGCGTTCGTCGCCGGCCCGGTGGCCCGCCGACTGGTGAGCTCTCCACGTGCCTGCATCGTGCCCGCCGCGTTCGTCGGTGCGCTGATCACCGTGGTCGCCGACCTCGCCGCGCGCCGCCTGCTCGCCCCCACCGAGCTGCCGGTTGGGATCATGACCGCCGTGATCGGCGCGCCCTACCTGCTGTGGCTGCTCAGGCGCCAGGCCCGCACCGGAGCACTGTGATGCGCGGACCGTTCGAACACTCACCGAGCAGGTTTGCCGAGGCGCGGCTACGCGCCGATGCCGTCACCCTGCGCTACGACGAGCACACCGTCATCGACGGTCTGGACATCGAGGTCCCCGACGGCGAGATCACGGCGATCATCGGCCCCAACGCCTGCGGCAAGTCGACACTGCTCAAGGCGCTCGCCCGACTGCTGCGGCCGTCGGCGGGCCAGGTGGTGCTCGATGGCGAGCAGATCCACAAGCTGGCGACGAAGGAAGTCGCCCGGCGACTCGGTCTGCTGCCGCAGACACCGATCGCCCCCGACGGCATCCTGGTCGTCGACCTGATCGCACGCGGCCGCAGCCCCCACCAGAAGCTGTTCCAACAGTGGTCGGACGCCGATGAGCGTGCCGTTCGCGCTGCCCTGCAGGCGACGAGTACGGGGGACCTCGCCGACCGGCCCGTCGACGAACTGTCCGGCGGGCAACGCCAACGGGTCTGGATCGCCATGGCCTTGGCGCAGGAGACCGACCTGCTGTTGCTCGACGAGCCCACCACCTTCCTCGACATCGCCCACCAGATCGACGTGCTCGATCTCGTGATGCGCCTCAATCGCGAGCGTGGTCGAACCGTCGTGGTGGTGCTGCACGACCTCAATCTTGCTTGCCGGTACGCCTCGCACCTGATCGCCATGCGCGAGGGAACGATCGTGGCGTCCGGTGCGCCGGGCGATGTGATCAACGCTGGGTCGGTTCGAGACGTCTTCGGCCTCGACTCGGTGGTGATCGACGACCCGGTCAGTCACACGCCGCTGGTCATCCCGGTCGGCTCCCACCACCACGGAAGGCACACATGACGTACCAACGCCTCCACCGGTCCGAGGCCCCCCGGCCGCAGCGCGGACGCCGACGGGTGGTGAGCCCACTCGCAGTGTGCGCAGTGCTGGTCGCCGCCGGTTGCGGTGGGGGAGACGGCTCCGGGACGACGGAATCGTCTCCGGCGACGAGCGCCGCCACCGGTTCCAGCGCTCCAGCGGAGCCGGCGTCGACCTCGCTGTCGACCGCCGGCGAAGGGGACGCGACGACCGACACGTCCGTTGCCGAGACCGCTCCTCCCACGGCACCGCCGGCGACCAGGATCGTCGACCACGAGTTCGGCACCACCGAGGTACCCGCCGAGCCGCAGCGCATCGTCGCGCTGTCCGAAGAGTTCCTCCTCGCCGACCTCATCGCCCTCGGCGTCGCGCCGATCGCCTCGACCTCGAACGACGCCACCATGTTCGGCGGAATCGATCCGGCGGCCACCGGGGGCATCGAGAACATCGCGTCGGTCGACTTCAACGTGGAACGACTGGCCGCCCTGCGACCGGATCTGATCCTTGCCTATCCCGACTACATCGAACTGATCGGCCACGACATCCTCGACGATGTCGCGCCCACGGTGGCGATCGGCGACGCCGGCAGCGACTGGGACGAGCGCTTCGAAATGACCGCGGCGGTGCTCGGACTCGAGGCCGTTGCCGACGAACGCATCGAACAGATCGAGGCCCAGTTGGCCGACGCGCGTGGAGTGCTGGGCGGCACGCAGGTGTCGGTGCTGTCGATCTCGCCGGGGCCGTTCATCCGCTCCTACACCGATGATCGGACCACGCTCACCGAGGTGATCGACGACCTCGGGATGGAGTTCGTTCCCGACGGTGGCGACACCGACGACAACGGACGCATCCAGCTCTCCCTCGAGCGACTCGGGCAGTTGACCGGCGAACTCCTGGTGCTGCTCCAGACGGAGGTGGTCGAGGGCGAGGATGCCGCCGTGGGTCAGGTGACCGGGTCGCCGTTGTGGTCGACGCTGCCAGCGGTGACCGCCGACGCGGTGATCACGCTCGACCGCCTCGCCTATCCGGGAGCCGACGGCGTGGCGCGATTCGCTGCCGACCTCGCCGCGGCCGTCGAAGCGCTGGATCTGTAGGAGACTGGTGCTCATGGCCCCACGATCGATCGGTCTCAGTGATCACGTGTCCGACTATGTCGCGGCGCACTCGTCGCCTCCCGACGAGGTCCAACGCCGACTGATCGAACGCACCGAGGCGCTCGGCGATGCTGCCGGCATGCAGATCGCCCCCGAGCAGGGCGAGTTCCTGGCGATGCTCACCTCGATGGTCGGTGCCCGCTTCGCCGTGGAGGTCGGCACCTTCACCGGATACTCCGCGCTGTCCATCGCGCACGGCCTCGCCGACGGTGGTCGGCTGCTGTGCTGCGACGTCAGCGAGGAATGGACCGCCATCGCCGCGGAGTACTGGCAACTGGCCGGTGTCGCCGACCGCATCGACCTGCGTGTGGCGCCGGCACTCGACACCCTGCGGTCGCTTCCCGCCGAGCGGGTCGTCGACCTCGCGTTCATCGATGCCGACAAGACCGGCTACGTCGGGTACTACGAGGAGTTGCTCGCCAGGCTCCGCCCGGGCGGTCTGATCTGCGTCGACAACACCCTGTGGAACGGTGCCGTCGCCGACCCCACCGTCGACGACGCCGACACGACGGCGATCCGCCGGTTCAACGCGCACGTCGCTGCCGACACCCGAACCCGTCAGGTGATCGTGCCGATCGGTGACGGCCTGACGCTGATCCGCCACGCGTGACCGTGCGCGGTGTCCCTCCCGGCCGATCTCGCTCGCGATCCCGGCGCACGGTCGACCACGAGCAGTAAGGTCGGTGTCGATGCAACGTCTCTGTGGGCGCCCCGGTTGTTCCGACGTGGCCGCGGTGGCGTACGGAATGCGAGCCGAGGACCTCGTGTTCTGGATCGACTCGCTCCCCGACCGACCGGAGCCCGGTGCCGGCGTCCTGTGCCGACGTCACGCCGACACGATGGTGGTGCCTCGGGGATGGACGCTCGACGATCTGCGCGATCCCGACCTGCATCTGTTCCGACCGCCCTTGCCCACGCCCACGCCGCGCACGAGGA
>CAZJUC010000134.1:0-8930 GCA_964549065.1 uncultured Ilumatobacteraceae bacterium
CAGCACCACGACCACGACCACCACCACCGAACCTCCGCCACCCCCCAGCACCACGACCACGACCACGACCACGACCACCGAACCACCACCGCCGAGCACCACCGAACCACCACCGCCAACGACGGTGCCGCCATCACCTCAGGTGCCCACCTACGTGGGCACGTCGACGAGTCCGATCGGTGGCCAGACGTCGTATGCGCCAGTCGTGCCATTCCGGTTCGCTGACAGCCGAGAGGGATTGCGATCGCGACCGCTGCGCGCCGGCGTCGTCCAGCGAATCCAGTTGAGTGGCGTCGCCGCAATTCCCTCGAGCGCCACCGCCGTCTCGGCGAACTTCACGGTCACCGGACAGGACCGGCAGGGATTCCTCACCATCTACAACTGCTCGCAACAGATTCCCGCCGTCTCCACGCTGAACTTCGTCCCAGGGCGGTCCGTGGCCAACCAGGCGATCGTCCCGCTCGACAGCCGAGGCGGTATCTGCCTGTTCAGTCGGGCCAACACCGACATCGTGGTCGACGTCAACGGGTCGTTCTCCACCGGCGCGACGGGAAAGCTCACCGCGCTCACCCCCGACCGGGTGCTCGACACACGTTCTGCCGGCCTCCCGGTCAGGGCCGGGCAGGTCCGAACCGTTCAAGTCGAGTCAGGCGCATTCGGTGTGCCGAGGGCGGCGACGGCGGCCGTGGTCAACCTGACGGCAGTAGATCCCACTTCGCGAGGCTGGCTCCGAGTTTTCCCGTGCGACCAGCGTGGCGCCTCGGTGGTCTCCAACGTCAACTTCATCGCAGGTGAAACCCGCGCCAACTCCGCCATCGTCAAGCTGTCGAGCAGTGGCACGATCTGTGTCCAGTCGAGCGCGACGGTCGACGTCGTGATCGACGTCACCGGCTACATGTCGTCGTCGGGTCTGCGATATCAAGCCGTGGCGCCGGTTCGACTGATCGACAGCCGCGACGAGCGCGTGCGGGGAAGTCGGATTCTCTCCCGTCAGCTCGTGCAGTTCCAAGTCGCCGGCCTCGGCGGGATCCCGAGCCCGGCACGTGCCGCATCCATGAACCTGATCGCGGTGTCACCGACAGGGAGCGGCTTCATGACGATGTGGCCCTGCCGCGCCGACGACCAGCCTCCCCTTGCCTCGAACCTCAACTTCCGCGCCGACCTCAACGTGGCCAATGGCGTCACCGTCGGCCTGCGCAACGAACAGATCTGCCTGTACACGGCGACGGCCGCGCACTTCGTGCTCGACGTCAGCGGTGTCTGGCAGCAGTGACCGGACCGCTCGCTCGCCCGTGACCCCCGCCCCCGGGCGCCACGCACCCCGAGACTGACGACGTTCCGCATCCTGTTCTCTCGCGCCCACTGTCGGTGGAAGCCATCACCGACGAGGGGAGCACCACATGGGCGAGGCACGCAGATCCGGATCACGGCGACCCGCGCAACTGCGACGACCGCCGCAACCGTGGCGACGGGGGCGATCCGGGCGATCGGGGAGACCGCGGCATCAAGCGATCGACGCGGGCACGGCGCTGATCGCCGCAGCGGTCGTGGCGCTGCTGGTGTTCGCCGGCGACGGACGGGCGAACGTGATGGACGCCGCTCCCCCACCACCGGGCGGGTACGCGCACGGGGCGGCCGGGTCGGGACGCAATGGATTCGGCGGTTCGATCGCCGCGTCCCCGACGATGCGTTCGTGGCCGGGCACCGGCACCGGGGCCAACGGCGGACCGTTCTCGTTCATCGGTGCGCACTACGGCCAGATGTGGGGCGTGCCGGCAGCGGCCAACAACTCGCTCGGCGTCGGCTACTGCGTGATGGAGGACGAAGCGGGCGAAGGTTCAGTGTCCTTGCAGCCCGACCCGGCGGCGTGGGACGCCGGGGAGATGGCGCGGGCCGCCGCGCTGATGTCGAGCTTCGGCGGCGACCGGGTGCTGCCCTATGGCATCGATGCATCCGGCACCTACGACGTGGCCTCGGGAGAGTGGCAGCAGCCGTCACTGTTCGGTGGCGGCGAGTACACGCGGCGCCGGCACGTGGCGGTGAACTTCGGGGTGAAGATGTTCGTCGAGGACGTCAGCCCCACCGGAGCGGTCGCCGGACTGAAGCTCGCTCGCGACACCGCCGTGGTCGACGGGTCGGGCGGAGAGTTCTCGGCGCTGCGCAACGGCTACGTCATGGCCCAGCGCCTGGCGACGGTGGCCGATGCCCAACACGCCGTCGGCGGCGTCCGGCTGCGGATGGTGTGGGCCACGGCGGACGGTTCGCCGCCCACCGAACCGGGCACCCACGCCCTCGAGGTCCGGGCCTCGGACTCGACCGGCAAACCCGTCGGCCACGTACCGGTGGCCGTGCTGTCGGACATCGGCATCGACGGCGCCCGCACCGTCGGGGCCACGGCCACGGTCGACCGCTCCGGTCACTCGGTCGACGACACCGCCCGCTGGAACGCGGCCGAGGCAACCGGCTGGCCGACGATGGCGATGGCCACGACGATGGCGTCCGACCCCCGCTTCGGCCTCGTCGCCGACCCGCTCGGTGCCGACGTCACCGACGTCGAGGGGGTCGCCCGCTTCACGGTGACCGTCGACTCGCCCACATGGGAACTCGCCTTCCACACCCAGGCACCGACCGCCGACGTGGCGCTCTGGGCCGGCAGCGGCATCCAGGGCCAGATCACCTGGACCGGACGTCCCCAATCGGCATCGGTGCACGTCGCCGTCGCTCCGGCCGTCGGGAACGTCGCCGTGCGCAAGGTGATCGACGCCGCCGACGTCCAGGGCACGCGCGACATGTCGGGCTTCGCGTTCGACGTGACCGCCGACGATGGAACCCCGATCGGTCGGGTCACGACCGGCACCGGCGGGCTGACGCCGTCGATCGGAGCCGCCGCCGGCATGTACACGATCACCGAGGTCGCCCGGCCGTCGTGGGCGGCGACCCTCGGCGACGGCGGACCGATCGTGTTCACGCACGAGCCCGGCGGTGGCGACGACATCCGCGAGGTCACCTACACCAACATCGTGCCGGCGGCGTCGATCGTCACCTCCGCCCGCGACGCCGGCGACGACGACCGGGTGATCGACCTCGCCGACGGCGACGCGACCATCATCGACACGGTCACCCACGCCGCCCTCGTGCCCGGCACCGAGTACGTCGCCACCGGCGCACTGATGCTCGCGCCACCCGGTGACGCCGAGCCGGCCGAGCCGGCCGAGGCGGGCGAGACCGTGGCGGCCGAGATGATGCCGACCGGGATCGTCGCCTCGACGACCTTCGTCCCCGACCGACCGGAAGGCGACGTCGACGTCGAGTTCAGCGTGCCGGCCGACTCGACGCTGTCCGGCCGCGTGGTCGTCGTCTACCAGGAGCTGACGGTCGCCGCGTCGGGACGCGTCATCGCCGTGCACGCCGACCCCGACGCCGAGACACAGACGATCCGCTTCGCGAGCATCGTCCCCCCGACCACCACGACGATCCCTCCGACCACCACCACGACGATTCCGACGCCCGGCGCGACGACCACCACCACGATCCCGGCGACCACCACCACGACGATTCCGACGCCCGGCGCGACGACAACCACCACGATCCCGCCGACCACCTCCCCGGCCGCCACGACCACCGCACCGCCATCCGTCCAGCCGCCGCCCACCGCTCCCACCACCACCTCGGCCCCGACCACGAGCCGCCCGACGACACCCACCACGACGATCCCGACCACGACGATCCCGACCACGACGACACCTGCGCCGACAACGACGACGACCTCGCCCACGACCAATCCGGCGACGACCACGACGACCGTTCCCCGTGGGGCACGACTCCCGCGCACCGGTGGCGGCGACGGATCGTCGTCGACGGCCATCACCGGGCTTGCCCTGGTGCTCGCCGGCACCGGACTGCTGCTGCTCACCACCCGACCACGACCCCGACGATCCCGACCCTGACGCCGACTCCCGTCGGGTCGCGACCTCGACGATCGTCAAGGAATCGTCAGTCGTCCGGCGCCGTCGCCGACGCGCCACTAGCGTGACGGCGCAATGAAGGCGGCACGAGCCTCGGCTCGACGGGCGGCGCGGGCCCATGTCCGGAACATCGTGGAGTCGGCGTGACGCTGGCCCCACCCTCACCGGTCGAGGACACCGCATGGTCACCGGCGCGGGTGCGCTGGTTGATCCTCGCGGCCTCGATCATCGCCGGTCTGACCGCCACCCTCGGCGGCCCACGCCCGACCGGCGGCCCGCTCGTCGACACCGTGCTCGTCGCCCTCGCCGTCGGCGGCGTCACCTGGCTCGGCGCCGCGGCGCTGCGGTGGGATGCCGCTCTGATCACCCTCGTCGCCGGGCTGACGTCGTTCTCGATCATCGGTGTGCTCGTCGGCACGGTCGCCGCGATCGTCGGTTTCGTCATGCCGGTGATCCCGGGACGGCGCGGCGTACTGAACGCAGCCCTCATCGGCGTCGCCATGAACGTCGCCGCACGCAGCCAACTCGACTGGTTCCTCGGCGCGTCCACGCTCGTTGCGCTGACGCTCGGCAGCTACGTCGGCGTCGTCGGCTTCCGACGCCGCACCCTGCAGAGTCGGCGGACTGTCGCGATCGTCGGCGTCGTCGCGGCGGTCACCACGTTCGCCGCCGTCGTCGGGCTCGGCATCTTCGGACACCTCGCCGCCGACGACCTGCGCGAGGGCGACTCGCAGACCAACAGCGCGCTCACCGCACTCGGCGACGGCGACGTCCGCGCCGCCAAGGCGTCCTTCGACGCGGCGGCCACCGCGTTCGAGGCCGCCGACAACCGTCTCGCGAACCCGTTGGTGTCGGCCGCCCGGTTCGTCCCGGGACTCGCCCAGCACCATCGCGTCGCCACCGAACTCGCCAGCGAGGCCGCCGACGCCGCCCGGTTCCTCAGCACCGAACTCGACGCCGTCGACCTCGAGCGACTCAGCGTCACCGACGGCCGCATCGACATCGCCCAGGTCCGCGAACTGCAGAAGCCGCTGCGCGCGATCCGCCATCGCATCCAGGACCTGCAGACACGCGTCGCCGACATCGACAGTCCGTGGCTGATTCCACAGGTCGACGACCGCGTCGACGACCTCGCCGTCGAACTCGCCGAGCAACGTCGACGCAGCGAGGATGCCCTCACCGTGGCGCTCGCCGCCCCACGCCTCCTCGGCGGCGACGGCGCACGCACCTACTACATCGGCTTCACCACCCCGGCCGAGGCACGCGGCAGCGGCGGCTTCATGGGCAACTGGGCCGAGGTGACCGTCACCGACGGGCAGATCGAGATGACCCGCTTCGGTCGCGCCGAGGATCTCAACCTGGCCGGCGACCCATCGCTGCGCCGGTTCAGCAGCGGCACCGAGAGCGGCCTCGACGAGTGGGCCGCACGCTACGGACCGTTCAACCTGACGTCCGGACCCGACGGCACCACCGGCGCCGAGCCGTGGAAGAACATCAACATGTCGCCCGACATCGCCACCACCGGCAGGGCGATCGCCGACCTCTACCCGCAGAGCGGTGGCGGTGAACTCGACGGGGTGTTCATCATGGACGTGTTCACGCTCGCCCGGTTCCTCGAGTTCACCGGCCCGATCCCGCTGCCGGAGGGCGCGCCCACGCCGAGCTCGGCCGCCGACGGTGCGGCCGCTCCCACCACCGACGGCGCGGCCGTACTCACCGCCGACGGCGCGGCCGTACTCACCGCCGACACCGCGGCCAACTATCTCCTCCACGAGCAGTACGACCTGACCGAGGTCGATGCCCGCGCCGACGTCCTCGAGAGCTTCTCGCGGACGATGATCGACACCCTGCTCGCCGGCACGCTGCCCGCTCCCACCACGCTGATCGACACGCTGGGACCGATGGTCGACCAGGGGCGCTTCACCGGATGGATGAGCCTCCCCGACGACCAGGCCGTCCTCGAGCAGATCGGGTTGAGCGGCACGTTGCTCGCCCCCGGCACCGGAGACGGGATCGCGGTGGTCTTCAACAACCTGGCCGGCAACAAGATCGACTACTACCTCGGCGCCGACGCCACCTACGAGGTCACCGCCGACGCCCGCACCGGCACGACCACCGCCCGGCTGGTCGTCGACATCACCAACGGCGCCCCGACCGAGGGCGAGCCCGGCTACGTGATCGGCAACCCGATCGGCTTGCCGGTCGGCACGAACCGCACCCGCGTCACCGTGTTCTCCCGACTCCCGGTGGAACAGACGCTGCTCGACGGGTCGATCGCGACCGCCGAGCCCGGCTCCGAGGCCGACTACTTCGTCACGTCGGTGTACGTGACGTTGCCCGCCGGCGCGTCGGCGACGCTGACACTCGAGATGGACGGGCCGATGGACGTCGCCGAGGGCTACTCGCTCGCGACGCGGACGCCGCCGACGGTCGCCCCGACCCCGCTTGCGGTCGACGCGACCTGGATCGCCCAGGACGGCACCGAGCACCACGTCACCGAGACGCAACGTGACGCCGGCTCGGCCACGATCACCGTCGGCGACCAACGGCGCGACGGCTGACCCGGGCCCCGCCCGGGATCGGCGGCGCTGCCACTCTGCGTGGCGAACGGAAAGCAGTGGCGGGATGAGCACTCAGCGTGACAAGCGTCGACCAGGCGAGATGGTTCCTTGATTCTCCTGCAGATACTGGGTTTCGGCGCTTTCGCACTTGCGGACGAGCGGCGAGCGCCAGTACAGTAGTCGCCACTGAGCGTGGTCGATCGACGAGCACGGTCATGGCGGCGAACACCATCAAGGCGGAAGACATGACCACAACCGAGACCACGGGAGTCGCTGCGGGCGCATCGCACCGACGGTGGCGGCGACTGCGGTTCGGCGTGATGGTCGGCCTCGCAGCTGCAACCGTGGCACCCCTCGCCGCCCTGGCCCAGGCCGACGCCGCCCCGAGCCAGAGCCCCGGCGACGACGCGTACTACGTCACCACCACGGCGTCGGATCCGGCGCTCGACGTGTCGGCGTTCTCACCGGAGTGCATCGGCAACGCCCCGTTCATCCGCTACTCGATCGTCCCCCAAGGGTTCACGCCGAGTTCGACCACGGCGACGCTCGACATCCGCGACCGCAACGGCAACCTCGTGAGCACGCAGGTGGTCGACAGCTTCTCGGGCACGATCATCTGGCCCGGGGCCGCGGTCGACGCCAGTGGCAACGCCACCGACTGGCCTGGTTGGACCCTCGCACCGGACGGCGAGTCGTTCATCCCGGATCCGACCGACGCGTTCTTCCGTGAAGGGCTCACCATCGACGTCACGGTGAGCCCCGTCACGGCGACCGCGACGGTGTCGTATCCACCGTCCACGTCACCGTGCGCGAACCCCCCGCACGACTCACCGCCGACCACCACGGTCTGCGTGCCCGGTCAGGACAACGACGCCGACCCGTCCGACGACTGCGAACTGTCCACCACCGGCGGCGGCCCCGGCAACGTCATGATCATCGGCGCAGCTGCACTGCTCGCCGGACTGCTGTTCCTCACGGCCGCTCGCCGTCGTCGCCACCAGGACGCCTCACCCAACGGCGGCTGAACCGACGAACCCTTCGCTCATCTCACGAGCTGCCAGGGGCGGATCCGGATCTCCGGGTCCGCCCCTGGCGCGTCCCGTGGCAGGTCGGCGGCAGGTCGGTTCGGATCGGTGGCGGATCGGTGGCAGGTCGGTTCGGATCGGCGGCGGGTCGGGTCGGTTCGGTTCGGTTCGGATCGGTGCCAGGCGTCGTCGACCCGGTGGTCGCAGCGGGTTCAGTGGGTCATCAGGGCCACGGGCAGACCGAGGCCGACGTCGGCGCGGATCGTGGCGATCCGGCGACCGGGCTGCACCGCATCCTTCGGCGGCGAGATGCGCTCCGGACCGATCAGCTCGCACGCCGCGTCGAGATCGTCGACGATCAGCACGACGCCCCAGAAGCTCGCTGGACCGTCCGGCAGGTCGGGGCGCTCGACCAGTTCCACGATCAGCCCGCCCCGGCCGATGCGGTGGAAGCCCTGGCGCATCGAACCGACCTCACGGATGCGCTTGAGTTCGCAGCCGGTCACCGCCGCGATCGCCGCGCTCGTGCGTTCGAGGTCGGCGGTCAGCACGACCACGTGGTCGAGGCCCGACGCGCCCAGACGATGGTCGGCATAGATCGGCGCCGATGCCTCGACGACCTCCGTGGCCAGCCCGTCCACGTCGATCTCGGTGACACCGGCCCCGGAGTCCGCTGTGTCCGCCGGCGCGTGCACCGGCGACACACCGCTGAGCGCCCAGCCGAGCAGCCCCGTCGAGGCGTCGGCGGATTCGGCGACGATGCGCAACGAGGCACCCATCAGCGGGATCGTCCCGTCGTCGGTCACGGTGAGCCCGAGCGATCGCCAGACGTCTGCGTCGCCCGCGATGCACAACCACTCGACTCTGGGATCGGTGGAGGTCGCGGCGTGGCTCATCGGTGCAGTCTCCCCCGTCGCCGTCGGCCCGTCGAAACCGGCCAGCGAGAGGGGCGTCACAACCGGCCGGCACAGCCGGCCAGCACGATCCGCAGCGACCCCGAACGCGACGAAGCGCCCGATCGGCGGCTCCGGGCGGAGCGACCCATCGGGCGCTTCAGCGGTGAGGGGCGTCCGCCAGAGGGCGCACGCAGGGAGAGTGGGTCAGCCGCGACCCATGTTGGGGCGCTTGCCGTGATTCGCCTTCGAGCGGCGCATCTTGGCCTTCTTCTTCTTGGTCTTCTTCGACATGAGGAACGATGCTACGGCGCCCGACGATCGGCCCCAACCGCTCCCCGCAACCAGCCCCGACCCACCAACCACCGAAAAATCCCGCCAGCGTTGCGCTGAGCGGCACGAAACCGCGCCATTTCGGGTGGTGACCCGGACACCGCCGGTCGCGTGGTGCTGGGGCCACCGCCGGTCGGGTGGTGGCTGGGCCAC
>CAZJUC010000135.1:0-8890 GCA_964549065.1 uncultured Ilumatobacteraceae bacterium
CGTTCGTGTTCAAGGTGCAGGCCAACATGGACCGCCACCATCGCGACCGCATCGCGTTCGCCCGAATCTGCTCGGGACGATTCGACCGGGGCATGGTGATGACCTGCGAGCGCACCGGCAAGCCGTTCGCCACCAAGTACGCATCCACCGTGTTCGGCGCCGAACGCACCACGGTCGACGAGGCGTTCCCCGGCGACGTGGTCGGCCTGGTCAACGCCACCGGACTGAACCTGGGCGACACCTTGTACGACGAGACCGGACCGACGGTGAAGTTCCCGCCGATCCCGGCGTTCGCGCCCGAGGTGTTCGCCACAGCCCGCCCGCTCGACACCGGCAAGACCAAGCAGTTCCGCAAGGGTCTCGACCAACTGAACGAAGAGGGCGTCGTACAGGTGCTGAAGGATCCCGACTGGGGTGACGCCTCACCGGTACTCGCCGCCGTCGGGCAGTTGCAGTTCGACGTGTTCGCGAACCGACTCGACATCGAGTTCAACGCACCGATCGAGATTCTCTCGGCCCCGTACCAGGCGATCCGGTTGACCGACAAGGCCTCGGCCGATGCCCTGCGCGAGAAACCGGGAGTACGGATACTGGCCCGGCACGACGGCCACCTCGTCGCGCTGTTCGAGAACAAGTACGCGCTCGCCCGCATCGAACAGAACGAACCGGAACTCACCCTCGACCACATCATCGCCGGCTGATCCGCGTCGGGCGCGTGGCCCTTCGGTACCGTCGGGTCGATGGAACGACCCACCGGCCGCGTGCGCACCATCGCCACGATCGCCACGATCGTGATGGTCGCCGCCTCGCTCGGCGCCTGCGGCAGCGACGGCCCGATCGCCAACCTCCGCCCCGGTACCACGATCGACGGCGGTGGCGGACCGGCCCCGACGGATGCCCCACCGGCAACCGACAGCCCGCCGGCGACCGAAGCACCCGCCCCATCACCCACCGAGGCACCCGCTCCCACGGACGCGCCTGCCACGCCGGACCCCGATCCCGACCCGCTGGTTCCCGACACCGACACCGGCACCGACACCGACACCGACGAGGGAGTCGATCTCCTCGTCGTGCTGTTGATCGTCGGTGGTCTCGCCCTCGTGGCCATCCTGATCGGTTTCCTGGTCTCACGCTCCGGGAGGTCGAGGAGTGCCGCTGCGCCGTCGGCGAACGCCTCCACCCAATCGAGCCTGCTCAGCACGTCGCAGTGGATCACCGACCAGCTCTCGCTCGAGCTGATGGCCGCCCCGTCGGCCCAGGCGCAGCAGCGTTGGTCGGTCGAGCGCAGCCGTCTCGACAACGTCGCGATCGGCGCCCAGCAGCAGTACCTCGAGGCGCAGGACGCCAACTGGCAGCCGCTCGCGCAGACGATGTCGGCGCTCGCCGCAGCGCTCGACACCAACCTGACGCTGCGCGCGCAGGACCCACCCAACGCGCAGTTGATCGACGAATCGACCGCGGTGGTCAACCGCCACCGAGGTGCGTTGCAGCAGCTCATCGCCGCCTTGCGGCCCACCGTCACACGCTGAAGCTCATCCCGGCCCGGACGCCATTTTCCCGTTCACGTCGGTGGTCACCCACTGTGCCTCCACCGGCTCCTCCCTTCCACGTGTGCTCCGAGGGAGGTCCTCATGTCCGACACCACTGCCGTCACGGCAGGCACCACCACCACCGCCAGACGCGATGCGTCACCCGAGCGAGCCGGCGGTCGTGCCCACTCGATCATCGTTCGCCCCTGGGTCGACCCGGTCGTCGACGACGACGGCTTCGACGCCCGGTCCCGCTACGTCGAGACATTCTGGCTCGGCGTACTCGGGCCCACGGCAACGTGGCTGCTGCGGCGCCTGATCGCCGGACTCGAACAGTCGCCGGCGGGCTACGACCTCGACCTCGACACCACGGCGCGAGCGATGGGCCTGAGCTTCACGAGCGGCCGGTCGTCACCGTTCAGCAAGGCACTGGAGCGGTGCGTGATGTTCGGACTGGCGCATCCGATCGACGGTGGGCTCGCCGTGCGTCGTCGGATCCCGCCGGTGAGCTTCCGGCACCTGCGGCGCATGCCCGACGACCTGCAGGCGGCGCACGCCGGGTGGCTGCAGCCGGCACACGACGTCGACGAGTTCGGTCGCGCCCACCGGCTCGCCACTGCGATGCTCGACCTCGGTGACGAGCCGTCGGTGATCGAACATCGACTGGTCGCGCTCGGTGTGGGTGATGCCGTCGCCGCCGAGGTCGCCGACAACGTCTACCGACTCGACACGGACCGATGAGCCGGCGAACTCAGACTGCGAGCAGAGCGTCGAGCACCGCCGTCGCGCCGGGGTGCGGTTCGTCGCCGACGTCGCGTTGCAATCGGGCCAGCTCGCCTCGCAACTCGATCGCCACGTCCCGGTGGTCCGGATCGGAAATCACGTTGTGCAACTCGTGCGGGTCGGCGACCAGGTCGAACAGCTCCCATTCGGGCTCGACGGCCGGGCCGCGGGCGCCGACCTGGTCGAGCGGGTCGTTGTAATAACCGATCAGTTTGTGCGTGCGGGTGCGCACGCCGTAGTGACCCGGCACCCGATGGATCCAGTCATCGTGCATCCAGTACCGGTAGTACATCGACTGCTGCCAGTCGTCGGGCACCTCGCCGCGCAGCAGTGGAGCGAGGCTCGCACCCTGCATCGCCTCGGGCACGTCGAGGCCGGCGAGGTCGAGGAACGTGGGGGCGAAGTCGACGTTGAGCGCGATCTCGTCGCACACCGACCCGGCTGCCACCTCGGCGGGATAGCGCACCAGCAGCGGCATCGCGACCGACTCCTCGTACATCATCCGCTTGTCGAACCAGCCGTGATCACCCAGGAAGAACCCCTGGTCGGACGTGTAGACCACGATCGTGTCGTCGGCGAGACCGTTGTCGTCGAGCCAGTCGAGCATTCGGCCGACGTTGTCGTCGATCGACGCGATGGTGCGCAGGTAGTCCTTGATGTAGCGCTGGTACCGCCACCGGACCTCCTCGTCTTCGGTGAGCCCCGGGGGCACCGTTGCCTTGAGATCGACGACCGGGTCGAGATCCATGATCCGCATCCGCATCGCCTGCACCACCTCGGCGCGACCGTCGTGGTCGTCGAAGAGGGTCTCCGGTTCGGGGATGTCGATGCCGTCGAACAGCGAGAAGTGTTTCCGTGACGGCTCCCACGAACGGTGCGGCGCCTTGTGGTGGCACATCAGCGCGAACGGCCGGTCGGTGTCGCGCTTGTCGAGCCAGCGCAGGCAGTCGTCGGTGATCAGATCGGTGACGTAGCCGCCACGCTCGACGATGTCGTGGCCGCGTCCGTCATCTCTCGGTTGCAGCATCACCGGATTGTGGTAGTGGCCCTGGCCGGGCAGCACCCTCCACCGGTCGAAGCCGGTCGGATCGTGCTCGGGGCCGTGGCCGAGATGCCACTTGCCGAACACCGCGGTCTGGTAGCCGGCGGCTCGCAGCCGCTTCGGGTACGTGTCGAGGCCGTTGTCCATCGGAGTCACCAGCGTGGTCACACCGTTGACGTGGTTGTAGGTGCCGGTGAGGATCGAGGCGCGGCTCGGCGTACAGATCGAGTTCGTGCAGAAGCACGAGTCGAATCGCATCCCACCCTCTGCGATGCGGTCGAGGTTCGGCGTGTGGTTGATGACCGGCCGACCCGATGCGCTGCTGTACGCGGAGATCGCGTGAGCAGCGTGGTCGTCGCTCATGATGAAGAGCAGGTTGGGCTGCGCCGGCGCGGACATCTCGGTGGCCGTCTCAGTTCGGCGCGGTGAAGTTCGTCGCCAGCTCGATCAGCAGCCGGGTGCCGAAGCCGGTTGCGCCCTTGGCGTAGATGCCATCGTCGCCGTCGACCATCATCGGCCCGGCGATGTCGAGGTGCGCCCACGGGACGTCCCCGACGAACTCGCTGAGGAAGATCGACGCCGTGATCGCTCCTGCGTACGGACCGCCGATGTTCTTCATGTCCGCGACCACGGAGTCGAGCAGTTTGCGGTAACGCTTCTCCGACAACGGCAACTGCCACAGCGGCTCGTCGGTTGCCTCGGACCCCTGGAGCAATTGATCGACGAGGGCCTGGTTCGTGCCGAGCACCGGAGCCATCTGCGACCCGAGCGCCGCCATCGCGGCACCGGTGAGCGTGGCGATGTCGACGATCGCATCGGGGGCCTCTTCGACTGCGAGTGACAGGCCGTCGGCGAGCACGAGGCGACCCTCGGCATCGGTGTTGTGGATCTCGACGGTCTTGCCGTTGCGCATCGTGAGCACGTCACCGAGCTTGAGCGCGCTGCCTGACGGCATGTTGTCGGTGCACATCAGCCATGCCGTCACCTTGGTCTTGACCTTCAGGTCAGCGAGCGCACTCATGGTGGCGAGCACCGCAGCGGCACCCGACATGTCCATCTTCATGTTCTGGTGGAAGACGTCGTGCCCCTTGAGCGAAATGCCGCCCGAGTCGTACATGATCCCCTTGCCGACGAGCGCGAGGTGACCAGTGGGATTCTTCGGCGACCAGGTGAGCTTGACCATGCGCGGCGGTTCGGTGGAACCGCGGTTGACACCGAGCATGCCGCCACAACCCATCTGTTCGAGTTGGTCCTTGTTGAACACCTCGACGTGCAGGCCGGCCGCCGAGCCGATGTCGACGGCCTTCGCGGCGATGTCCTTGGCGTTGAGGTAGGTGGGCGGCGTGTTCGCCAGTTCGCGTGCGAACGCCGCTGCCGCCGCCACGATCCTGCCGCGTTCGGCGCCCCGACCGGCCTCCTTCTCCTGCTTGGCAGACGCGACCAGGGTGAGGGCCTCGAGACGCGACGCGTTCTTCGGGTCGTTCTTCAACCCGGTGTAGCGGTACGAGGCGAGCAGCACGCCCTCGGTCACCGCCTGAGCAGCAGCCTTCGCCTCGACGCCCTCGACGTCGGCCAGGTTCGTGGCGAGCTGGGCGTGTCTCGACACCGCACGGGCGAACGCGGCCGCAGCCGAACGGAGCCCGGCTGCATCGATCGTGCCCGGATCGCCGACACCAACCGCAACGGCGACCCCGTCACCGTTCGGAATCGAGAGGATCTGGCCGGGCTTGGCCTCGAACCCGTTCGCTTCGAGTGCCGACCGGCTCACGCCGAGCTGCCGCGGCACCGGCCCCTTCGTGGCGACCGCCCAACCGACAGCGGTGGCAGCCTTCGGGGTGGTGCGGGCCGTGGAAACGGCGACGGCGGACACGGTTGCACTGGCGTCGGTCATGGCGCACAGTCTGGCCCACAATTCATCTCGACGACACATGGACGGTTGCCCCGCACCATCGCGAACGTCTAGGTTCGTCGCAGGTGACCAGCAGGTTGCCGTCAGGGGAACAACAAGCGTCGCCGGATCGGCGATGCGGATGGGGGAACCGATGCGAATCAGTACACGACGGGCACTACTTCCGCTGGTGGCACTCGCGCTCGTCGGTGGAGCGTGCACCACCGACGACGACGACACGTCAGGCGACGACACGTCGCCGGATGCCACCGAGGCACCGGATGCACCCGACGAAACGACCGCACCCGACGAGACGACCGCACCCGACGACACCGTCGAGGTGGTGCAGGGCAGCGAGTCGACGCTCGATGCAGTGATCGCCAATGACGTCGTCCGTTGCGGCACCCGCGACGCGTTGCCTGGTTTCGCGGTCCTCACCCCGGAAGGTGACCACGTCGGCTTCGACAGCGACTTCTGCCGTGTGATCGCTGCTGCGGTGCTCGGCGACGCCGAGAAGGTCGAGATGGTCGACCTCGAGACCGCTGATCGATTCACTGCGCTCCAGTCGGGCGAAGTCGACGCGCTGGTCCGCAACACCACCTGGACCGCCAGCCGTGACGGCGCCGAAGGCGCCACCTTCCTCACCCCGACGTTCTACGACGGCCAGGGCATCATGGTCGGCACCGACAGCGGATTCGAGACGATCAACGACCTCGACGGCGTCATCGTCTGCGTCGCCCAGGGCACCACCACCGAGGGCAACGCTGCGAACGAGGCGTCACGCCTCGGCCTCGACTGGGAAGTCCGGGCATTCGAGAGTGTGGAGCTGATCCAGGAGGCGTTCGTCGCCGGGCAGTGCGATGCCTGGTCGTCGGACCGCAGCCAGCTGGTTGCGCTGCGCAGCGAGTTCCCGGATGGGCCCGAAGCCCTGACGATCCTGCCCGAGGTGTTCTCGAAGGAGCCGCTGGCCCCAGCGGTCGCCGACGGTGACACCGAGTGGGCGCAGGCAGTCAACTGGGCCGTGCTGGCCACGATCCAGGCCGAGGAGTTCGGCATCGACTCGACCAACGTCGACTCGTTCGGCGGCACCGAGGACATCTCGATCCAGCGCTTCCTCGGCCTCGAGGTCGAAGGTGACGACGGCGCTGCAGTGCTCGATCCCGGCCTCGGTCTGCCGACCGACTTCGCCTTCCAGGTCGTGAGTCAAGTGGGCAACTACGGCGAGATCTTCGACGAGCACCTCGCCCCGCTCGGACTGGAGCGAGGCCTCAACTCGCTGTGGACCGACGGCGGCCTGCTCTACTCGCCGCCGTACCGCTGACCGCCACGCTGAGCACCCGGACCCCGCTGTGGCGGGACGTCCGGGTGCTCAAGTGGGTCGTCCAGTTGGTCGTCGTCGGCCTGGTGGTCGCGCTGATCATCTGGTTGTACGGCAACTACGTCGACAACACCGCCGAACAGAACATTCCGACCGACTTCGGGTTCCTCGACAATCCTGCCAACTTCCAGATCACCGGCAACGAACTGTCGGCCAATGCTGCAGTCAGGCAGGCGCTGTACCAAGGCGTGTTGAACACGCTGCGCATCTCGGTGGCGGGAATCGTGGCCGCGACGCTCCTCGGCACCCTGGTCGGCATCGCCCGACTGTCCAGCAATTGGATCGTCAGCAAGCTCGCGACCGTCTACGTCGAAGCGGTGCGCAACGTGCCGCTCGCGCTGTTCGTCCTGGCCGGCCTGCTCGTCGTGGTACTCGGGGTCTTCCCGACGATCCAGGAGGCGTGGGAGCTCGGCGGTCTCGCGATCATCTCCAACCGCGGCGTCGCCGTGCCATGGTTTCTCGGCGCCGGCTTCGGACTCCTCGCGATCGGCGCGGTCGGTGTCGTTGCAGCCTGGCTCGTCGCCCGGTGGCGGTCGTCGGTGTCGGACCGGACCGGAGCACTGCCCCGGTCCGGGCTGTGGGCCGGCGGCGCCTTCCTGGTCGTGTTCGTGGTCGGCTGGGTCGCGTTCGGCTACGAGTGGACGCTCCCCCGCCTCGACGGCCGTCGCACCGCCGGCGGCATCCGGATCGATCCGTCGTTCTTCGCGCTGTTCTTCGCGTTGGTGATCTACACCGCCAGCCACATCGCCGAGATCGTGCGCGGCTCGATCCAGGCGGTCGATCGCGGGCAGGGCGAGGCTGCCGACGCCGTGGCGTTGAGCGGCTTCCAGCGCATGTGGTACGTGATCCTGCCGCAGGCGTTTCGCATCGCCATCCCGCCGGTCGGCAACCAGTACCTCAACCTGATCAAGAACTCGTCGCTCGGCGCGGCGATCGGCTACTACGACATCACCCTCGTCGCGCAGACCACCGTCGGCAACGGCTCGCCGGCGGTGCCCGTGTTCGCCCTCACGATGGTGCTGTACATCTGCATCTCGCTGGTCACCTCGGTGATCGTCAACATCGCCAACCGGCGGATGGCGCTGGTGGAGCGATGAGTTCAGCTGCGCACCGCTCGGGCCCGACGATCTGGGTGCGTCGGAACCTGTTCCGCAGCCCGGTCGACGGGGCCCTCACCATCGTGTTCGGCGCCATCAGCCTGTGGCTGATCTACAAGACGATCTCGTTCGTCTTCGTCACCGGACGCTGGGACATCATCCGCGTCAACCTGCGCTTGATGATGCTCGGGCGCTTCCCCGACGCCCACGTGCTGCGCCTGGCCGTCACCGTGGTGGGCCTCGCGGCCTGGGGCGGGTTCCTCGCCGGGTTCATCCACGCCCGCCAGGTACGCAGCGGGCGGGTGAGCGAGGACGGTCAGACCACGATCGGCCGCGTCGGTGGTCTCGTCGCCCGCCTGTGGCTGCCCGCGCTCGTCGTGCTGCTGTTGCTGGTCCTGTCGAGCACGCCGGGTCCGTGGATCACCGTCGCGATCGCCACCGTCGCCGCGCTGATCGGGCGGGCGATCGGACCGTTCGCCGGCCGCCCCAAGCTGGGCCCGGTCGGTTCAGGACTGGTGTTCGTCGGGATCGGCGCGGTCCCGGTGGGTCTCTACTTCTACGTGGTCACTGCCGTCGGCTTCGACGACTGGGGAGGGTTCCTGCTCAACCTGTTCCTCGCGGTGTGCGCGATCGTGCTGTGCTTCCCGCTCGGCGTGCTGCTGGCGCTCGGCCGCCGATCGACGCTGCCGCTCGTTCGCGTCGTGTCGACCACGTACATCGAGCTCGTGCGCGGCGCGCCGCTCTTCGTGCTGCTGTTGCTCGCGAACTCTGCACTCGGGTTCTTCGTCCCGAACAGTCTCGCCCCTTCGACATCGACCCGGGCGATCATCGTGTTCACCCTCTTCACCGCGGCCTACATGGCCGAGATCATCCGCGGCGGGCTGCAGTCGGTGCCCCGAGGCCAGATCGAGGCGGCGAAGGCCGTCGGGCTCAGCCCGGCCCGACAGATGGGCTACATCGTGCTGCCGCAAGCGCTGCGCAACGTGATCCCGGCACAGATCGGCCAGTTGATCAGCCTCTTCAAGGACACCACGCTCGCAGGCATCGCGATGGGCCTGTTCGAATTGCTCCAGGTGACCACGGCGGTTCCCGCTCAGGAGGCGTTCCGAGGCCAGGGGCTGATCGGCGAGACGATCGCGTTCGCGGCGCTGATGTTCTGGACGGTGTCGTACA
>CAZJUC010000136.1:0-8828 GCA_964549065.1 uncultured Ilumatobacteraceae bacterium
GTCGGCCGCGGTCGATCATCGCCTGGGCGGGTCCGTGGCCGATCGAGGAACGATGGTGGGAGCCGGGGCAGCAGCGTCGACTCGCCAGGTTCCAGGTGGTCACCGACGACCAAGACGGATTCCTGGTGGTCGCCGAACACCGGCGCTGGTGGGTCAGCGCCCGCTACGACTGACGATGCCGGTTCGAACGCAGTTCCGACGGGGTTCGATGTCGGTTCAACCGACGGCGGCGAGGCCGAAGGGGTGCGAGATCTCGAGCTGATCGGTCACGTCGTTGGCGAGACGGAACCCCACACCGCGAACCGTGTGGATCACCTTGATCTCCGGGGCGGCCTTGTCGAGCTTGCGTCGCAGGTTCGACAGGTGCACGTCGACGACGTGGTTGTCGCCCACCCAGGTGGGACCCCACACGGCGTCGAGGAGATCTTCGCGGGTGCAGACCTCGGTCGGGCGTCGACAGAGCTGCTCGAGCAGGGAGAACTCGATGCGGGTCGTGGCGACCTCTTCGTCCTCGACGCGCACCTCGCGTCGACCGAGGTCGATGGTGAGAGGGCCGAGGTCGAGCACGGAGGTGAGGGCAGTGTCGGGACGGCCCTGCATCTGACGTGGCCGGCGCAGCAGCGCATGGCACCGAGCCAGGAGTTCCTCGGGTGACACCGGTACCGAGACGGCGTCGTCAGCGCCCGAGTGCAGCATGGCGGCGCGTGCACGGTGGGCGCCCTCGTCGGTGATGCACAGCAGGTACTGCTCGCTCGAGTCGCGCAGACGCTCGTAGAGGGGGCGACCGTCGGGGGCCCGCAGCTTGGAGCACACGATCAGCACGTCGGGAGAGAACGACTCGGCGAGCATGATCGCCGCGTCGCCGTCGGTCGGAGCACTCACGCTGAATCCCGCCGACCGGAGTCCCGCGACGCTGATCCGACGCAGATCCGGATCGTCGACGGCGATCAGGATGCGAGGTGCGATGTTGATGTTGTTGTCCATGAGATTCCGCCAGTTCCACCACGAGTGTGAGTTGTGAGTCGTGTGCCTGATGAGGTATCGGCAGGTTCCTGACGAACTCAAGAAGAAATCGAAGAGAAATCACACAGGTGTCATTTGCGTCGTGCCTGCTACATCTGGGTGATGCGTGACGACCAGGTCCATCGGCGGATCCGGGCCGATGTGGCGGCTCGTCGGCCGGTCGACGATCGCGAGGCGGTCTCGATCGACCGGTTCCTGACGGCGTTCGATGTGTTGGCGGCACCGCTCGACCAGGACTCGGACCCGATCCACGTGACCGGATCGGGCATCGTCGTGGGGCCGCGGGGCGTGGTGCTGCTCGAACACAAACGGCTCGGGATCTGGCTGCAACCCGGTGGGCACATCGACCAGGGTGAGACCCCGTGGGACGCGGCGCTGCGCGAGAGTCGGGAGGAGACCGGCTTGCACGTGTCGTTCGCCGGTCCGCTCGACACCGACGGTGTGCCGGCGTTGATCCACGTCGACGTCCACGAGGGCGGTCGGGGACACACCCATCTCGATCTGCGCTACGTCATCGACGGTGGCGACGCAGACCCGAACCCGCCGGAGGGCGAGAGTCAGCTGATCGACTGGTTCACCTGGAAAGCGGCCATCGAGCGTGCCGACCCCGGCCTGCGTGGACTCCTGCGCACCCTCACCCCCGACGACGACTGAGGCCCTCACCACCACCCGTCCCGATCCCGAAATGTCGCGGGATCCGGTCGCTCAGCGCAACCGAGCCGCGACATTTCGGGGTTTTCGGCATGGCCACGGTGGTCGGGGTTGCGCGTGGACGAACATGCGTTCGATACTGGGGGGATGGGGTTCAACAACCCGTCGTGGTCGTGGAGCGAACTCGAGGCCACCCTCTCGGGCGCGGCAGGACGTGACGGGCGCGCCCCGGGGAGCCGGTCGTGGAACGCCGGCGGCGACGGCCCAGCCTGGAGCCGTCAACGCCAACCGTTCGAGGCGCCAGGTCTCGAGCGCCCCACCACGACGGTGCCGTATGCCGAGTTGCACTGCCATTCGAACTTCTCGTTCCTCGACGGGGCATCGCATCCCGAGGAGCTGGCAACCGAGGCCGCACGGCTCGGGCTGGAAGCGTTGGCGATCACCGATCACCACGGCTTCTACGGGGTCGTCCGCTTCGCCGAAGCCGCCAAGGCGGTGGGGTTGCCGACGGTGTTCGGCACCGAGATCACGTTGTCGCCGCATGACACGCCGGTCGTCCGATCCGAGGTCGACACGGTCCGCCAGGTCGCCACCGGGATGGTGCCCGACTCGCACGCGCCCGATCCGGCGGGCACCCACCTCGTCGTGCTCGCCGACGGCCCGGTCGGTTACAGCCGCCTCTCACGAGTGCTGAGCACCGCGCACCTGGCGGGTGAGAAAGGGGCACCCCAGTTCGCGTTCGGCGACCTCGCCGACACCGTCGCCGGACACGGCTGGGTGCTCACCGGCTGCCGGAAGGGTGCAGTTCCTGCCGCCCTGGTGAACGACGGTCCGGCCGCAGCGCGGCGCGAACTGCTCCGGTTGGTCGACGCATTCGGGCGCGACCGGGTGCTGGTCGAGATGTGGGATCACGGCGATCCGCTCGACTCGGCCCGCAACGACGCGCTGGCCGAACTCGCCCACCGCGAGCGTGTCGAGTGCGTGGCCACCAACAACGTCCACTACGCCACACCCGCCCAGCGCAAGCTGGCCACGGCACTCGCCGCGGTGCGCGCTCGCCGCAGCCTCGACCAGATCGACCCGTGGCTGCCGGCGGCGGCGGGAGCCCACCTGCGCTCCGGCGCCGAACAGGAGCGGCGGTTCCGTCGGTACCCGGGCGTGGTCGAACGGGCCGCAGAGATCGGCCGGGCGGCCGCGTTCGACCTCTCGCTGGTGGCACCGAAGCTGCCGCCGTTCCCATGCCCCAACGACGCCGACGGCAGGTCGCTCACCGAGATGCAGTTTCTCCGCCATGTGACCGAAGAGGGCGCCCGCCGCCGCTACGGCGAGCGACCGGTCCACAGTGAAGACCTGTCGCTGCGGGCGCGGGCGTGGAAGACCATCGATCACGAACTGGCGTTGATCGAGCAACTCGACTTCGCCGGCTACTTCCTGATCGTGTGGGACATCGTCGAGTTCTGTCGCCGGGCGAACATCTTCTGCCAGGGCCGGGGGAGCGCAGCGAACTCGGCGGTGTGTTACGCGCTCGGGGTCACCGCCGCCGACGCGGTGTCGCTCGGGTTGTTGTTCGAGCGGTTCCTGTCGCCCGAGCGCGACGGCCCACCCGACATCGACGTCGACATCGAGAGCGACCGGCGAGAGGAGGTGATCCAGTACGTGTACGAGCGCTATGGGCGTCATCACACCGCCCAGGTCGCCAACGTGATCACGTATCGGGCGCGTTCCGCGGTGCGCGACATGGCCAAGGCGCTCGGGTTCGAACCTGGTCAGCAGGACGCGTGGTCGAAGCAGGTCGACGGTTGGGGCGGTGTGGCGTCGACCGCTGCACAGCCCGACCACACGATCCCCGAGCAGGTGCTGGAACTGGCGCTCGAGGTCGAGGATGCGCCGCGCCACCTCGGCATCCATTCCGGTGGCATGGTGATCTGCGATCGCCCGGTGATCGAGGTGTGCCCGGTCGAATGGGCACGGATGGACAAGCGCTCGGTGCTGCAGTGGGACAAGGACGACTGTGCCCGCACCGGCCTCGTCAAGTTCGACCTGCTCGGCCTCGGGATGCTCTCGGCGCTGCACTACGCAGTCGACCTGGTGCGAGAGCACCGCGGCTACGAGATCGACCTGGCCACCATCCCGCAGGACGACGACGTCTACGGAATGCTGTGCCGCGCCGACACCGTGGGCGTGTTCCAGATCGAGTCGAGGGCGCAGATGGCGACGCTGCCGCGCCTCAAGCCGCGCCGTTTCTACGACCTGGTGGTCGAGGTGGCGCTCATCCGCCCCGGGCCGATCCAGGGCGGGTCGGTGCATCCGTACATCCGGCGTCGTAACGGCCTCGAGCCGATCACCTATCTACATCCACTGTTGGAGAACTCGCTCGGCAAGACGCTCGGCATCCCGCTGTTCCAGGAGCAGTTGATGCAGATGGCGATCGACGTCGCCGGGTTCAGCCCGGCCGAGTCGGACGAGCTGCGCCAGGCAATGGGCTCGAAGCGCTCGGCGCGGCGGATGGAGCAGTTGAAGGAACGGCTCTACGCCGGAATGGCCGAGCGGGGGATCATCGGCGATGTCGCCGACGAGTTGTTCATGAAGATGAAGGCGTTCGCGAACTATGGCTTCCCCGAGTCGCACTCGGTGAGCTTTGCCTACCTCGTGTACGCGTCGTCGTGGATCAAGTACCACGAACCGGCAGCGTTCTGCGCGGCGCTGCTGAACGCCCAGCCGATGGGGTTCTGGTCGCCGCACACGTTGGTGCGCGACGCCCGTCGCCACGGGGTGATGGTCCGTACGCCCGATCTCAACGCGTCGCTGGCGGCAGCGACGTTGGAACCCTGTCCCGAGTCGGAGGGTGGCGTCGCCGTTCGTCTGGGGGTCGGTTCGGTGCGCGGCATCGGCTCGGAATTGGCCGAGGAGATCGAGGCGGTGCGCAAAGCCGGCGGGCTGTTCACCGACACCGAGGATCTCGTGCGGCGGGTGCCGTCGCTGACACTCGCGCAGTTGGAGGCGATGGCCACCGGTGGGTTGTACGGCGAGTGCTTCGGCCTCGACCGTCGCATGGCGCTGTGGACGGTCGGTGCAACGGCACAGTCGCGCCCCGGTCGGTTGCCGGGCGTGGTCACCGGCGATGCAGCGCCGAGACTGCCGGGCATGACGTCGGTCGAGGAGGCGGTTGCCGACCTGTGGGCCACCGGTGTGTCGCCCGACGGACATCCGACGATCTTCGTGCGTGAACAACTCACCGAGCTCGGTGTGTTGACGTCGGTGCAGCTCGTCGACCCCGAACCGGGTTCGATCGTGCAGGTTGCCGGGGTGGTCACCCATCGTCAGCGGCCCATGACCGCGCAAGGTACGACGTTCCTCAACTTGGAAGACGAGACCGGCCTGATCAACGTGGTGGTCTCGAAGGGCTGTTGGGCGAGGTTCCGCAAGGTCGCTCGGGAAGCTCCGGCGATGCTGATCCGCGGCCGCCTCGAACGTTCGGAGGGCGTCGTCAACATCGTCGCCGAACACCTGGCCCCCCTGCCGATGCCCGCCACGATCCCGTCGCGCGACTTCCGCTGATCACGCCTGGGGTCTGACCCCAGGCGTGATCGGGGTGTCGGCCATGGTGAGGTGCAGCTCGCCGTGCTCGGGGTAGGGGTTCGCGAGGGCGACTGCTTCGTCCAGTTCGACGCCCAGGCCGGGTTCGCGCGACGGGATCACATGGCCGTCCTCCCACTCGATCGGGGTCGTGAGCAGGTCGGCGTGGAAGCCGGACCAGTCCTGGATGCCTTCGACGATCAGCAGGTTCGGCAGGGTCGCGGCGAGCTGGATGTTCGCTGCCCCGAGGATCGGCCCGGAGTACAGGTGCGGCGCGATCTGGCACCCGGTGGCCTCGGCGATCGCGGCGATCTTCTTGCCGGCCAGCAGCCCGCCGCAACGCCCGAGGTTCGGCTGCCAGATCGCAGCGGCCTGATGGCGGGCCAGGGCCGCGAACTCGGTGATCGTCGTCAACCGTTCTCCGGTGGCGACCGGGATCGACGTCTGGCGTGCAACCCGGGCCATCTCCTCGGGCTGGTCGGGCTGCGTCGGCTCCTCGAACCACAGCGGGTCGAACTGCTCCAACCGCTGTGCCAGGCGGATCGCCCCCGCGGCGGTGAACTGCCCGTGGGTGCCGAACAGCAGGTCGGCCCGCGAACCGACCGCACCGCGGATCGCCGCGGTGATCGCCACCGACCGGTCGATGTCGCCCGCGCTCGGCTGGTGCCCGTCGAACGCGGTGTACGGGCCCGCCGGGTCGAACTTCACCGCCGTGAACCCGCGCTCCACCTCGAAGGCCGCCTGCTCGGCCGCATGGCGCGGATCGGTGTACACGTCCGGGCGACCCTCCGCCGGGTACAGGTAGGTGTAGGTGCGGATCCGCTCGTGCACCCGGCCACCCAGCAGATCGGCGATCGGCTTGCCGGCCTCCTTCCCCACGATGTCCCAGCAGGCCATCTCGATCCCGCTCATGATCCCCACCAGCGTGGGGTCGGGTCGCAGTGCGTAACCCGAGGAGTACATCCGCCGCCACAGCAGCTCGATCCGGTTCGGGTCGGCGTCGATCACCAGTCGGTCGGCGATGTCGGCCACCATCGTGGCCACGGTGTGCGGACCGAACGTGGCGACATAGATCTCGCCGTAGCCGATGACGCCGGTGTCGGTGGTCAGCTTGACCACGATGAAGTACCGCCCGCCGAAGTGTGGAGGCGGGTTGGCGATGACGAAGGTGGTGCAGTCGACGATGCGCATGCGCTCGGACCCTACGTCCCCTCGTCGATCGTCAACAGGTGGGCGATGCGGCCGAGCAGATCGTCGACGTCTTCGGTCCGGCACGGATCCCAGACCATCGTGTCGATCTCGATCGTGGACCGAGCATGGGCGTGGAACTCCGGACGCCATGCCACGAAGTGCCGGCGAAGCTCGACCAGGTGTTCGAGGGTGAGTTCGGTCTCGGCATCGCGGTCGCGCGCACGGACCCGATCGAAGAGCGTCTCGGGTTCGGCGTCGAGCAGGACGAGGACGTCGATGCTCGGCCCGGTGTCGATGAGATGTCGCATCTCGCCGATGACGACCGCGCGGTCGCCCGGGTCATCGAGGAACTCGGCGAACGGTGCGGTGCGCAGCACGGTGAAGTCGGCGATCACCAGCTGATCGGACGGCGCTGCAGCGAGGATGCCGGCGCGCCCGCGCAGGAAGGCCAGTTCGGTGTCGAGGTGCGCCGACGGTGTGGCCGCACCCGTGTAGTAGTCGTCGAGCAGCGGGCTGACCGAGACCGGATCCAGTAGCACGGCGGTGTGGAGCCGTTCGGCGAGAAGGCGCGCCGTCGTGCTCTTGCCGACGCCGGTCGGTCCGTCGATCGCGACGATGGCCACGCGCCGACTCTACGCGCCACCCGAGCCGGAGCATCCGCTGCGTGACCGAGCGTTCGACCGTTGAACGGGTCTGTCCGTCGACACATCGGTGGTGAGCTCACAGTGGGCACACCTCCGGTTTGCCGCCGCCGTGCAGGGTCTGGAATCGTCGTGCGGTGCTCCCCACGTTCGACCTCCTCGACCTGCAGACGACCGATGATCCGCTCCACTTCCGATTGCACGCCTGCAAGGCGTTGTGCACGCCGTTCGGGTTCCTCTACGGCGGCAGCGGCATCGCTGCGTCGATCGAGGCGGCCGAGCGGGCGTCGGGCCGTCCGCTGCAGTGGATCACCACGCAGTTCATCGGCAGCCCGGTGCCCGACGACATCGTGGACCTACGCGTCGAGCTACCAGCGCACGGCAAGGCGACGACGCAGTCGCAGGTGTTCGGATCGGTCACGAACGCCGACGGTGAGACCCGGCCGGTGTTCACGTCGCTCGCGGCCCACACGGAGCGACCCGGTGGCGACGGTGTGGCGTTCCCCCAGATGCCCGACGTCCCGCCGCCCGACGACTGCCGCCCGATGTCGGAGCCGTTCGCAGCGGCCTTGGCCGGGACGTTCTTCGACCACCTCGAGCGTCGCCTGGCCGCCGGCCAGTTCGCGGTCGAGGCGATCGACAACCCGCAGTCGGGTCCGCTCGCTCTGTGGTGCCGCATTCCCGACCATCGGATCGGGAGCGCCGCGACCCAGGCCTTCGTCGCTGACATCATCCCGCTCGCGGTGTGTGCCGCCCTCGGTGTGATGCCCGGCGGGACCAGCCTCGACAACACCGTGCGCATCATCGACCCCGAGCCGTCCGAGTGGGTGCTGCTCGACATCCGCCCCGAGGGCTTCCACCGAGGCGTCGGCCACGGTGCACTCGACCTGTGGAGTCGGGACGGCCGCCTGATCGGCACCGCCCAACAGACCTGCCTGATCCGCACCAGCCACCACACCCGTTCCTGACGCGTGCTCTCGGGCGGGCCCGAACCGTCATCGACGCTCCGGCACCGGGCGACGATTCAGACACCGGTGTCGACGGGAGCCGGCGGTGCGCCGTCGGTGATCAGTGTGCGGAGGTGGCGACCGAGCTCACGCGGGGCGAACCACAGGTCATCCGTCGTCGCCTGCTCGATCTCCTCGAGGCGCCACCAGCGCAGTTCGTGCAACCGCTCGGCGCGGAGCTGCTCCCAGCTCAACGCAGGTGTCGGTTCGAATCGTTCGGTCGCCTCGACCATGTAGTACCGGTCGCGTTGGCCGTCCCACCGGCCGTCGTCGTGGGGGATGATGTGCTCGCGGTTCCACACGTGCGCGCCGATCACGGGGTCGTGCAACCCGACCTCCTCGATCAGCTCGCGGTGCAGCGCCTCGAGATGGGTCTCGCCGGGGTCGAGGCCGCCGCCGGGCAGTGCCCACACGGTGCGCGTCGGGAACTCGAACCGGCACAGCAGGACATGGCGGTCAGGTGTCACGAGAAGGGCGCGCACGGCCTGTCGGATGCGCAGTGCCGGCGCCGGTTCGGGCATGGATCCTCAGTCGTCGGGGGTGTCGCGCAGGCCGTCGTTGAACGCCTTGAACATCGCGTAGACGCTCTTGCACTCCTCGCACACCGGCAATTGCTTCGGGTCGCGCGACGGCACCCAGACGAACCCGCACAGCGCCTCGATCGGCGTGCCGTTGATCCGCGCCTCCAGCACGACCGCAGCGGCGTTCTCGCCCTTCTTGGTCTTCACGATGTGGGCCG
>CAZJUC010000137.1:0-8775 GCA_964549065.1 uncultured Ilumatobacteraceae bacterium
GCCGACCCGGGCCTGCAGTTCGACACCACGATCAACCGCTGGCACACCGCCCCCGACCACGGCCGCATCACGGCGAGCAATCCATGCTTCACCGGTGATTCGTTGGTGCACACCGACAAGGGGCTGATCCGGTTCGACGAGCTGTTCGCACGGGCGAACACCGGTGAGGAGTTCCAGGTCTGGACCCACGACATCACGAACCCGGACGCTCCGGCCGACGTGATGCACCCGACGACGCCCGACGCGTTCATGATCACCGGGAAGAACCGGGTCCAGCGGTTGCGGTTCAGCAACGGCATGGAGCTGCGTTGCACACCGTCGCACGGCATCTTCACGCTCAACCGTGGCTACGTCGAGGCCGAGGCACTCACCTCCGACGACCGGGTCCGGTCGCTCGACCTCGCAGCGCCGGCCGTCGGAGCGGACTGGGCGATCCCCGTGCGGTCCGACTGGGAGCACGACCGCTCCGAGGGCGACCGTGACGAGCCGCTGGCCCTCCCCGATGTCTGGAACGACACCTTTGCCCACTATGTCGGCTGGCTCGTGGGCGACGGCTCCCGCCGCTCGAAGTCGGGTGGCGACACGTCCGGTGCGTCGACGGTCACGAGCTATGGCTCGCCAGACGATCGAACCGAGATCCTCCCCGCACACCAGGAACTCCTCGAGGAGATCAACGCCGGCCGACCGATCAAGCCCAACGAGCAGGCTGATGGCACCGTGCAGTTGCGGCTCACTCGGCGACCGTTGAAGAAGTTCGTCGAAGCGCTGGGCGTGGCGTCGGTGACCGGTGAGCACACGGCCGTCCCCTGGTCGATCGAGCAGGCGCCCGCCGAGATCGTCTCGTCCTTCCTCCGCGGTCTCTTCGACGCCGACGGCTGCGCGGTCCACGATCCGGCGAAGGGTTCCTACGTGGGGCTCGGTTCGATCTCGGTCGAGTTGCTGCGCGGGGTCCAGCGGTTGCTGTCGACCTTCGGGATCACCTCTCGGATGCACGACGTCCGCCGGCCCGACGCCTCGAGCCTCTCGCACCGGAGCGAGGACGGTGCTGTCGCGAACGACGAGTCGAAGGCGTCGTACGACCTGAGGATCACCGGTCACAGCATGCATCGGTTCGCCTCGGAGATCGGGTTCTCACTGGAACACAAGGCCAGCCTGCTCCGTGACGCGATCGTCGGTGAGGAGGTGTACGACGTCGACACGTCGATCCGGCTGGTCGACCGCACCGACGAGGGCGTCGAGCTGACGTACAACCTGTCCGAGCCGCGCAACCACTCCTACGTCGTCAACGGCGTCGTGGTGCGCAACTGCAGCGAGTATTTTCACGTCGACAACTCGGCCTGCAATCTCGCCTCGATCAACCTGCTCCAGTACCTGCAGGACGACGGCGGGTTCGACGTCGGAGCGTTCACGCACACCGTCGACACGGTGTTCGCCGCGCAGGAGATCCTCGTCGGGCGGGCCGACTACCCGACCGACAAGATCGGTGACACCACGCGGGCGCTTCGCCAACTCGGTCTCGGTTACGCCAACCTCGGCGCCCTGCTGATGGCGCTGGGGCTGCCGTACGACTCCGACGACGGCCGGGCGTGGGCCGCGGCGATCACCTCGCTGATGACCGGCTCCGCCTACGCGGCCAGCGCTCGCACGGCCGCCCGGGTCGGACCGTTCGACGGCTTCGCCGACAACGCCGACGCGATGCTCGGCGTGCTCGAGATGCACCGGCGCGCCAACAGCGACCTCGCCGAGAACGCCGCGCTGCCCACCGACCTGGTCGGTGCGGCCGCGGACGCCTGGGACCGAGCGGTCACCGACGCCGGCCGCCACGGTGTCCGCAACAGCCAGGCCACCGTCCTGGCGCCCACCGGAACGATCGGCCTGGCCATGGATTGTGACACCACGGGCATCGAGCCCGACCTGGCACTGGTGAAGACGAAGAAGCTGGTCGGCGGCGGCACGATGTCCATCGTCAACCACACGATTCCGAGGGCGCTGCGCCGCCTCGGCTACACGCCCGAGCAGGTCGACGAGATCGTTGCCTACATCGACGAGGAGATGTCGGTGATCGGTGCGCCCCACCTCGCCGCCGAGCATCTCGCGGTGTTCGCCTGCTCGATGGGCGACAACACGATCCACTACGACGGCCACATCCGCATGATGGGCGCGGTGCAACCGTTCCTCAGCGGCGGGATCTCGAAGACGGCGAACATGCCCGAGGACGTCACCGTCGAAGATGTCGAGGGCCTGCACATGCTGGCGTGGGAGCTCGGGCTGAAGTCGGTGGCGATCTACCGCGACAACTGCAAGCTCGGCCAGCCGCTGTCGTCCACGAAGGGGCGCGCCACCGACGTGGTGGTCGGCGACACCGACCCGGCGGCCCCGGCGGTGGTCGAGGCCGGAGTACAGCAGGTGATCGAACGGATCGTGCACCAGCCCGTCCGCCAGAAGATGCCCCGCACCCGTCAGGGACGCACCTTCGAGTTCCGGGTGGCCGACTGCAAGGGCTTCGCCACGATCGGCGAGTACGACAGCGGCCAGCCCGGCGAGATCTTCCTCACCGTGTCGAAACAGGGTTCGACGATGGCCGGGGTGATGGATGCCTTCGCCAAGTCGATCAGCTACGGACTTCAGTACGGGGTGCCGCTGCGGGCGTTCGTCGAGGCGTTCACCAACATGCGCTTCGAGCCCGCTGGCATGACCGACGACCCCGACATCCGCTTCGCTTCGTCGATCATGGACTACCTCTTCCGACGCCTCGCGATCGAGTACATGACCTACGACGAGCGCGCCGAACTCGGCATCTTCTCCGTCGACGAACGTCTCCAGCCGACGCTGCCCGGCGTCGAGGAGGCCGTCACCGAGACCAACCAGGGCTCCGAGCTCGCGCCGGACCCCAAGTCGGCCCCGTTCCCCGTGGCGGAGGACACCACGAGCAACGGTCAGTTGCCGTTCGCAGCCGACGAGACCCCGGCGCAGGGCATGGTGCGTCCGAGCGACGCGCCGATGTGCATGCAGTGCGGCGTCACCATGATGCGCTCGGGCAGCTGCTACGTGTGCACCTCGTGCGGGAGCACCAGCGGCTGCAGCTGAGTCTGACCGAACGGGACGGAAGATTCGCGGACTGCGCACGTTCGCACCGATGACCGCTCGGCGATCGCGACCTCGAATGCCACCTCCGAAACGACACGGCTCGTGACGTATTGCCCTGGTTCGGGCAGCCGATCGGGAGGCACGTTGAAGGCGAGGGCGGGCGGTGTCGAAGGAGGTTTCGATGAGACGAACAGCAGCAACACTTGCCGCTCTCGCACTGGCGTTGTCGGCCTGCGGTGATTCGACCGACGATGTCGATTCGGTCGACGAGGCGACAGCCACTACCGAGTCCGCACCGCCGATCGGTGGAGCAGCGGAGACAGCGGCCACCGATGACATGGTCTTCGTCCACGGGACCAGTAACGCAACCGAGTGCTGGTGGCAGGACCAGTCGCAGACCGAGGGCGAGGATCCGACGATCGAAGTGATCGAAGGCACGCTGATGTGCAGGTCGGAGATGTCCGATCCCCGTGTCTCCGGGGTGGAGGAATGGGAGATGACAGCACCCTTCTTCTACACCTACCTGTCGGGAACCCCGGAAACGGGCAGATTCGAAGCGACGACCACCCTGGAGACCGCCGACGGTGTCTGGCGTGGCAAAGGCTTCGGCAGTGACCTCTGGGATGCTGACGGTGTTGGCCTGAAGACGTCCGCATTCGCCGAGTACGTGGGCGAAGGCGGTTACGAGGGCCTGCTGTACCGGGTGTGGGCATCGCAGCATCCGGAGTCGGACGGCTACATGCTCGTCGGTTACATCACACCGATCGAGTGAAGCCGTCGGCCTGTGCGGTCACGTCGCCGTCTCGGACGTGCGACGGCGAGGAGGAGGTCGCCGACCACGAGGCCGTCGCACGAGAATGCTGCGTGCGAGTGCTCCACCGGCATCGACGGTGATCACTGCTCGGGGGACGTCGGCATCGAGCCGAGCTCGGCACGGAGTGAGGAGTACCGACCCGGCGGCCAGGCTTGCGGCGAGCAGGGCGTTGGAAACAGCGCTCGCCCCAGAAGGCGGCGTTGAACCGCTCGTGGTGCGCATCGGCCTGGCGACGGCAGCGGTCGGCGCGGGCACGGTGTTCCAAACCATCACCTTCGATCGGCGAAGTGACGCACAGCTACGTTGCAGACCATGAGTGGCGAACAGCGCGATCTGATCCGGTACCACGTCGAGGGAAAGGTCGGGGTGGTCACCATCGATCGGCCGGAGAAGCGCAACGCGATGACCTACGCGATGCTCGGCGAGTTCATCGAGACGGTCGGTCGGGCCGACGACGACCCCGACACCGTCGTGCTGGTGATCACGGGGGTGCCCGGAGCGTTCTGTGCGGGTACCGACCTCGCCGACCTGGCCACCGTGCCGGGGGAGACCCGTGGCTTGCGAGGCTCGGCTGACGACCAGCACAGGTGGTGGCCGATCGCCCAGGCCCGCAAACCCACGATCGGGGCGATCGACGGTCCGGCGGTCGGGATGGGTGCCGAGTTCTCGTCGCAGTGCGACATCCGGCTCGCCGGCACCCAGGCCCGATTCGCCTGGAACTTCGTGCACCGCGGGCTCGTGCCCGACACCGGCGCCGGCACCTGGATCCTGCCGCGGATCGTCGGCATCCAGCAGGCGCTGCGACTGCTGTACACCGGCGAGATGATCGACGCGGACACCGCACTGGGTCTCGGGTATGTGATCGACGTGGTTCCGAGCGACGATCTGCTTCCGGCGGCGATGGCACTCGCGGCCACGATCGCTGCCGGGTCGCCGCACAGCCTCGGGCTCATCAAGTCGCTCGTGCACGCCGGGCTCACGGCGCCGGTCGCCGAGCACATGGAGCGCCACACGGTTGCGCTTGCCTCCTGCTTCAAGAGCGACGACCACCGCGAAGGCGTGGCGTCGTTCCTCGAACGCCGCCCGGCCCAGTTCACCGGCCGCTGAAACGCTGCGGCCGCGGCAGGCCAGGGCACACATTTGCGACTTCGGGGAATTCTCCGCCGTCCGAACGGTTGACGGTTCCGAACATCCTGTGTGCGACGTGTCGATCGCCGCCTCACCCACCCCCCTAACCGAACAGACGGGGAGCGCATTCACAGCGCCCCCGATCGGAGCCCCCCAATGCACGCCCCGCAACCGAAGACGCCCCGGCGCTCCGTGATCACCACCATCGCGCTGTTCGCGACGACCAAGTGGAAAGCGACCGCCGGGTTGCTGGCGGTCGTGCTCGTGGTGGGGCTCTCCGCGTTCACGTTCGGCCTCGACCGGGAGGGGTTCCCGCCGATCAACACACCGATCTCGATCGTGTCGGGCACCTGGTTCGTCGACGACGCCGAAGTCGTCGACGACGAACTCGTGCGCCCGTTCAAGGAGCAGTTCGAAACCGTCGAAGGTGTGGTGTCGGTGGACTCCGAGGCGCGCCCGAGTTCGTTCGCGGTCATCGTCGAGTTCGACTCCGACATCGACTCGGCGACCGGCACCGCCCGTCTCGTCGCGTTGGGGCTGGAGGCCCCGGAGGGCGCCGAGGTCGGTTACAACGCGGTCAACGCCGCCAAGTTCGTCGGTCAGTACGACGTGCTCGTGTCCGTCGTCGGTGGCCCTGACGCCACGGCCACCGACCTCGAAGCACAGGCCGCAGCCCTTGCCGGCTACCTGGCCGCCGACGACGCCATCGAGGCCGCCGACGTGCGCAGCCTCGTCACCACGTCGATCGACCCGGACACCGGCGCCGAGGAGCAACGCCAGACACGGTTCACCCGGGTGGCGCTGTCGAGTGAGGGCTACGACGACGCCATTGCCATCGGGATCATCCGCGCCGACGACGCCGACCTCGACGTACTCGACTTCAGCGACCGCCTCGACGGGCTGCTGAACAGCGCTGACGCGCCGCTCGCGGCCGAGTACGAGTCGTTCGTCACCGCCGACTTCGCCACCGGTGTTCGTTCCCAGCTCTCGTCGCTGACCACCAACCTGCTCACCGGGCTTGCTGCGGTGTCGTTCATCAGCCTGATCCTGATCGGGTGGCGGGTGGCGCTGCTGACCGCCGGGTTCATGGCGCTGGTGATGATCGGCGCGCTCGGCGGTCTGTGGGGCATCGGCTTCTCGCTCAACACGATCACGCTGTTCGGGCTGATCCTCACCCTCGGCCTGATCGTGGACGACGCGATCGTGATCTCCGAATCGATCGATGCGAACAAGGAGGAGAGCGACGAACCGGTCGGGGTGATCCGCGCCGCGATCGACCGCGTGGGGTCGCCGTCATTCGCGGGAACCCTCACGACGGTGGTGGTGTTCTCCCCGATGTTGTTCGTCGGGGGCATCCTCGGCGAGTTCATCCGGCCGATCCCCACCACGGTGATCATCACCTTGTTGCTGTCGTTCCTCTTCTCGATCATCTTCATCCCGGCGATCGCCCGCTGGTTCCTCGTCAACCATCGCCCGGTGCGCAACCCGGTCGCCCGCCTCGAACGTCGGCTCGCGAAGCGGGCCGGACGACTCGCGGCGTACCCGTCCGGCAACGGCCCGAAGGGCTGGGCGGTCGGCGGCGGTCTGGCGGCGTTCGCACTGGTGATGGTGGTGTTCGCCGGGTCGATCGCCGGCACGCTCGGCTTCTCGATCTTCCCTGCCGGCAAGGACGCGGTTGCGATCGCGGTCAGTGCCGAGTTCCCGCCCGGCACCACGATCGAAGAATCGCAGCAGATCGCCGACGAGATCGATGCCGTGGTGATCGACGTGCTGGGTGACGACCTCGAGCGCTCGCAGTACCTGCGTGGCAACGAGCGTCTCACCGAGACGTTCGTGGATCTCACCCCCATCGGCGGCCGCCCGACCGCACCGGAGTTCGTCGAGCAGATCGAGACCCGAATCGCCGGCATCGAGGGAGCGCGCATCACCGTCGCCCCGCAGGAGAACGGGCCACCGGTGCTCGAGTTCCCGTTCGCGGCGCAGCTGTCGGTGACCGACGACAACGCCGCCGCCGGCCAAGACCTCGCGGTCGAGATCCGCGACGAGCTGGTCGGCCTCGAACTGCAGGTGGGCGGTGACACGGTCACCGTGCTCGACGCCATCGTGTCCACCGACGGTGTGATCGCCCGGGCCGACGGCGAGCGCTTCATCGAGGTCCGCGCCCAGTACGACAGCGACGAGGTCACCGGCAACCTCAACGCCACCCAGAACTACCTCGAGGAGCAGTATCCGGCCGGCGAACTGACCGCCCGCGGTCTCGCCGGAGACGCGCTGTCGTTCGACTTCGGCCTGGAGTCGGACAACCAGGACGACTTCGCCGCCCTCGGCGTGGCCGGTCTCGTCGCGCTGTTGCTGATGTTGGTGGTGATCACCGTGCAGTTCCGCTCGCTGGCGCAGTCGCTGCTGATCTTCCTCGCCATCCCGTTCAGCTTCCTCGGTGTCTTCTCGGTGCTCTCGGTCACCGACAATCCGCTCAGCTTCCTCGTCACCGTCGGCTTCATCGCACTGATCGGTGTGGCGGTCAACAACACGATCCTGCTCGTCGACGCCGCGAACCGAGCGCGACGTGGCGGCAAGACCGCTGGGGAAGCAATCCAAGAGGCGATCACCCGTCGGTTCCGGCCGCTGGTCGCCACCACCCTGACCACCGTGGTCGGGCTGATGCCGCTCGCGCTCAGCGACCCGTTCTGGGAGGCCCTCGGCTTCACCCTGATCGGTGGACTGGTCAGCTCGACGTTCTTCGTGCTGCTGACGTTCCCGGCGTTCTACCTCGGCCTCGAAGCGGTGCGGACCCCGGTACGCAATCTCGCTCGCCGGCGCATGGGCAGGCCCGAGATCGTCTGAGCCCGTTGAGCGATGAGCGAGTCCCCCACATGCGGGGGACTCGCTCATCGCTCGGGCGGTCTGGGGCGGTGCCGGACGAGGAGCGCTCTGCGCGCTGTCGTACTAGGTTGCAGTCGTGGTGGAGATCACCGACGAGGAACTCGCAGCCGAGGCGTTGGCTGCCGACACGGACGCGCCCATCGACGATGATGCCGAACCGTTCGGTGGTGCGTCCGCACCCGGCCTCCTGCCCGAGTGGTACATGCCGGTCGACGGCCCGATCCGCCGCACGCGGTCGCGGCGGATCGCGGTGATCGGCATCATCGCGTCGCTGCTCGTGGTCAACGGTGCCGGTCTGTGTGTGACCTACGGGTTCCCCGAGATCGCCTGGTAGCTCGAACTCCAGCAGCCGGGTGGACACCGTTGCGCCGTTGTCGGCGCTGCCCGACTGCCGTCGAGCGCGTCGAAGGGGCGAGTCGGACGACCCGCCCCTTCGCTGAGCAGACCCGTCTCTGGGTCTCGGGTCGTGTCTGGCGTGTCAGGCCCGTTGTGGTTCTCGACGTCGACCCAACAGCATGAGTGCGATCCCCGTCGTCACGAAGATCGCGGCGACGGCGGCGAGCCCGACCTCGCTTCCCGTCGTCGGCAGCGTCGTCGGGGCCGCCACCTCGGTCGGGGCCGTCGGGGTCACCGGGGCCGTTGGAGGCAGCGACTCCACTTCTGGGACCTCGGGGGCTTGTGGGGCCTCGGGGACGTCGTCCGGCACCTCCGGCACTTCGGGCACTTCGGGAATCTCTGGCACTTCGGGAATCTCTGGCACTTCGGGAATCTCTGGCACTTCGGGAATCTCCGGCACTTCGGGAACCTCCGGGGATGTGTAGTCGTTGGTCACCACGGCCTCGGCGGGGTCATCGCCGGCGACG
>CAZJUC010000138.1:0-8728 GCA_964549065.1 uncultured Ilumatobacteraceae bacterium
CCGAGGGCGACTGCGACCTCGCCGAGATCAACCCGCTCATCCTGAAGCCGACCGGTGAGGTGCACGCCCTCGATGCCAAGGTCACCCTCGACGAGAGCGCCGAGTTCCGTCATCCCGAATGGGAGGCGTTCCGCGGCCTGACCGAGATGGACGACCGCGAGAAGATGGCCGCCGAGAAGGGCCTGCAGTACATCGGCCTCGACGGCACGGTCGGCATCATCGCCAACGGCGCCGGCCTCGCGATGTCGACGCTGGACGTCGTCAACCAGGTCGGCGGCTCCGCTGCCAACTTCCTCGACATCGGCGGCGGCGCCAACGCCGACGTCATGGCCGGTGCGCTCGAGGTGATCAACTTCGACGACGCGGTCGAGTCGATCCTGATCAACATCTTCGGCGGCATCACCCGAGGCGAGGAGGTGGCGAAGGGCATCGTCGAAGCGATGGGCCGCGTCGACCTGCGGGCGCCGATCGTGATCCGCCTCGACGGCACCAATGCCGAGCAGGGCCGTCAGATCCTGCTCGACGCCGGCATCGACGCCGACAAGCTCCAGTCCGAACCCACCATGCTCGACGCCGCTCGTGCGGCCGTTGCGAAAGCGAAGTGAAGTAGTCATGGCCATTTTCGTCAACGAGAACACCAAGGTCATCGTCCAAGGTCTCACCGGTGGGCAGGGCAAGTACCACGGCCTGCGCAACCGTGACTACGGCACCCAGATCGTCGCCGGTGTCACGCCCGGCAAGGCCGGCCAGGACGTCGACGGGATCCCGATCTACGACAGCGTCGCCGACGCCGTCGCCGCCACGGGTGCAACCGCGTCGTTCGTCGCCGTGCCGCCGCGGTTCGCATCGGCGGCCATCATGGAGGCTGCCGAAGCCGGCATCGGCTTCATCGTGTGCATCACCGAGGGCATCCCCGCCCAGGACGAGGCCAAGACCTACAACCTGCTGGTCCGCAACCACCCGAACACCCGCCTGCTCGGGCCGAACTGCCCGGGGATCATCAGCCCCGGCAAGTGCAACATCGGCATCACCGCCGGAGAGATCGCCGAGGTCCCGTCCTCCGACGGCCCCAACGTGGGCATCGTCAGCCGCTCCGGCACGCTCACCTACCAGGCGCTCTACGAACTCAAGCAGAAGGGGATCGGCGTGTCGACGTGCGTCGGCATCGGCGGCGACCCCGTACCCGGCACCAACTTCATCGACTGCCTCGCCGAGTTCCAGGCCGACCCCGAGACTCACGCCATCATGATGATCGGTGAGATCGGTGGCTCGGCCGAGGAAGAGGCCGCAGAGTACATCAAGGCCAACGTCACGAAGCCGATGAGTGCCTACATCGCAGGCGTCACCGCACCGGCCGGCAAGAAGATGGGCCACGCCGGCGCCATCGTGTCGGGCGGCAAGGGCACCGCGCAGGGCAAGATGGACGCGCTGGCCGCAGCGGGGGTGAAGGTCGGGCTCAACCCGACCGAAGCCGGCGAGCTGATGGCCGACATCGTCGCCGGCCTCTGACGCAACGATGCGCTCGTGAACGAGTTGCGCACTGACGCGGCAACTCGTTCACGACGTCGATGATCAGCCGGCGGGCGGGGCCGGGGGTGGCGGCGGCGGCGGCGGGGGCGCGTTGTCCGTGGCGTCGCCCTTCGAGAAGCTCGACTTCAGCTTGTCGACGTCGGTGAGGTCCTTGATGGTCCCGCCCGATGCCTGGAAGTTGAGGAATGCGCCGGCGGTCGCAACGAGCCCGGACACGACCGACAGGATCATGCCGATGCCTCGGCCGACATCGCCGCCCGCCGCCTCGATCAGGTCCTTGCCCTCGAGCGGGTTGAAGATCAAGCGGATCAGCAGGAGCAGTGACGCCAGCGCCGTGCCGGCGAGCAACACGATCGGCCATGGCAGCTGATCCTCCTTGAGCGTTCCTTGCACCAGGAGAAACGTGACCACCGCGGCGCCGATCACCAGGATCCAGGGAATCGTCCCGGTCCAGAAGAAGTCGAACACGTTGCCACCCGAACTCGAGAAACCGAAGCTCGACACCGTCACCCACTCGAAGAATCCGAAGACGAAGATTCCGATGCCACCTCCGATCATCAGCCAGTCGGATGTCTTGAATTTGCTGAAGTCCATGTGTAGTCCCCTTTGCATTCGGGCGTGTTGTTCCCCCGGCGTCGCACCGTAGTACCCGTGCGGGTTCCAGACGCGCACTCCGGGCCTACTGGCTCCTTCACTGCCATGTTCGCCGGGAGCGTTCGGTTGACTACGGTCGGGCCGTGCCCACTGCGCTGCTCTCCGTCTACGACAAGTCCGGCATCGTCGAGTTCGCCGACTCACTCCACGGGCTGGGCTGGTCGCTGGTGTCCAGCGGTGGCACGGCGAGGGCGATCGCCGATGCCGGGATCCCCGTCACCGACGTCGCCGAGCTGACCGGCCTCCCCGCGATCCTCGGCCACCGCGTGGTGACGCTGCATCCGAAGATCCACGGCGGGATCCTCGCCGACCCGACCGACGCCGACCACGTCGCCGACATGGCACGTCACGACATCGAGCCGATCGATCTCGTCGTGGTCAACCTCTATCCCTTCTCGTCCGATCCCGGCATCGAACTGATCGACATCGGTGGCCCGGCGATGGTGCGCGCCGCTGCGAAGAATCACGCGCACGTCGGCGTGCTCGTCGACCCTGCCGACTACGGCTGCGTCCTCGACGAGCTGCGCGACGGCGGGACACTCACCGAGGCGACCAAGACGCGCCTGGCCCGAACGGCGTTCGCGCACACCGCAGCGTACGACGCCGCGATCGTCACCTGGTTCGACGAGACGACCTCGCCCGAGGCCGACACCGGCTCGGCCGGCGAGGTGCTGCCGTCGTCGATCCATCTCGCACTCGAACTCGCTCAGCCGCTGCGTTACGGCGAGAATCCGCACCAGCAGGGCGCCCGATACCGCCAGGCGGGAGCCACGAGCTGGTGGGACTCGATGACCCAGCACGGCGGCAAGGAACTCTCCTATCTCAACGTGTTCGACACCGAAGCGGCATGGCGCCTCGTCCAGCGCTTCGACGCTCCCGCCGTGGTCGTGGTCAAACACGCCAACCCGTGCGGTGTCGCCGTGGCGGACGACATCACCGAGGCCTACGTGCGAGCGAACGCCTGTGACCCGGTGAGCGCGTTCGGTGGGATCATCGCCGCGAATCGCACCGTGACCGCAGCGATGGCTTCGGCGATCGGCGACGTGTTCACCGAGGTGGTGATCGCACCGGACTACGAGCCAGAGGCGCTCGAGATCCTGGCGGGCAGGAAGAACCTCCGCGTGATGTCCGCGAGCGCGCCGTCGCCGTTGCCGTTCGACGCACGGCCGGTCGACGGTGGTTTCCTCGTGCAACAGCCCGACCTCGTCGCTGCTCGTGACGACGAGTGGCGTGTCGTCACCGCCACGCAGCCGACCGACGCGCAGTGGGCCGATCTCGAGTTCGCGTGGCAGGTCTGTGCCGCGGTCAGCAGCAACGCGATCGTCTACGCCAAGGACCTGCAGGCGTTCGGGATCGGTGCCGGCCAACAGAACCGGCTCGACTCCGCCCGCATCGCCGCCGAGCGGTCAGCCGGTCGCGCCGAGGGGGGCGCGTGCGCGAGCGATGCGTTCTTCCCGTTCCGCGACGGCCTCGACGCTGCCGCAGCGGCAGGCATCACAGGGGTCATCCAGCCCGGGGGTTCGGTCCGCGACGACGAAGTGATCGCGGCGGCCGACGAACACGGCATCGCCATGGTCTTCACCGGCCGACGCCACTTCCGCCACTGACCCGATCCTGGTTCCCCGTACCCAGGGCGCCGGGAACCAGGATCAGCCGGCGGCGGGTTCGGGTCCGGCGCCGTACTGGTTCGGGCCCGCCGTGCCCTCCTGGATGTAGAACACCAGCAGGATGATGAAGCCCAGCAAGGGGATGAAGCCCAGCAAGAGCAGCCAGCCCGACTTGTCGGTGTCGTGCAGACGACGAATCGCGACCGCGATCGACGGCACGATCATGGCCAGGCCGTACAGGAAGTACAAGATCCCGAAGATTCCGGAGATCTGCATCAGGATCGCGAGCGCGACGTACACGACGATGTTCGCCAGGACGAACCACCAGAACTCGGCTCGGCCCGCCCGGCCGTCGAACTTGGCATAGCGCTCCAGTACGACCAGTTTCCAGTTCTCGATGATCGGCATGTCCCGTCCCCTCACTCGTGATTGACGGCGGGAACGTAACACAGCAGCGATGGATACGGTGACGATGGTGTTACCCGCGGGTGACGTTTGCCGGGTCGGCGCAGCGGGCCCTCGGTAGCCTCGGGTGGATGGCCCGGATCCCGGATCTCCTCGCGACCAAGCGGACGTTGTCGTTCGAGTTCTTCCCACCGAAGACCCCGGCCGCCAACATGACGCTCGGGCGCACCGTGGCCGCGATCGAATCGCTGAAGCCCGACTTCGTGTCGATCACCTACGGTGCCGGCGGTTCGGACCGTCACCGCACCGGCGACGTCGTGGCGTGGATGCTCGGTGAGACCTCCTGGACCCCGATGCCGCACCTCACCTGCCGTGGCCATCTGCGCAATGATGTGCGCGCCCTGCTCGCCAACTACGCCGATCTCGGTATCGAGAACGTCCTCGCGCTCGGCGGTGATCCGCCCGCCGGTGGCGTCGAGGAGGCTGGCGACTACCTCTACGCCCTCGACCTGCTCGAGGACGTGGTCGCAGCCGGCTCGTTCGCCACCGGGGTCGCAGCCCACCCCGAGGTGCATCCACGATCCCCCGACCGTGCGACCGACCGTCGCTTCCTGGCCGACAAGCTCCGCATCGCCGACTTCGCGCTGACGCAGTTCTTCTTCGAGGTCGAGCACTGGGTGCGCCTCGTGGACGAACTGTCCGAACTCGGCGTCGACAAGCCGGTGCTCCCCGGCATCATGCCGATCAACAACAAGGCGATGGTGACGCGGATGGCGCAGATGAGCGGCGCGGCGTTGCCGGGTTGGCTCGCCGACCGGCTCGACGCGACCGACGATCCCGACGAGGTGCGCCGTATCGGCGTCGACGTCGCAACGAAGCTCTGCTCCGACCTGATCGACGCCGGCACGCCGGGTTTGCACCTGTACGCACTGAACCGGCCCGAGTCCGTCGTCGAGATCTGCCTGAACCTCGGGTTGACCACCGCCTGAGCGATACTGGTCACAGATGACTGCCACCGCCGACGCATCGGGCACACCGACGCGAGCAGACACCCGACCGACACCCGTGTCGCGTCGGCGGTCGGGCGACGACCAGATCAGCAGGGTGCCGTACCTGCCCGGCCTCGACGGGATGCGCGCCTTCGCCGTGGTGGCGGTGATGGTGTACCACGCCAACCCCGACTGGCTGCCCGGCGGGTTCCTCGGCGTCGAGGTGTTCTTCGTGATCTCCGGCTATCTGATCACGCTGTTGTTGATCTCGGAGAAGGAACGCACCTCGACCGTCGACATGCGGCAGTTCTGGGTCCGGCGCGCCCGACGACTGCTCCCGGCGCTGTTCACGATGATGATCGCGCTCACGATCTGGACGGCGATCTTCGAACGCGACGCGCTCGGCAAGCTGCGCGGCGATGTGGTCGCAGCATTCTTCTACGTGTCGAACTGGTACCAGATCTGGACCGGCGCCGGGTATACCGCGGCGAACGACTTCGCACCGCTGCGACACCTCTGGAGCCTCGCTGTCGAGGAGCAGTTCTACCTGATCTGGCCGCTCGTGATGTTCGCGCTGTTGCGCGGCGGAAGCCGCAGGATCGCCGACATCAGCCGCTATCTCGTGGTGGCAGCGCTCGCCATCACCGTGCTGGTGGCCGTGCTCTATCATCCCGGCCCCGTCGGCACGGCGGAGGTCACCCCCGAGGCGTACTGGACGATCCTCGGACGAGACATCTCCAAGGTCGATGCGCTCTACCTGTCCACGATCACCCGCGCCGGCGGTCTGCTGCTCGGTGCGGCATTCGCGATGATCTGGCGTCCGGTCGCCCTGATGCGCGGCCCGCTGCGAACCAAGGGTCGGATGCTCGACGGTGTGGCGTTCGTCGGGTTCGTGGCGCTGGGAGCCATGGCGTGGTGGATGTACCTGCTCGGCCCGGACGGCGCCGACCCGTGGCTCTTCCGTGGCGGGTTCCTGCTCTGCGCGATCGCCACGCTGATGATGATCGCTGCCGTCACGCACGAGCGCGCGTTCACGTCGCGTGTGCTCAGCATCCCGGTGCTGCTGTGGATCGGCACGCGGTCGTACGGTCTGTACCTCTATCACTGGCCGATCTACCAGATGATCCGCAACATCGCCGGCAACCACCTGAAGCTGCACGAGTTCGTGTTCGCCATGATCGCCACGGGCATCGTCACCGAAGCCTCGTACCGGTTCATCGAGACGCCGATCCGAAAGGGGACGTTCGGGGCTTCGCTCGCCCGGATCAGGCGGTCGCCCGTCGGCGGACCTCGCAACGTCCTGCTCGGCATCGGTGCCGTCGTCGGGGCCCTCACCCTGTTCGCCGGTGTGAGCCTGGCAACGGCATCGGTCGAGGAGAACGAGGTACGCCAGACGCTCGACGAGGGTGCAGCGTTCACCTGCGACGTGGTGAATGACCCGACCTGTTCGGGTTCCGCGCCTGCCGATCCACCCGTTGTCACGGGCGGCGCGACGTCACCCGATGCCGCCACGCCCGATGCCACCACCGATCCGTCCGGATCGGTGGTACCGGTCGCGCCGCCAGAGCAGACGACGACCACGCAACCGCCTGCACCGATCGAGCAGTTCGCTCTCGGTGACTCGGTGATGCTCGGCGCAGCCGGCGAGCTGACGAACCGTGGATTCGTGGTCGACGCCGCCGAGAGCCGACAGTTCTCCGACGGACTCGGCATCGTCGAACAGCTGAACGCCGCCGATCGGCTCGGCGACGTCGTGGTCGTGCACCTCGGCACCAACGGCGACATCGACTCCGACGACCTCTCGGCGATGATGGACGCGCTCGTCGACGTCCCGCAGGTCCTGCTGTTGACGATCGACGTCGACCGAGCCTGGACAGAGCGCAACAACGCCTTGATCCTCGACGCTGCGAGCACCCGTCAGAACGTCTCGGTCCTCTACTGGGCCGATCTCGACGACTCGTGCCCGGGTGACTGCTTCCAGAGCGACGGATTCCACCTCCGCCCCGACGGTCAGGTGTACTACTCCGCACTCATCGAAGGAGCACTCCAAGCCCCCGCTTGACTCGATCGTCACCCGGAACCGCCGCCCGGAACGGTCACCCGGTGCCGGGCCTGCCGTGACACTGCAGGCGCGACGGTGAGTTCGTGGGCATGACGTTGCCGGCGCAACGGCCTCGGCGATACTGGACGGTTCATGTCCACGCTCGCCCCACCCCGGGTGGAACCGGTCCCCGACGACCGCGCCCACATCAGTCGGGTCCCGTACCTTCCGGGACTCGACGGGATGCGCGCGCTGGCCGTCGTGGCGGTGATGGTGTACCACGCCAACAGCGACTGGTTGCCCGGCGGGTTCCTCGGAGTGGAGATGTTCTTCGTGATCTCCGGCTACCTGATCACGCTGTTGTTGATCTCCGAACGCGAACGTACCTATCGGATCTCGTTGCGCCAGTTCTGGATGCGGCGCGCCAGACGTCTGCTCCCGGCACTGTTCGCGATGATGCTGCTCGTCACCGTCTGGACGGCGATCTTCAAGAACGAGGCACTCGGGGCGCTGCGCGGCGACGTGATCGCCGGGTTCTTCTACGTGTCGAACTGGTACCAGATCTGGGAGGGCCTCGGGTACACCGCAGCTGGCGACTTCGCCCCGCTGCGGCACCTGTGGAGCCTTGCGGTCGAAGAGCAGTTCTACGTGTTCTGGCCGATCGTGATGATCTTCCTGCTGGGCCGCAACGGCACCCGCCAGGTCGCTGCGGTGAGCCGTTGGCTGTTCATCGCAGCAGTTGCGATCACCGTCGCTGTGGCCGTGTTGTTCTACTCGGGTCCGATCGCCGAGCCGAACGTCACCCCTGACGCCTACTGGTGGATCGGCGATCGGCCGATCGCTAAGGTCGACACGCTCTATCTGAGTTCGGTCACCCGGCTGAGTGGGATCCTGCTGGGCGCGGCGTTCGCGATGGTGTGGCGCCCGCTGGCGATCGTTCGCGGACCGCTGCGCTCGAAGGGGCGGTTGTTCGACGGGTTGGCGATCGTTGCGATCGCTGTGTTCGCATGGTTGTGCTGGAACACCTATCTGGCCACGCCGACCGGGGCCGATCCGTTCCTGTTCCGCGGCGGCCTCTTCGTCGCCGGTTTGGCGACGTTGGCGATCATCGCCGCAGTCACCCATCGGGGCGCACGTGCCAACCGGCTGCTCGGCAATCGGCTGTTCCTGTGGATCGGCACACGCTCGTACGGGTTGTACCTCTACCACTGGCCGATCTACCAGATGATCCGAGGTGTCGCCGGCAACAAGCTGAGCGTCCGCGAGTTCGTGCTGGCACTGGCGCTCACCGCGGTCGTCACCGAAGTGTCGTACCGGCTCATCGAGACGCCGATCCGCCGGGGGCACTTCTCGGCGAGCTGGCGGACGATTTTCGCAGGAGCACGGCGGGGACCGAAGGTGGCGGTCTCCGGCGTCGTCGCGGTGGGCGCGGTCGCTGGGTTGTTCGTCGGTGCCGTGCTGCTGACGGCGCCGGTCGAGCAGAACGAGATCGCTCAGGCGCT
>CAZJUC010000139.1:0-8666 GCA_964549065.1 uncultured Ilumatobacteraceae bacterium
GGGCCGGCGGATCCCGGCCGACCAATCGTACGTCACATCGTGGTTCCCCGTGCCCTGGTCTCCGGGAACCACGATGCGGCTTCGTGACTCCGGAGAGCCACCGGCAACAATGACGTGGTCCGCCGAACGCCGAGGAGAGACCGATGAAGACCGCCGCCACCGAGATGCTGGGGATCGAGTTCCCGATCTTCGCATTCAGTCACTGCCGCGATGTCGTGGCTGCCGTGTCGAAGGCCGGTGGGCTCGGCGTGCTCGGGGCCGTTGCCCACTCACCCGAGCAGCTCGAGATCGACCTGAAGTGGATCGAGGACGAACTCGGCGACCGACCGTACGGCGTCGACCTGATCGTGCCGGCCAAGTACGCCGGAGACGAGGGCGGCGGCTACACGCTCGACGACATCCGCTCGCTGATTCCCGACACGCACCGCGAGTTCATCGACGACATCCTCCGCCGCTACGACGTCCCCGAGTTCCCACCCGACGAGGAGCGCTCCTCCGGTCGATCGACCGGTGGCCACAGTGGCATCGCTCCGTTCAGCGCAGCCGCTGCGGGTCCGCAGCTCGAGATCTCGCTGGCACACAGGACAGCGTTCGTTGCGAACGCGCTCGGCCCGCCACCGCAGTTCCTGATCGATCGGGTGAAGGAGGAGGGGCGCCTGATCGGTGCGCTCGCCGGACGGCCCGTGCACGCTGAACGGCACGAGGCCGCCGGTGTCGACATCATCATCGCCCAGGGTTCCGAAGCCGGCGGGCACACCGGTGAAATCGGCTCGATGGTGCTGATCCCCGAGATCGTCGACGCCGTCGACATTCCGGTGCTGGGTGCCGGCGGCATCGGGCGCGGCCGCCAGATGGCCGCCGCGATGGCACTCGGCGCGCAGGGTGTGTGGTGCGGCTCGGTGTGGTTGACCACCGACGAGGCCGAAACGCATCCGGTGGTGAAGGAGAAGTTCCTGGCGGCGACGTCTGCCGACACGCTCAGGTCGCGGTCGATGACCGGGAAGCCCGCCCGCATGCTGAAGACGGCGTGGACCGAGGAGTGGGATCGCGCCGATACGCCCGACCCCCTCGGCATGCCCTTGCAGCCGATCCTCACCAACGAGGCGCAGGCCCGGATCAACCGGGCGGCGCACACCCACGGATCAGGGGCCGAGAAGCTGGCGGGCTACTTCGTCGGCCAGATCGTCGGCACGATGAACCAGTCGAAGCCGGCCGGCCAGGTGGTGATGGACATGGTCACCGAGTTCATCGACGCCGTCGAATCGCTCGCCGGCCAACTCGAGTACTGATCTGAGGCACCCGACAACCACGTTTGTGTTGCATTCCGGGTGAGGCGGACCACCACAACTGCAGCGCAAACGTGGTTGTCGGGTGGTGCTCGGGCTACTTGGGGGCGAAGCGTGTGCCGGCGTCGAGGCGGATCGTGTCGCCGTTCAGCATCGGGTTCTCGATGATCGCGATCGCCAGCCGTCCATACTCGTCCGGTCGGCCGAGCCGCTTCGGGAACGCGGCGTCCTTGGTGAGACCGGCTGCTCGCTCCTCCGTGACCCCCGCAGTGAGGCCCGTGGCGAAGAGGCTCGGGGCGATCGTGACGACCCGGATCCCGAGCGAGCCGAGGTCGCGGGCCATCGTGAGCGTCATCCCCGCGATCCCCGCCTTTGCCGCGGTGTAGGCGACCTGGCCGATCTGCCCCTCGAACGCGGCGATCGACGCGGTGTTGATCATCACGCCGCGTTCGCCGTCGTCGTTCGGTTCGTTGTCGGCCATGTGCGCCGCGCACAAACGGTTGGTGTTGAACGTGCCGATCAGGTTCAGGTCGATCACCGAGCGGAAGTCGTCGAGATCGAACGGGCCACTGCGCCCGAGTGTGCGTCCTGCCTTGCCTCCGCCGGCGGTGTTCACCGCCGCGTGGAGACCGCCGAGCGCTTCGACCGCCTCGTCGATCACGACTGCGATGCCGTCGAAGTCGAGCACGTTCGTCGGATGCCAAGTACCGCCCAGTTGCGCAGCAACCTCGGCGCCTGCGGACTCCTCGCGGTCGAGGATCGCGACCGAGCCCCCGCCGGCAGCGATCCGCTCGGCCGTCGCACGGGCAAAGCCCGATGCACCCCCGATGACGATCGCCTTCAGTCCTCGGATCTCCATGTGCTGTGCCCCTCTCGTGGTGTCCGGCGCTCGTCTCGTGCGCGACCGGGCATCTGGAACGTACCGAGCCTCGTCGCGGCGTTCACCACCGGAGGTTCGGCCAACGGACGACTCGGCCGACGCCCTACTCGTAGAGGCAGATCGCCCGCAGTTCGATGCTCGAACGGGCAGGGTTGCCGATCTCGACGTCGGGATCGCGGAAGGCAGAGTGCGGCGTGAACCAGGTGTCGCCCCGCTCGACGCACGTGGTGTCGTAGGTGCGGAACGCCACCACTTCGTCGGGCTGCAATTCGGGGAAGGTGTACCACCGGTACGACGAGGACTCGGTGGGGCCGAGCACGGCCAGCGCCTCGAAGTCGACTCCCGATCCGGCGTAGTCGGTCACCGGGATCGGGCGGGTGTCGGCGGGCGTCACGGTCCGGGCGTCGCAGAATGCCAGCGGGAAGTCCATCTTCGGCCGGCCGGTGTTGCGCCAGAACTGCAGGATCACCAGACGCGAGGCTCGCTCGACGTCATCTGCGGTGATGCCGTTGCGCTCGAGGGCTCGCATCGCTCCTTCACGGTCGGACTGGCGGTACGAGCCACGGACCAGATCGTCGTAGCCCTGCGCGAAGTCGGAGTGCACGAATGCGATCGGCGCGAGGTCCTCGTGTTGTGCGGCGTGTTCCGGACCGCGCTTGATGTGGTTCGACACGAGTGCCACGTCGCACCCGGTCATCTGCTTGGCGAGGCGTTCCATCTCCCCGTGGTGGACGGCGGCGAGTTCCTCGTCGTCCCAACTCGAGGCCGCCGTGGCGTGCGGGACCAGTTCGAACCCGCACTCGACCCATCCCACCAACTCGGCGGTACGGCCGTCGAGGATGTCGACCTCGGTCGGTTCGGCGACGAACTCGCCGTTGCGAGCGGCGAAGTTGAGCGTTGCCCGGCAGAACACGTCAGCGGGTGCGAGCACCTGATCGGCCATGTCGCCACGGTAGGCGGCGCGGACCGTCGTGCACGACGCCGGGCGACGCCGAGCACCGGCGGTACTGTCGACGTTCGATGCCCAGCCTCCGAGATCTGCCTGCCGTCCTGGGCGGCACGCCCGTGCGGTCCCACGACTACCCGTCGTGGCCGGTGTGGGGTGACGACGAGCGCACAGGTTTGCTGTCGGTGCTCGACGACGGGGGCTGGTGGCAGGGCGACGGTGACGTGGCGGCTGCGTTTGCCGCGGATTTCGCCGAGTTCCAGGGCGCCCGGTTCGGGCTGGCGCTCACCAACGGCACCCACACCCTCGAAGCCGCCTTCGCCGCCTGTGACATCGGCGAGGGTGACGAAGTGATCGTGCCGGGCATGACGTTCGTCGCGTCGGCCAGCGCCGTGCTGGCTGTCAACGCCACACCGGTGCTCGTCGACATCGACGCGGACACGCTGTGCATCGATCCGGCAGCAGCCGAAGCGGCCATCACCGACCGGACCAGGGCGATCGTGGCCGTGCACGTTGCCGGTGCAGCCGCCGATCTCGATGTGCTCACCGCGCTGTGCGAACGACGGGGCCTGCGCCTGATCGAGGACTGCGCACACGCGCACGGCACGACCTGGCGCGGCCGCGGGGTGGGATCGTGGGGTGACTTCGGAAGCTTCTCGATGCAACGGTCGAAACTGATGACCGCCGGCGAGGGCGGCGTGCTCATCTGCAACGTCGAGGAGCTGCGAGATCGCGCCTGGGCCTACGCCGACTGCGGTCGGGCCAAGGGTGAGTGGTTCTACCATCACCCCACCTACGGCTCGAACCTGCGGATGACCGAATGGCAGGGCGCAGTGTTGCGAGCGCAGTTGGTGCGCTTCCCCGAACAGCATCGGATTCGCAACGACAACGCGATCGCACTCAACGTGGCCATCGCCGACGTCGCGGGCTTGCGGCCGCCGACGCGCGATCCGCGCATGGGAATGCAGGGCAACTACTGCTACGTGTTCCACTTCGACCCGGACCACTTCGCCGGTTTGCCGTTGCGACGCTTCGAGCAGGCGCTGGCCGCCGAGGGCATTCCGATGGGCGTGTCGTATCCGTCGCTCAGCGAGCTCGCGATCTTCCGCGACGAGAACTTCGGACCCCGCCTGCGCGAGCACGCTCCGACGATCGACTACTCGACGCTGCACCTCCCGATTGCCGAGCACGCAGCAGCAAGCACCGTGTGGTTGCAGCATCGCCTCCTGCTCGCCGAGCGCGACGACGTACTCGACGTCGCCCGTGCCGCAGCGCGCATCCAGGCACACGCCGGCGACATCGTCGCAGCACCTGCCGCCGAAGGGTGACTTCGGGCGCTCGACGGTGCATTTGGTGCCGGATTCCGGCAGCGTGGGAGACGTGAGTTCCCAACCAGTCGACATCGCGGTCATCGGTGCCGGCCCCGCCGGTGCCGCAACAGCGATCCAGGCCGCCCGATCCGGCGCCAAGGTCGTCGTGTTCGAGAAGGGTCGGCACGGCCGCGACAAGGTGTGCGGCGACGGTCTCACCCCGCGCGCCGTCGGCGCGCTGAACGAGCTGAAGATCCCGCTCGACGACGCCCACCACATCCGCGGCCTGCGGATGATCGCCGGCAAGCAGGTGCGCGAACTCGACTGGCCCACCACCGACCGGTTCCCGAACCACGGTGCCGTGTGGCCCCGCCGCCGGCTCGACGCCGCACTGATGGACGCCGCGATCGACGCCGGCGCCGAGATCGTGTTCGAGACCGAAGCGACCCCCGTCATCGACGACGACGGCCGGGTCACCGGCGTGGACGCCGGCGGCAAGCGATTCGACGCCGGACTCACCGTGATCGCCGCCGGCGCGCAGGGTGCCGTCGCCCGCAAGCTCGGCGCCGACCGCGTCGCCGACGAACCGTTCGGTCTCGCCATCCGCACCTACGCCGCCACGCCGCGCCACACCGACGTGCACCTCGAAGCGTGTCTCTCGTTGAAGGACGAGAACGGCACCGCGATCCCCGGCTACGGCTGGATGTTCCCGGCGGGCGACGGCACCGTCAACATCGGTGTCGGCGCGCTGTCGACGATGAAGGGCTTCAAGAAGCTCAACCTCAACACGCTGCTCGAGGCCTACCGCCACCTGGTGCAGGACGACTGGGACCTCGGCCCCAACCTCGAACGGCCCCGCGCATGGCGCCTGCCGATGTCCACCCAGCGCCGTCACGGCGACGGGTGGGTCGCGATCGGCGACGCCGCCGGGCTCGTCAATCCGATGAACGGCGAGGGCATCGACTACGGCCTCGAGTCCGGGATGCTCGCCGCCGACCTGTTCCTCGACGATCCGGCCACCGCTCCGGTCCGCTACGACCAGTTGGTTGGCGAGCGCTTCGACGCATTCCTGCGCACCGGGCGCCGGTTCTCGTTCCTGATCGGCCATCCGTGGATCCTCAAGCCCGGTCTCCGGCTGTCGGTGAGCACGAACGCCATCGCCAACATCACCCTTGCCGTCATGGGCAACCTCGTCGACAACTCCACCCCCGGCGCAGCCGGCCGGGTGCTGTCGCTGGCCGACAAGACCCTCGGCGTCGCCGACCCGATCCTCCGCAAGACCCGCGCCGCCGCCTGAGCAGGTCACCGCAGGCGCCTGCAAGACTGTCGCGATGAGCTTGCATGTCGCCGCGATCACCTTCGACTGCGCCAACGCGCTGACCCTTTCGGCATTCTGGTCGTCCGCTGTCGGCCGCCCGATCGACGATCAGGGCGAGATGGCAGCCAGCGAGTTCTTTGCGCGCATCCCCGGCGAGGGGGCCGACCCGCTGATGATGTTCATCCAGGTCCCGGAGGAGAAGATCGCCAAGAACCGGGTGCACCTCGACATGCACGCCGACGACCGGGCCGCCGAAGTCGAACGGCTCGTCGGGCTCGGCGCCGTGGTCGTCCACGACAAGCACGAGTACGGCATGGAGTGGACCACGCTCGCCGATCCCGAGGGCAACGAGTTCTGCGTCGCCACGCACTGACCACCACGACCTGAACTCCGGTCAACCGTCACAGTCGGCCCGGCATCGTGTGACAGTTCAGTCGATGTCCTGGTTGGACAGGCGCCAGGATGCGACGGCAACGGCGACGACGGCGACGACGAACGGAACGACGACCGCCATCGCCAACGAGAAGTCGGCGAGGTCGAGGTCAGCACCGGTGCGGTCGACGAGGATCGATCGGGTGTACTTGCGCAACGCGATCCTGGCCACACCGGCGCCGGCCTGCGCGATGAAGCCCTCCCAGATCAAGATGTACGCCAGCCCCCACACGATGAACCGCTTCAGCCACACGCCGAACAGCGTGAACACTGCGACGTAGGCGACCAGACCCACGATGGTGGCGAGCAGCGTGCCGGCGACGATGCCGTTGCCGGCACCGGTGAGGATGGCCGCAGCGACGATCGGGATGATCGTGATCGGTGCGGCGAGCGTGCCCGCGGCAAGTGCAGCGCCGACCACGATCGGCCAGCGGTCCATCGGGCGCAGCCACAGGTAGACGAGCGTCTTGTCGTCGCGGAGGTCGCCGATGGCCGCACCGGCGAACACGAGCGACACGACGGGGAGCACGAGCCCGAGCCCGACGCTCGCGATCAGCCGTACGGAGTCGTCGAGCGACGCGTCGGCGCTCCCGAGAGCGAACCCCGAGACGGGCGCCACGAGTGCGAGGAGACCGAGGCCGATGATGCGCGAGCGGCTCGTCAGTTGGCGCAGCACCACCTGGTAGGCGAGCGCGATGACGGTGCTGGGTGGGACGAGCTGCGACGGCAGCTGCTGCTGGGACGCCGGGGACATGCTCACCGTCCCTCCACCAGGTAGCGGAACACCGATTCGAGATCGTCATCGAGTGGCGACACCTCGGTGAGGCGCACGCCCAGCTCCACACTCAGTTCGGCCACCTGCCGACCGAAGGCGTCCACGTCGAGCGTGTCGACCATCACGTTGCGGTCGTCGATCGACAGCGCGCTCACCAAACCGCGCTCGACCAGTGCTGTGGCCAGCTTGCGAGGGTCGGACGCCCCGAGCCGGATGCGGTGCGCCCGGTCGTCCATCAGTTCACGCAGATCGCGGTAGTCGCCACTCGCCACCAGGCGCCCCTGCGCGATCACCAGCACGCGCGACCCGATCTTGGCGACCTCGTCGAGCACATGGCTCGACACGAGCACACACCGACCCTCGTCGCCGAGACGGTGGAACAGCGTGATCATGTGGCGGCGCTGCACCGGGTCGAGGCCGGTGAGTGGCTCGTCGAGGATCAACACCTCCGGATCGTTCACGAGCGCAGCGGCCACCTTCACCCGCTGGCGCATGCCCTTCGAGAACTGTCCGACCGGCTTCGGCCCGACGGTGGCCAGGTCGACCAGTCGGAGGGCGTGGAGCGCCGCCCCCTCCGGGTCGCTCACGCCATGGGTGTGGGCGGCGAATTCGAGGAACTCACTCGCACTGAGATGATCGAACAGCGCGTCCTGCTGCGGTACGAGTGAGATGCGACCGCGCACGCCCCGGTCGTCCCGGGGGTTGGCACCGAGCACGTCGACGGTGCCACGCGACGGTGGCGTCAGGCCGCAGAGCATCCGGAACAACGTCGACTTGCCCGCGCCATTCGGGCCGAGCAGCGCGGTGACGCCATCATCGATCCCGAAGCTGACGTCGCTCACGGCGACGACCGAGCCGAAGAACTTCGACACCGTGTTCGCTGCGATCATCCCGCTCGGCGGCACGGGAGCGTCCGGTACGAGCGGTCCCGATACTGACGATACTGACGATGCTGCAGTCGGGGAGAGGTCGGGTGGCGGGAGTGCGCCCGACCCGCCGACGGTGGGTGGTGGGAGGTTGCTCATCGCGCAATCACCAATTTCGAGTAACGCCACCAGACGACCGCGATGCCACCGATCGTCCAGACGAGATTGCTGGCGAGCACCGCCCAGGTCGCGAGCTCGGGGAAGTTGCCGGGGTCGCCGAAGATGCGGAACACCAACTCGAACGGCATCGTCGAGATGTCGATCACGCGCCAGTACGGCGACAGGTCGGCGCCCTCGATCAGCGCCGCGGCGAGGATCGGCGTGGCGAACAGCAGCAGCACGATGCCGATCGCCGCGAACGCCCGACGGTCGGTGAGGCTCGATGCGGCCATCGACACCGCTGCCAACGCAGCGGAGATCGCGATTCCCGACAGCACGATGCGCCCGAGGGTGGCCAGCCACGAGCCCAGACCATCGGGGCCCGAATTCTCGACCGAGTAGCCGATCAGCATCAGCACCGGCGGCAGCAACGTCACCAGACCGAGCATCGCCGCAACGGCGACGGCCTTGGCGACCAGATAGGTGCGTCGGTCGAGCGGCGTCGACAGATACATGGCCAACATGCCGTTGCGCCGGTCGGACACCAGGACCTCGGGCGCCACGAGGGCGGTGAACAGCACGATGGCGAGAATGATGAACCCGTAGTAACCGGGGTAGTCGGCGACCTCTTCGGGCTCGAGGATGTCGCCGGGGATCAGCACGGCAATCCCGATGAACACCACGGCGGGCAGGT
>CAZJUC010000140.1:0-8564 GCA_964549065.1 uncultured Ilumatobacteraceae bacterium
GCCGGGGCGATGGCGGTGATCCTGCGCGAGGCGATCAAGCCGAACCTGATGCAGACGCTCGAGAACACGCCGGTGCTGGTGCATGCGGGGCCGTTCGGCAACATCGCCACCGGGAACTCGTCGATCGTCGCCGACCTGATCGGCATCCACATGGGCGACTACCTGGTCACCGAGGCCGGCTTCGGCGCCGACATGGGCGCCGAACGGTTCTTCAACATCAAGTGCCGCATGTCGGGCCTCGCTCCCGATGCCGCCGTGCTCGTCGCCACGGTACGCGGATTGAAGGCGCACAGCGGCAAGTACAAGATCGTCGCCGGGCGGCCGCTTCCCGATGCCCTCCTTGCACCCAGCCCCGACGACGTGCACGAGGGTGGCGACAACCTGCGCAAGCAGTTGGACAACATGCGCATCCACGGCTGCACCCCGGTGGTGGCGATCAACGTGTTCCCCGACGACCACCCAGCCGACATCGCGGCGATCGAGGGGATCGCCGCCGAATTCGGTGCGCGCTCTGCAGTGTCGACCCACTTCGTCGACGGCGGTGCCGGCTCGAAGGAGCTGGCGCAGGTGGTGGCCGAAGCGGCGGAGGAACCGAGCGACTTCGCCGTGCTGTACCCCGACGACATGGCGCTGCGAGACAAGATCCGCACCGTGGCCACCAAGGTGTACGGCGCCGATGGGGTCGACTACACGCCACTGGCCGACCGCCAACTCGACACCTACGAACGCAACGGGTTCGGGAACCTGCCGGTGTGCATCGCCAAGACGCACCTGTCGATCTCGTCCGATCCGACCCTGCGCGGCGCGCCGACCGGGTGGACGCTGCCGGTGCGCGAGGTGCGGGCGTCGGTCGGCGCCGGGTTCGTGTATCCGATCTGCGGGGCGATGAGCACCATGCCCGGCCTCGGCGCGTCACCCGCCTTGCAGCGCATCGACATCGATGCCGACGGCAACATCGTCGGGCTCAGCTGAGCGCCGGATGAACCTCACGCCGGCCAGCTCCCCGATCGACGCGCTGCGTGCGCTGCACGACGAACTCTGGGATCCCGAGCGCGGGATGGACCGGTACGCACCGGGCGTCACACCGGGCGTCGACATCTCGTCGCTGCATCTGCACGCGGTACGCGAGACGGCGAACGGCGCCTTCCTCGATCTCCAGGACGGCAACGTCGAGCGGGCGGTCACCGCGCTGCGCAGCGTGCTCGCGCTGCAGTACCCGCTGTCGGACCGGCCGTGGAGCGGCACGTTCCCGACGTCGGCCGAGCAGCCCGAACCGCCCGGCGACGACGCCGTTGCGTGGGTGCACTACGACCCGAACTGGCGCCAGTTCCTCGGCGTCACGCTGGCGCTCTGTGCGATCGTTCACGGTCCCTCGCTTCCGGCCGACGTCACCAACGGCATCAACGACGCGCTCCGACGCTGCGTCGCCGGCGAACCCGACGACCGGATCCCGCGGTGGTACACCAACCCGTACCTGATGCACGCCTGGTTGCAGGGCCACCTCGCCAAGATCACCGGCGACATCGTGATGCGCGCCGAAGCCCACACCCGCCTGGCCGTGCCGATGGAGCGACTCCTGCGCTACGGCGACGTCGACGAGTACAACTCGCCGACCTACGACGGCATCGACCTGCTGGCGATCGGACTGTGGGCGATGTACCCGCCGACCGACGGCTTCGCCGACGCTGCGTCGACGATGCTGCCCCAGATCGGGCGACGGATGTCGAAGCTGTATCACCCACGCTTCGCCACCGCGTGCGGACCGTACATCCGCGCCTACGGGCTCGCTCCGACCGAGTACGTGTCGATGACCGGCCTGCTGTACGCGGTGTGCGGCGAGCCGGCCGGATCGGTGCTGCCGTCGCCGATCACCGCGGACACCGTCCACGTGCACGACCTCTACTTCTTGCCGCTGCTCGAACACCTCGCACCGGTACTCACGCCACACCTTCGGCTCACGCCGGTCGTCGACGAGCGATACCACGTCCAACGGTTCCGCGACCCCGTCGCCCAGAGCCTGCTGCGCCCCGACCTTGCCGTCGGCTGGGACCACGGGCGACGCCACACGACGTCACTCGACCAGTACGTGCCCTTCACCGCGCACATCGCCGAGACCGATGGCACGACCGCCGCTTTCGGGATCATGCTGCCGCCCGAGACCGCGTGGATCGACGTCGAACGCGTCGGCGACCTCGAGTTCGTGGTGCGTGCCGCGGGCACGAGCGGTTCGGTCGGCCTACGACTGGTCAGCAACCGCCCGGTGACCCACGGCGACGACAGCGCGACGCTCGACGTGCTCGGGATACGGTTCGACGACACCCCCGACTCCGCCAGCGAATCGCTCGTACCCACCGGCCACCAGCTGCACGTGAACTGGTCGGGCGATCAGGTCGAGGTGCGCGTCACCATCACCGACCGGGGATGAAGCCGGTCGGGTCCGAGCCATCCTCGTCCCGGGCCGAGGAGGGCTCGGCACGCAGCTTCGCCCTCGATGCTCGCAGCGGGCGACCGCTCAGCCGGATCGCCAACACGGTGGCGCGGGCGGGCACCGGCACGAACGCACCTTGACGCTCCATCGGCAGGCCGTCGGCGACGAGCAGTCGGTAGGCCAGGTAGGAGGCGATCAGTCCGTGGGTCGCGACGAGGCACCAGAACAGCGCCGACTGATCGAGCGTCGACATCAGGGCGCCTGCGGTGACCGGGCCGATCACCGCTCCGGTTCCGTTGATACGCAGCAAGGTGCCACTGGCCCCGATCGCCGTGCCGGGGCGGGCCCAGTCGAGTGTGTAGGACAGCAGGAGCGGATAGAGCGGGAACGTGAATCCACCGAGCACCAGCATCAGGGGGAGGACGAGCACGCTGTCGGCGGCGACGAGGGCGAGCAGCAGCGCCGTGGCGGTGGCTCCGACCGACACCACGAAGATCACCCCGCGTCGTGGGACACGGTCGGATGTCCAACCGATCGGCCACTGGAACAGCAGCGCCCCGATCGCCGGGGCGGCGACGAACAACGCCGTTCGGGTCGCCCCGAAGCCGGCACCGGTGGCGTACACCGCCGACAGTCCGAGCAGGACACCGTGTGAGGCTCCCGTGAGCAGCATGCCGAACGCACCGGTCGGGGCGAAGCCGAGCAGCTCACGCAGCCCCAGCGGTTCGGTCACCCGCAGCGGCGGGGCATCCGTCGTGGCGGCCAAGGCCATCGGGACGAACGACATCGACACGAGGATCGACGCGACGACGAACAGGGTCGGTCCGCTGGTCTCGCCGGTCGCGATCAGCAACTGCCCCACGGCCAACCCAGCCATCGACACGATCCCGTACACCGCGAGCGTGCGTCCGCGGCTGGTCGGCGTCGACGCCTCGTTCAGCCACGACTCGACCACCACGAACAGCCCCGCCATACAGAAGCCGAACACGACACGCATCGCTCCCCAGCTGAGTGGCGAGATCCACACGAAGTGCACGAGAACCGCGCACGACGCGGTGGACGCCAGGCTGGCGAACACGCGGATGTGACCCACCGCCGACAGCATCCTCACCACCGCCGGCGGGCCGAGCAGGAAGCCGGCGAAGTAGCACGCCATCACCACACCGGTCGTGCGCACACCGAAGCCCTCGTCGACCGTGCGCACACCGAGCACCGCCGCATTGAGACCGTTGCCGACCATCAACATCGCGAAGCCGACCAGCAGTGTCCACAACGCCATGCCGCCGCGCACGGTCGGATCGATGTGCTCGTGCTCCGCAAGCGAGTCGGGGAGAGGTTCGGTCAGCGCCACGCGACGCGAACGCTACCGAGGGCGGGAAGCGAAACGAGGGCTCCGGGCGCTCGTTTCACTTCGAGCGGCCACGCAGACGATCGAGCTGGCGCTTGTCGCGCTTCGTCGGCCGGCCGGCGCCCCGTTCTCGCTGGAACACGGGGACGTCGTGGTCACGTTCCGGTGGCGGCGGGCTGTGGTCGACGAAACACTCCACGGCGACTGCTGCCCCCACCCGCTTGACGATCAACCTGCTCACCTCGAGGACGCGCTCACGGTCGTGCAGGTACGCCTCGACCCGATCGCCGACCAGCACCTTCGTCGCCGGCTTCGCCGTCTTGCCGTTGACCTTCACGTGTCCGCCCCGGCACGCCGCTGCCGCGTCGCTGCGCGTCTTGGTCATCCGTACCGCCCACAACCACTGATCCACCCGCGCCGACTCGCTCACGGTGCCGGGAGTTGTTGGGTGATGCAGTGGATGCCGCCGCCACCGGCTGCGAGGATCGCACCGACGTCGAGAGCGATGGCCTCACGACCGGGGTACTGCTCGGCGATCACGGCGACCATGTCGGCGTCGGCCGCGTGGCCACAGACGGGGATCAACACGAAACCGTTGCCGAGGTAGTGGTTGAGGTAGGGCACGACGACCCGCTCGGGGCCGGCTCCACGATCGATCTCGGCGAACGGCAGCACAGGGACGACGACGACGTCGAGTGCTCGACCTCGGGCGTCGAGCGCCCCCTGCGCCACGCGGCGATCGACGTCGAGGCGCAGCCAGTCGTCTTCGTCGGGGTCGTCGCATCCCTGCAGGACCAGCCGACCCGGCGCGGCGAACGCGGCGACGTTGTCGACGTGGCCGTCGGTGTCGTCGTCGAGGGACAGCCCGTACGGCAGCCAGATGATGCGTTCGGCGCCCAGCTCGGCGCCCAGGGTCGCCTCGACGGCGGTCCGGGTCATCGTCGGGTTGCGATTGGGATGCATCAGGCACTGGGTGGTCGTGACGAGCGTGCCGTCGCCGTCGCCAGTGATCGAGCCACCCTCGAACACCATGTCGATCGATCGGACCGGGTCGCCTCGCCGTTCGGCGAAACGGCGCGCGGCGGCTGCGTCGTCGTCGTATGGCAGGAACTTCCCACCCCACGAGTTGAACCGCCAGTCCGTCGCCACCCGGTCGCCAGCGTCATCGGCCACGTAGATCGGTCCGCTGTCGCGGAACCACGAATCGTCGATCGCCTGCTCGACCACCTCGACGCCCGGCCCGCACCGCGCCGCGGCCCGCTCGGCGGCGCGCGGCGATGCCAACATCGTGACCGGCTCGAACCGGGCGATCGCATTCGCCACCTCGGCGTGGGCCGCCTCGGCGTCGGCGTACACGTCGCCCCACATGTCGACTCGCGCCGGCCAGCACATCGCCGTGCGCTCGTGCGGCTCCCACTCCGCCGGCAACCGCGTCACGAGGGCAGCCGCGTCATTGCCGGTGCTCACCGTCGAGGGTCACGAGCGGACCGTAGAGCTCGGGGCGACGGTCGCGGAACAGGCCCCACGCGGCGCGCTGGCTGCGCAGCTGGTCGCGGTCGAACGACGCGACCAGGACCGCCTCGTCGTCACGACCCGCCTCGGCGACCTTGGCGCCGGTGTTGTCGGCGATGAACGACGATCCGTAGAAGGTGATCTCGCAGGTCGTGCCGACCTCGCGCCCGATGCGATTCGCGGCCACGACCGGCATCAGGTTGGCGCCGGCGTGTCCTTGCATCACCCGCTGCCAGTGCCCACTCGAGTCCCAGGTGGGATCGGGCGGCTCCGTGCCGATCGCGGTGGGGTACAACAACACCTCGGCACCGAGCAGCGCCATCGACCGGGCAGCCTCCGGGAACCACTGGTCCCAGCAGATCCCGACCCCGACGGTGCCGTGCATCGTGTGCCACACCCGAAAGCCGGTGTCGCCAGGGCTGAAGTAGTACTTCTCGGTGTAGCCGGGGCCGTCGGGGATGTGACTCTTGCGGTAGTGGCCCAGCGTGCTGCCGTCGGCGTCGACGACGACCACGGTGTTGAACAGTGCCTGGCCGGCCCGTTCGTACACGCTCAGGGGCAGCACGACGCCGAGCTCGGCAGCCACCGATGCGAAGTGCTCGACCGTCGGATGACCGTCGAGCGGCCGCGCCCGGTCGAAGTGCTCGGGGAGCTGGTCCTTGCAGAAGTAGGGCCCTTCGAACAACTCGGGGATCAGAACGATCTGCGCTCCCTGCGCTGCGGCGGTCCGGACGAGCCGTTCGGCGACCTCGATGTTCGTGTCGAGCTCGTCCCCCATCGCCATCTGTACCGCGGCAACACGGAGGTCCCTCATCGGCGCAACGCTAGTGGCCGCCCGCCCGGTCGGACAGGCGTTCAGTCGGCGGTCAACGCGTCGGCTCGGCGCCAGGCCGCTTCGAGACGATCGAGCCGTGCGGTGGCGCTCGATCGCAACGCCGTGGCGACATCAGCCACGAGCAGGTCGAGCAGCGCGAGTGTGCCGACGTGGCTGTCGAACGGGCTGGCCGAGGCTGCTTCGACCACGAAGGAGTGGTCGGCCGCACCGGCGAGTGGGGACAGCACGCTGTCGGAGATCGAGATCACCGACGCGCCGGTGTCGATGGCGACCTGCAGCGCGTCGATCAGCCATCGCTCGTAGCGACGCAGGTCGAGCGCCACCACCGTCGCACCGGCGCCGACGAGCGTCAAGGTCCGCACGACGTCGATCGGGTTGCCGTCGAGCAACCGGCAGGCGGGTCGGATCTGCTCGAGATCACCCACGAACTGCACGGCGACGCCGCGCGAGGCCACCCCCGACAGCGCCAGCACCGGGCGATCGGGATCGGCGAGCAACGCGACGGCGGCCGCCAGCTCCTCGGCGTCGACCGCACCGAGCGTGGCCCGCACGTTCGACAGTTCGGCATCGAGGTGGTGGGCGATCAGCGACGCACCTCCGCCGACGGGCTCGTCGCGGATGCGTTCGACGGCAGGACGGAGCCGCCCGGCGAGGTCGCTGCGGATCGAGTCCTGGAGTTCGGAGTACCCGTCGAAGCCGAGCTTCACCGCGAACCGCACGACCGTGGCCGTGCCGGCGCCGGCCGCAACGGCGAGATCCGCAACGGTGCCGAATGCGACGAGCTGCGGGCCGGCGAGCACGGTCTGGGCGATGCGTCGCTCGGTGGGGGTGAGGCGATCGGCCCGTTCGCGTAGGCGTTGCTCGAACTCCATCGGATGGCCACCGTAGCTGGCGTCGGCTTCCCGACACGGCGTCTTTGATCGACTGTGTTTCACTGAGCTGGTATGATTGGCACAGCTGTTCCAGCTCGCGTTCCGAGGAGGCGACCATGTCCACGATCCCCACCACGACGGCACACGTCGCTCCCACCTCCGTCGATGCATCGACGTGGTGCCCACGGACGAGGCCGACCGCCTCGCTCTCGCTCGACGAGGACCTGGTCCGGCTGGCTGCGCTCGCGGCGCGCGATCTCCCGATCGAGGTCGACGACGCCATCGTGCGGTTCGCGTCCGAGCCCCCCCGCTCCGGAGCGCTCCTCGTGCGCAACGCGCCGATCGGCGATCTCCCGCCGACCCCGATGGCGCCCGAGACGCCGGTCGACAAGGACCTGTCGACAGAACTCACGTTGCTCACCGTCGCCCGACGCCTCGGTCAGCCGGTCGGCTACGTCCCCGAACACGGCGGGCGGATCGTGCAGAACATCGTGCCGACCCAGACCGACGCCGACCGCCAGACGTCCACGTCGTCGCGTTCGAACCTGATGTTCCACACCGAGACCGCATTCCATCCGTTCCGGCCCCGCTATCTGCTGCTGTTGTGCCTCCGCGGAGATCCGTCGGCGCACACGACGCTCGTGTCGGTCCACGAACTCATCGACCGTCTCCCCGTCGACGTGGTCGAGGTGATGTTCGAGCCCCGGTTCCGCACTGCGGTCGACGCCAGCTTCCTCGACGGACGAGCCAACGAGCTGGGACCCGCTCGCCCGCTGGTCACCGGCACCCGCAACGAGCCGACCTTCGTGTTCGACGCCGACCTCACCGTCGGCACGGACAGCGAAGCAGACGACGTCCTCGTGCGGGTCCGGGAACTGATCGCCGAGATCCAGACATCGGTCGTCCTCGAGCCGGGCGATCTGCTGGTGGTCGACAACAACGTCACCATTCACGGCCGCTCGCCGTTCACCGCCCGCTTCGACGGCCGTGACCGATGGCTCCAGCGGGCGTTCGTGGTCACCGATCTCGCTCCCAGCGCCGGCCAGCGCGACGGCCGGGTGATCACCACCGAGTTCGGTCACTGACCGAGCCTCGAGCGGACTCAGAGGCCGCTGATCTCGGCAGCTGCGCGTACGACCAGGAAGAGGCCGATCGCCATCACCGCGAACGCTGCGATCGGGACGATCCAGATCCGGGCGGTCTGGATCATCGAGTTCTGATCCATCGCCCCGAAGGTCTTGTCGCGCAACGCCACCATGCCGAGGCCGACGCTCACGAGGGCGATCGCCATCCCGAGGCCGAACGCGAGGATCAGCATGCCGCCGAACGCGATGCGGTTGAGCTGGATCGCGCCGAGCAACACGATGATCGCCGAGGTCGACGGCACCAATCCGCCGGAGAGTCCGAGCGCGGCGAGCGTCTTCCAGCTGACCTTGCCCGACAGGTCGAGTTCGTCCATGTCGAACTTGTGGGTGTGCGGGAAGATCCCGTGGCGGTGCCAACCCGTCCCGTGATCGTGGTCGTGGTCGTGGTCGTGGTCGTGGTCGTGGTCGTGGTCGTGGTCGTGGT
>CAZJUC010000141.1:0-8544 GCA_964549065.1 uncultured Ilumatobacteraceae bacterium
GCGCTCGGTATCGGCATCTCTCGGCGTCACGCTCGTCCGATCGGTATCCGGCAGGGCCGATCGGCAGTCGCCGACCGGTATCGGCGCCGACCGTCTGGCCCGGCAATACGGCGCAGATCGGAGAGCGCCGTCGTGCCGATCTGCTCGGTGGCGGCCGCCTCGTTGAAGGCGCTGATTTGCGTGGGCTGTGATAATGCCGCGTTCCCGTTCGTTGTCGGCGCCTATGAGCTTGCACAGCACCCTGGGACAGCTGGTCGGAGCTGACCCGGGCGCGGGTACAACCTTGCGGTCAGGGGGTTCGTTGGTCGTCGACGGCGCGGGCGAGGCCGTCGAGGATGAGGTTGATGCCGACGCCGAACTCGTCGCCGAAGTCGTAGCCGGGTTGGAGCACCCTGCCGATCGTGAACTCGGTCAGGCGCGGATAGAGATCTGGGGGCATCTGTTCCATGATCGAGCCGGCCAGGTCGGCCATGTCGTCCCCGGCGGTCGCCGGGAGCGAGGCCTCCTGGATTGCGAATACGTAGAGGAACGCGTCCACGACCGCGTAGGCGTGGCCGACGAGCCCGAGCGATAACCCGGCGCGGCGAAAGCAGCCGAGGACGACGTCGTGATGCCGCAGGAGTGCCGGTCCGGGGGTCGTGCGTCGCTCCATGAGCGGCGCAGCCCACGGGTGGCGGGCGAGGACCTCTCGCATCGAGTGGCACCGCACGACGATTGCATCCCGCCACGGCTGGTCGGTGGGTGGGAGTTCGATCTCGGCGAAGACGTGGTCGATCATGCCGTCGAGGATCGCGTCCTTGCTCGGGACGTAGTGGTAGATGGTCATCGGTTTGGCGTCGAGGGTCTCGGCGAGCTTGCGGATCGATGCGATGCGGAACCTCGAGTCCGGCACTGCCAGTGGCAAGATCGTCGTCCGCGTCGACAGCAACGAAGATTCCCGATGAGCGCGCTCTCAGCAGGCGACGATCGGCACCCTCACCGAAACGCTGACGAGGGACGCCTCCTGCAGCAGCGGTGGCACGGCTGGGGGTCACCGGTCGGCCTCGGCGTCGGTCTGCTCTGCGTGGGTGGCTTCTTCGTGCTGATCGCATTCGGCCTCTCCATCCTCGACTGAGTTTCCGAACGCGTGCAGCACCTGTGGCGCATATGTGCAGGGGTATCGGGCGTGCCGTCGGCGTTCGAGAATTCCTCGTCAAGCGGCGGGTTCGATTGAGGGCGGGATGAGCCAGTGGCGCGTTCTTGCGAAACGCGCCTTCATCTGGTGGCGAACTGCAAGAGCGGCGCGATGTCGAGGGAGTCGGCAGAACGCAAGGCGGCGAGGTACTCGTCGCGTTGGTCCGTTTGGTGGACGAAGTCTCCACCACCTCCCCAGGAGAGCCGACTCTCTCCGAGCACGTCGAGATAGACGTCGGCGAGCATCCGAGTCTGGCGCCCGTTGCCGTTGGGGTACGGATGGATCGCGACGAGGCGGTGGTGCAGGCGCACGGCGATCTCCTCGACCGGGTACGTTCCGTGCTCGGTCCAGAACCGTGCATCGTCGAACGTTTGCTTCATGGACGGGCCGATCACGTGTGCCTCGACGCCGATGTTGGCTTGAACCTTGCGGTGCTGGCCGGCCCATCGCCAGACGTCGCCGAACATGCGCTTGTGGAGCTTGGCACTGAAGGTCACCGTCAGCAGATCGCCAACATCCTTCACGGGCCGGCGTCCGGTGAAGGCCCAGCGGACTGCGCGTTCGATGTTTGCCTGCTCCGCCACGTTCAGGTCACGTTGCGTCGCCAACCACGTTGGCAGGAGTCCAGCGAGATCGTCCGGAGTGAGTGGCGTAGACCCGGGAGGCCCCGCGCCGATGCCATCACTGTCGGTCATCCCACAGCGCCCGGTCGTCGAGCAAGTTCTCTGCAAACTCCGCCACCCTCGCCTCGGCCTGCTCGTTCGGGAGCGCCTGGTCCTCGAGGCGCATCGTCGTGTCCACCCGTGCCAGTTCGCGGCGCGCTACTCGGAAAGCCTGACGACGGACCGTCTCTTCCAGACCCGCCCGGGGAACAAAGGCATAGAACAAGTCGCAGTCCATGGCGTCAGCGGCTCGCCGCAAGGTCGCGAGCTGAGCGCTACCGGCGCGCTCAGATTCTTCGAGGTCCGTGACCGACATGGCTGCCACGCCGAGACGCTCCCCCAGCTGGCGGGTGCTGAGACCGAGGGCATCCCTGATGGCACGCACCCAGCCCGCGGACGGCGGTGCGAGCACTGTCGAGTCGATGGCGCCGAGGCGACGGTCGAGCGCCTGGCGAGCTTGTCGTCGTTGGCTTTTCCGCACAATGCACCTCCTCAAGAACAAGGCTACAGCCTGTCGTTACGTTGCACAAGACAAGGTTACATCCTTTCAGTTTGTAGGTCATTGCAAGGCTATGACCTGGAGAAACGACGGTACGGTCACGGCACCGACCAACCACCGTCACCGCGGAGCCAGCGCACGCACTCGCAGAATCCCACAGGACCGCAGTTCAGCTCGTGGCCACAATGCAGAGGAGGAGAAGGAGGAGGAGAAGAAGGAGAAGAAGAAGAAGAAGGAGAAGAAGACGGCCAGGTGAACAGCGTGAGCCGCTCAAGCCACCGGCAGATCCGCTTGGTTGTCCGAGACGAACTGCAAGCGGATCAACGCATCGTCTCCCGGGCAAAATATGCCGCCGCCCGCCGCAGGATCTCCTTGTCGGTCTGCAGCTCGATGTTCTCCTTGCGAAGCCGGCGCAACTCGTCGCGTTCGGACTCCGACAGGCCATCTGGATCCGCCGCTCGAGTGTCGGCATCACGGGCCGCTCTGACCCAGTTCCACAACGTGCCCTCCGCGATCCCGAGAGATCGAGCCACCTCCGCGATCGGACGCTCGGAGGTCTTCACCAGCTCGATTGCATCCTTGCGGAACTGGTCGGGGTACTTGTTCGGACGACCCATGACGGGCTCCTTCCTACACGGTCTCCCGCGTAATCAGGTGTCCAAGAAACCGGTGCAACTTCAGACGGCGGCGAAGGTGGCACCGCGAGGCGGTGGCCTTTGGGGAGCGGTGTGCGACGCATCTTTGCCGAGCCGGTCGGTCAAGCTCGTCGGTCGGCGGCGAAGAGCAGGTGGAGACGATTCGCGATGGCTCGGGCGGGTGTTCCGTCGGTGTCGGCTCGGGTGACTACGGCGATGTTTGCTGGTGGGAGGTCGGTGATCGGGACTGTGGCGAGTCCGTCGGTCCGGAAGCCGGTGCGTGCGGTGGCTCCTGCGCTGATCCCTTTGCCTGACATGATCGCGAGAAGCCCGGCTTCGGAGGTGTGGGTGACGGCTCCGATCAGCGGTTCGCGCCCGTTGCGGTGATCGACGGCGAGCCAGTGGTCGACGAAGGTACGGTCGATGCTCGACGGCTTGATCCATGGTTCGTCGAGGAGGTCGGTGATCGACACCTTGTCCCGCTCGGCGAATCGGTGCCGCGTGGGGAGGATGGCAATGCGCGGCACGTCGAACAGGCGCTGGACGACGAGGCCCTCGCCGTCGATCGGTTCGAAGACGATGCCCAGATCGGAGGTGGCATCGCGCACGCCGGCGGACGTGTCGTCGAAGCCGAACTCCGTTGTCTCGAGTTCGACGGCGAGATCGGTGGCCGCGGCGTTGAGTCGCTCCAGCAGTCGGGAATCGGCGGAGTGGGCGATCAGCCCGACCGACACGGTGACGCGTTCGGCGCGTCGGAGGGAGCGGATCGTGCGGTCGACCTCGTCGAGTCGTTCCAGCGCCCTGCTGGCGACGGGCAACAGAGTACGCCCGGCGTCGGTGAGGGCGACGCTGCGGGTGCTGCGGTCGAACAGGGTCACGCCGGTCAGCGCCTCGAGTTGGCGGACGCGTCGGCTGACGCTCGACGGGTCGAGGTGCAGTCGCTCGGCGGCGGTGGCGAAGTGGAGTTCCTCGGCGGCGGCCACGAAGGTCTCGAGCAGCTCCACCGGATGATTCATGTGCGGCACACACTAATCGCGCTCGAAGTCGCCTTGTACCGGGTCGCCGTCACCGGGAGAGTGAACAACTACACAAGGGGGAAGTCACATGGGGAATTTCAAGTATGCAGTCGCGGTCGCCGCCGTCGCCCTGGCGGTGGTGGCCTGCAGCGACGACGACGACTCGTCCGGCGACGCCGGGTCGGCCACGACTGACGCGCCCGACATCACAGAGGCGCCCGAGACCACGGTCGCGGCGGAGACGACGATGGCGGCGGAGACCACGATGCCGGCGGTGGAGACGACGTCTGCGCCCGCGAGTGAGGGCGTCGATCTGTCGGATCTCTTTGTCTCGGCGACCGACCTCGAGGCGTCGATCGCCTGCGGGGAGCCCGGTGACGGCGGCACGATCCTGCTCGTCCACGGCACGGGCACGACCCCGGCTGAGGCCTTCGGCCCCAGCCTGGCCGCGACGCTGCCGTCGTTCGACTACGAGGTCTGCACCGTGGAGCTGCCTGGGCGCTCGACCGGCGACATCCAGGACTCGACCGAGTACGTCGTCGGCGCCGTGCGCACGATCACCGATCGCACCGGTGAGCCGCTTTCGATCGTCGCCCACAGCCAGGGTGTCCTGCAGTCGCGCGGCGCCGTGGCGTTCTGGCCCGACGTTGCCGACCAGGTGTCGATGATCGTCGCAGTCGGCGGTCCAAACGCAGGCACACCCGCGGTGGAAGCACTGTGCGCCGAGGGGTGCGTGCCCGCACTGTGGCAGATGACGCCAGGCAGCGCGTTGCTGACGGCACTCGACGCGGCGTGGGCGGAGTCGTCGGTACCGGTCACTGCGGTGCGAACTCTCACCGACGAGTTCATCCCGCCGGAGTCGGCGGCGGCGATTCCGGACGCGACGGTCGTGACGATCCAGGACTGGTGCCCGGACCGCGCCGTGAGCCATGCCGCCCAGTTGATCGACCCGATCGGTCACGCCGGCATCGTCAGTGCGCTGGCCAATCGCGGCACCGCCCAGGAGACCGACATCGAAGCCGTCGGGTGCGATGAAACCGTCGTTGCCGGCGGCGACCTCGCCGCAATCGACCAGGCGGCCGCCGACGCCTTCGGTTCAGTGCTCGGTGGTGAGTTCGTCGACGCCGAACCGCCGATGCGGTTCGGCTGACCATCGGGTCCGATGGAGATCGCAGCACGCGCGCAGCGATGAGTGGGACAGGCGAGCACGACGTCGTGGCCGGCGTGGGATGGAACGGCATCCATCGTGATGCCCGCAACTCCGACACGGTCCCGTTCGCGCTTCGCCGTCGGCTGCGCACCGACTCGCACGTGCTGGCGGGCCGGACGGTCCTGTTCGGCCCGTCGGTGGGAGCCGATGGTCGTCGCTACGTGACGACCGGCCAGGCGGCGCCCGGCCCGCGGGTCCACATCTTGTCCGCCGACGGTGAGGTGGTCGGCGGTCACGAAGCTGACCGGTCGCGGCCGGGCCTGCGGGTGTGCACCGACGTTCCGCTCTTCGTGGGGTCGGACAGGTTCGTCGTCTCCGATGATCGCCACACCTGGTGCTTCGATCTCGATGGACGGCTGCTGTGGAGCACCGACCTCGTCGATCTCGGCGCCGTCGGTGGTCCCGTGTCGAGCATCGTCACCCAGGACGGCTTCGTTGGCGGCGTGACGATGGAGGGGCAACTCGTCCTGCTCGATCCGGAATCGGGAGCACCGGTGCGTCCGGTGTTCGACCTGGGTGCCGGTGCGGGCTTTGCGCCCCCGCCGTCGACGCCGGGCCTGTGGGCCGAAGACATGATGGACGCCGACACGGTCGCCCTGATCGAACCGGCCTTCTTCGGGTTTGGGCATCCGGTGACATGTTCACCCGCCGTCGGGCCCGATACCGGGTTGCTGTACGTGCCAGCCGTCTCGGCATCCTCGGATGCGAGCGATTTGACTGCGCTCGACGTAACAGGTCCACAGGTCCAGGTGGTTACCCGTACATCGATTTCGGGGCGGTGTACGTCGAGCCCGTCGGTGTCGGCCGATGGACGGCTCGTGTACACCGTCGACGGGTCGGGCCTGGTGCACGCGATCGACGCGCACGACGGTGGGGTTGTCTGGGCGGTACCGGGCGGTGGGCCAGCGGCGTCGCCGGCGATCGGACCCGACGGGCACCGTGTACAGCGCAGGCACCGGGCTGGGATCGGCGCTGTTGGCGATCGACGGCGGTCAGGTTCGGTGGCGTCGAAGCTTCGACGAACTCGCGCGCCGCTACCTGCCATCGCGGCCGGGTGCGCCAATGTTCCCGCATCCGGATCCGATCGGCACGGCCAACAGCGTGCAGACAGTAGGCGTCGATGCGTTGCTGGTCGTCGTGGCGCTCGGCTACGGGTTCCGCCATCCCGACACCGGCGCCGCGTTCCTGCAACCGCGCCGATCGCTGCTTGTCACAGTCGACACCTCGGACGGCGCAGTCGTCGGTGAAGTCGAGTTGCGCGACACCTCCGAGGCGGTCGTCGTCGCCGAAACCGAAGGCACCGTGCACGTGTGTCACGCCGCGCTCCTCACCTCGCTCGCTGCGACGCTCGACCCATTCCTTCCCGTACACCTGCGCACCCCGCTCCGCCCCGTTGGCGGTGTCACGACACTTCGACCCGCCTGAGCCTCACCGACCACCGACCACCGACCACCGACTGCCGGAAGCCGGCACTGCGTCTCGGGTCCTCAGACCGCCGACGGAAACGAAAGCGAGCCAACCAAGCCACGACCTCTAGCCAGCTCGACTTCAGACGGATCGCACCGAGGTGCTCGATATTGACACGTGCTCCCACCTTCAGCGACCGCTCAGCACGGCACGTATCGTGGCTCGTATTGCCTCGAATGCTTCCAGCGTCGGCGCAGCCTCGGGTGGGGCGGACCGAAGACAGGGCATTGCGCCACAACCACTCGGACTCTTGCGTCACAAGCGGCGACCAAGAACACCTCGCCCGCCGAGTACAAGTCCCCCAGATCCCGATCCGATCCGAGTCGTGGTCTTCGAGCGCCGAGGCGAAATCGATGGCCTCGCGATAACCACGGCTCTGGACCCACGGGTTGATCTCCTGGCGTGGTTCACCGTCACTGGAGCCCAGATTCCGATGGTCATAAAGCAGAGCAGACACTCCGGCTCGAGCGAACGCTTCGGCATAACGATCTGCAACCATCGAGATCGTGGCAGAGGTTCCGTGAGTCATTACCACGACGAGATAGACCGAGACGTCCCAGGCTTGGGCGAACTCGGGGCGGTGCAGGAACAGACTGTCGGACACGAGCACTGCATCGGTGGCGACGTGTGAGTCGAGGTAGTAGCCATCGGCCGAGGTCGTCCCGCGAGCGAGCCGCTCCGCACGCAGCCGGTGGAACGAATCGGTCGTCGATCGGATGACGACCCGACCAGCACACGACCGCGATCGACGCTGCACACTCGATCAGCGACGGTGCTCAGCACGGCGTCTCGATCGACCGTCCGAATCGGAGACGGGTGTCCGTCGAGCTCTGCCGGCATGCAGCTCAGTCTGGTTCGAAACCGTCGTGGACGGCGATCCGATGAGCCGATCGGGCGCGGAGGTCGACGAGCCACGCGTCGGACATCTCGAGGTTCGACCAGAAGCCAACTGCGTCGAGATCAGCGAACTTCCGGGTGAGCCATGCCGACATGATCGTTCCGTGCGAGACCACGACGGTGCTGTCGCCGAGTTCGGTGACCGCGGACTCGAACCGCGCGGCAGCATCGTCCAGGGGCTCCCATCCGGGCACCGCTGCACGAGGCGTGGCTCGCAGACTGGCTTCGTGACCGGGTCATCTTCGGAATCTGAAGGAAGCCGCTCGGTGATCACCGACCGGAACAGCTCGCGAACAGCGCGCTTCCCGCGATGTGTGTGCGCTGAGGACTCGGTATCGCTCAGTTCGAGGATCGGGATGTCACGCGAGGGTGGCTGGTGCGACAGCGAGGCCGATCGCAGCGGCTCCGGCGTGAAGGCGTTTGTCCCACACCGCGACGGTGAGATCTGGCGAGCCGAGTGCAAGCGCACTGGCGAGATGGACCGCGTCAGCCCCGCGGAGCTGATGAGTTGCCGCGAGCGAACCGGCAGCTCGCTCGACGTCGGCGGACAACTCGACCGGACGCATCGATGCCCAGAACAACTCCCAGTCGGACGCAGCCGCCGACGCATCCGACTCAGTGAGGTCATGGTGGCGGCCGGCAGCTGCGAGTGCTGCGCAGACCTCGGGATAGGCAAGTCGACTCGACAACGCCACATCGCACGCGTTCCACAAGGCAGCGGCGATGTCTGATCCAACTTCTTCGAGCACGAGTTTGACGAGCGCGCTCGAATCGAAATAGACGAGGGACACGTTCAGCGACGCTGCTCGCTGATGATGTCCGCAACCGGTCGTTTCGGTGTCGGGCGTTGCCGCTCACCGGCGATCGGCCGAGTCGAGCGCGTCGGCCGACTGATCACGCCCTGGGCAGTGAGGCGGTCGATCGCCGGTGTCGAGTCGAGGGCGACGATTCGGGCAACCGGGGTGCCGCGATCGGTGATCACGA
>CAZJUC010000142.1:0-1857 GCA_964549065.1 uncultured Ilumatobacteraceae bacterium
TGTACGTGCGGCGCCCCGGTATGGCACGCGAGTACCTCCATCTTCCCGAAGCCACGGCCGAACGGTTCGTCGACGTCGATGGGATCGGCGCGCTCTACCGCACGGGCGACCGCGTGCGCGTCGAGCACGGGGCGCTGGTCTTCGGTGGACGCATCGACGACCAGCTCTCGATCGGCGGGGTGCGCCTCGAGCCCGGGGAGATCGAAGCAGCCCTCGTCGCACACCCCGACGTCACCGGCGCGGTCGTCCGGGTGTGGACGCCATCGACCTCGAACGTGCGGCGCTGCACGCGTTGCGGTCTCGGCACCGACGTCCCGAACGTCGACATCGATGCTGCCGGTGTCTGCTCGGTGTGCCGGTCGTTCGACGTCGTGGCACCCCAGACCGCCAGCTGGTTCCGTGACACCGCCGACCTCGATCGCGAGCTCGAACGGGCCCGGAGTCGATCCACGGGCGACTACGACTGCATCCACCTGCTGTCGGGTGGCAAGGACTCGACCTATGCGCTGTACCAGTTGGTCGAACGCGGCTGGCGGGTGCACGCCTTCACCCTCGACAACGGGTTCATCTCCGACGGCGCGAAGGAGAACATCCGCCGCAGCGTCGCCGACCTCGGCATCACCCACGAGTTCGCCACCACCGAGGCGATGAACGAGATCTTCCGCGACAGCCTCGAACGCTTCGCGAACGTGTGCAACGGCTGTTACAAGACGATCTACACCCTGGCCACCGCCCGGGCCCACGCGATGGGGGTCCCGGTGATCGCGACCGGGCTGTCGCGTGGGCAGTTCTTCGAGACCCGGCTGGTGCCCCATCAGTTCGAGGCCGACCGTTTCGAACCCGACGAGATCGACCGCACCGTCGTCCAGGCCCGGCGCGCCTACCACCACACCCACGATGCGGTCACCGAGCTGCTCCCGGAGCAGAGAGTCTTCGAACGCACCGACATCGACGTACTGGCCGAGATCGAGTACCTCGACGTCTACCGCTACCTCGACGTCGAACTGGCCGACATGTACGACTTCCTCGACGAACGGGCGCCGTGGGTGCGCCCCGTCGACACCGGTCGGTCCACGAACTGTCTGGTCAACGCCGCCGGGATCCACGTGCACCGCACCGAGCGCGGTTACCACAACTATGCCGAGCCCTACAGCTGGGACGTCCGCCTCGGGCACAAGACCCGTGACGAGGCACTCGACGAACTCGATGACGACGACGATCAGGCCGACATCGAGCGCATGCTCGCCGAGATCGGCTATGTCCCGACGCCGCCGCACGTGCTCACCGCCTGGTACCAGACCGTCGACGGCACCCCGGTCGACGCTCGGCTGCTCGCCGCGCACCTGCGCGACCTGCTGCCGGCGCGCGCCGTGCCGGCGGCCTTCGTGCACGTCCGCGAGCTACCGCTGGCGGACAGCACGAAGCTCGACGTGTCGTCGCTGCCCGCGCCGTCGACATCGCATCTCGGCTCGGCGTCGTACCGGCCACCGACCACGCCGACCGAGGCGGCGGTCGCCACGATCTGGGCGACGATCCTGCACGCCGACCGCGTCGGCATCGACGATGACTTCTTCGACCTCGGCGGGGCGTCACTCGCCGCGCTCGAGACCGTGGCCGCCACCGAGCGCCACTTCTCGATCGAACTGCCCGACGCCCTCGTCTTCGAGCACCGCACGCTCGCCGACTTCGCCCACGCCGTCGACGAACACATCGGCAGTGGTCGCCGACTCGCCGACATCGGCGACCTCGACCTGTCGGAACCGCTCCCGCTGTCGCCCGGTGAGGAGGCGATGCTGTTCGAGTACCGCGCCGCACCTCACGACGTCCGCTACAACGTCACCCGCTGGTACACGATCG
>CAZJUC010000142.1:1957-8510 GCA_964549065.1 uncultured Ilumatobacteraceae bacterium
GCCGACACGGGCCTCGACGTCGAGCGGCTGCGGGAGGCGGTGGCGACCGTCGTCGAGCGGCACGGTCCGCTGCACACGTCGTACGCGCCGCACCGTCGCCGCCTCCACGTCGGCGAGGCGTTGTCGTTCGAGCCGCTCCCGGCCGGGGACGTCGAGACCGTGGTCCACGAACTGCGGCGCCGCCCGTTCGATCTCGACCACGGGCCGTTGGTCCGCGTCGAGGTGGGCGCCGACGATGCCGGGGCCTGGAACATCGTGATCGGCCTGCACCACATCTCCGTCGATGCCGGTACCTTCGATCTGCTCTGGGACGAGATCGACGCCGCGTATCATGGCCGCGCCCTGCCGGACCTTGCGACCTCGTACGCCGCCTACGGCGCGTGGCAACGCACGAACGCGGCGACCGCCGCCGACGTCTGGGCCGAAGCACCCGACACGGTCGCCGGGGTGCAGCTGCCGCCCCCCGCCCGAGTCGAGGCTGACGGGTACCTGCACCGTCCGGCATCGGTGACCACCAGCGAACTCGCCGCTGCCGCGGCCAGCACCCCGTTCGCCGCGTCGCTCACCGCGGCTGCTGCGGTGCTCAGCGGCTTCAGTGGCGACGGGGTGGTCGAGATGGGCGTCACCGCCTCGACGAAGGACCACCCTTCGTCGGAACCCCTGATCGGGTACGCGCTCAACACCTTGCCGATGCGCTTCGACGTCGACCCGTCGCTCCCGCTGCGTTCACTCGACGTGGAAGCCAGCGCGCAGGTCGCCCGCGCCCTGCCCCACCGGACGCACCCCTATGCCGACATCGTTCGCCGGGCCCGCCTCGAAGGACGCTCCGTGCCGGACACCTCACACATGCTCGCCTATGAACGGTTGGCGCCGGTGTGGTTCGGTGACCGCTCCGCCGAGCACCGGATCATCCCGTCGGGCACCGCGGTGAACGACTGCACGTTCTTCGTGCAGGAGCGCGGCGAGTACCTGCAACTGGGCATCGAGTTCCGTGGCGACGTGATCGATGCCGACGTCGCCCAGCATCTGCTCGACGCGTTCGACGCCGCGCTCGACGCGGTGGTTCATCGCCCGCACCGCCCGATCGGCGACATCCGCCCGGCCGGTCGCGACCTGATCGGCCCGGCGCTCGACCCACCGCTCGACGCGGGCGACGGCCTCGCCACGCCGCTGCGGGCGATCGTCGATCGGGCGCGTACCGAGGCCGAGCGGGTGGCGATCGTCGGCTCGAACGGTGACACCACCACCTACGGCGCGCTGGTGGCGAGGGCTGCAGCCATCGCCGATGCCGTACGCGACCAGCTCGGCTCCCCACAGCGGGTCGGGGTGTCGCTCGGGCGCTCCGCGGCCCTGGTCGAAGCGATGCTCGGTGTGCAGTTGGCCGGGGCGGCCTACGTGCCGATCGATCCCAGCCTCCCCGCAGATCGCCGAGCAACGATGGTTGCCCTGGCATCGCTCGACGCCGTCGTGGTCGACGCCGGCACAGCACCCTCGTTCCCCGATGTCGTGCACGTCGACATCGCCACGATCGAGCCCGCCACGGCGCCGGCGTTGCCGACGACACTGCTCGACGAACTGCCCGCTGCGACGTCGGCCGCCTACGTGATCTTCACGTCGGGCTCCACCGGTGAGCCCGCCGGCGTCGAGGTGACCCACGCCAACCTGGCGGCGTCCACCGCCGCCCGCCCGGCGTTCTACGGCGTCGACGGCCCGGACCGGTTCCTGCTCACGCCGAGCATCGGGTTCGACAGTTCGATGGTGGGATTGTCCTGGCCGCTGGTGTCCGGCGGCGCGATCGTGATCCCCGACGATGCCGACGTCGTCGACGTCGACCGCCTCGGTGCGCTGATCGCCGCCCACGAGGTCACCCACCTGTTGATGGTGCCGAGCCTGTACCGGGCGCTGCTGGCGCGACGCCCCCGTGATCTGCGCAGGCTGCGCACGGCGATCGTCGCCGGCGAGGCCTGCCCGCCCGACCTGGTCACGGAGCACCATCGTCTGTTGCCCGACACCGCGCTGGTCAACGAATACGGCCCCACCGAGGCCACCGTATGGGCCACCGCGCACCGCTGTTCGCCCGGCGACGATCCCGTACCGATCGGTGGACCGATCGCCGGCAGCCGGATCCGCATCGCCGACCACCACCAGCGTCCGATGGCCTCCGGCGCACCCGGCGAGCTGCTGATCGCCGGCCCCGGCGTGGTCCACGGCTACCTCTCCGGCCGGACGGGTTCGTCGTTCGTCGAGGTCGACGGGGTTCGCTGGTACCGCACCGGCGACCTCGCCCGCGTCGACGCCGACGGCGAGCTGGTGTTCCTCGGGCGTGTCGACGACCAACTCAACGTCGGTGGCTACCGCATCGAGCCGTCCGAGGTCGAAGGTCATCTCCTGGCGCTGCCCGGTGTGCACGATGCCGTGATCGTGGCCACTGCGATCGACGGTCGCGAGGCGCTCGTCGCGCACGTCGTCGGCGATCGCTCCGTCACCGACGCGGCCACGATTCGCGCTCACGTCACCGACCGGGTCGGGGGTGCTGCGGCACCACGTCGGGTCGTTTTCCACGACCGTCTGCCACGCACCGCCAACGGCAAGCTCGACCGTGCGACCGCGGCGTCGCTGCCGCTCGCCGACGAATCGACGCCGCCGACGCAGGGGCTGGTGGAGATCTGGCGACGGGCGCTGCAACGCGACGACCTCGACGGCAGCTCCGACTTCTTCGCCGAAGGTGGCGACTCCTTGGCGGCGGTGGAGATCGTCACCGCCGTCGGTGTCCTCGTCGGGCGCCAGGTGGCGATCGCCGACCTGCTGAACGCATCCACGCCCGACGCGCTCGCGGCCCAGCTCGGCATCACGGCGGCTCCCGCTGCCGGTGCAGCGACCGTGTCGCCCACGATCTCGGTGCTGACACTTCGCGCCGGCACGCCGTCGGGGCCGACGGTGGTGGTGACGCCGGCATGGGACGGCGTGATGGGCTACCGGACGTTCGCCGACGCCTTCGACGACCATGTCGCGGTGCTCGCCGTGGTGATCGTGTCTGACGGCGGCGCAACCACCCATCCCACCGTGGAACACCTGGGAGCGGCCTCCATCGAACCGGTCGTCGACGAGCTCGCCCGGCGCGGGACCACCGGGGTGGCGGTCGCCGGCTGGTCGATCGGCGGGGTGGCGGCCTACGACCTCGGCCAGCGCCTCGCCGTTCGCGGCATCGAGGTGCATGCGGTTGCGCTGATCGACACCATGTTCCCCGGCGAGTACCGCCACATCTGGTCGAACCGTTGGTGGAAGTACAAGTCGTTGTTGCGCCCGGGTCTGATCGGAGCGGTGTTCGGGGAGTTCGCGACCACGCTCCGGCGGCGCGCGAAGAAGTACCTGGCACGCTTCGGACGTCGGCTCGTGCAGTTCGCCGGCGAAACGATTCCCGAGCCCGAATCCACGACCGCATCGGGCGTGCCGCTGAGCGGCCTCGACCACGTGCCAGGGCCCACGAGCGTGCCGATCGTGCTCTACGCGGCCAACACCACCAAACGGGCGCGCACCGAGCACCGCTGGGTCACGGTGGCCCCGGATCTCCGTGTCGTGCCCATCGAGGGCCGTCACCGGGGGACCGACTCGATCATGGAGGCCGGCCGTGTCCATCAGATCGTCGACGACCTCACAGCAGTGGTGCTCGCGCCGGGAGCGCCTGCATGACGAGTCCGTACGCCGACGTCGACAGTGCAACCGGTGGCCAGCAAGGCCCCCGTTCACGGCGTAGCCTCGCCGGTCTGAGAACCGATTCCTTCATTCCCCGCCTGCTCCTGCTCGTCGCAACCCTCGTGGTCGCCGTGGTGGGCCTCGTGCCGACCCCTGCGTCGGCACACTCCGGCAAGCAGAGCTACCTGTACGTGTCGATCTTCGATGACGGCGTGCAGGGCCGCGTCGAGATCCCGGTCGTCGATCTCGGCCCCGTGCTCGACGTCGAACTCTGGGACGGATCCACCGGGTCGGTCGACGACGTGCGGACCGCCGTCGTCGCCGCCGGAGCGGAGATCACGGAATACGTGGCCGACAACGTCTCGCTCGCCGACACGAGCGGTTCGTGGTCCCTCGAGTTCGGTGACGTCCGCTTGCTGCCGACCTCGAAAGGTCCGTACGCGGTCGTTCCCTACGAGGTGACCGACACCTTCGACAGCGCCCCTCGTTCGTTCACCGCGACGTTCGACGCGATCATCGAGGCAGACCCCGACAAGGACGCTCTCCTGCTCATCGAGGACGACTGGCGCAGCGCGACGTTCGACAACGGGTCCGGGCATCTGCTCGGTTTCTCCACCGGTGCGACCGTTCAGGAGGTCGTCCTCGACGACGCCGCCACGCTCTCGTCGATGGGCGAGATACGCGGCCTCGGCTCCGACTCCGTGCGCAACGGCATCGACACCATGCTCCTCGTTGCGGCGTTGGCGGCCTCGATCGTGCTGGTTCCGGCCGGGCGGTCGCGCAACGACGTCGCCACGCCGCGGGAACTCGGGGGCCGTGTCCGCCGGACGTCGATCCCGTTCGTCGGGGCGTTCGCAATCGGTGCGTTCGTATCGGGTGTGATCGTCGAGCCACCGACACGCCCGCTGGCGCTGCTGATGGCCGCGGCACTGGCGGCGGTGGCGATTTACGCGGCGATGTCTCGCTACCGCCCCGAAATCCGTTCGGCCGCACCGTTGCTGGCTGCGGGCGCCGGGATGGCTGCGGGTCTGGAGTTGGGTCGTTGGTTCGTGTTCTACGACCTCGACAGGAGTCGTCCCATCATCGGCTGGGTGGCATTCGTCGTCGGCGCGCTGATCGCATTGGCGCTCGTGGCGCTGTTCGCGGGTGTTCCGTCGTACCTCGTCCGTCGTACCCGCTTCGCCACGCCGGTGCTGCTCGTCATGGCGGTCGTGTTCGTCGGGTACGCCGTGGGCTGGGCCGGCGAAGCGGTCTTCGACGCCGACTGGTCGATGGACGAGATCGCCAACCCCCTACGGGTGTGGCCGCGCAACGCCTGGCTCGTGCTGCTGGCGATCGCGGCGGCGGCAGGCGTGCGGGCGGTCGAGGCGCGAGCAGGCCGTCTGCGGGCCGTCGGTCCGACCGGTGAAGGCAGTGGGGTCGAGGCCCCCAGCGACGACGTGGTGGCGGTCGGGTGATGTTGCGTCGACTGGCGATCGTGCTGGGCGCAGTGCTGTTCGTGCTGGTGCCGTCGACGGCGTCGGCGCACGAGTTCGGGCCGTTCGCGATCGACCGGTACGCAGCGGTGCGGGTGGCGCCCGGCGAAGTGGAGGTCGACTACGTCTTGAGCCTCGCCGAGACGCCGACGCAGGCCGACGGCGACGCCATCGAAGCCGATCCCGACGCGTACTGCAGCGGCCTGTCCGACGAGATCACCATGACGGTCGACGGTGCTGCGGTCGACCTCGCCGGACTCACCACGTCGGTGGTGCGCGAAGACGGTGATGGCGGCCTCACGACATTGCGCGTGGTCTGCAACTGGGTGTCACCGTTGCCGACGACGAACGACACCCGTTCGCTCGAATTCGTCGACGAGAACTACGCCGGTCGGGTCGGATGGCGTGAGATCATCGTCGTCGGTGACCGCACGGCCCTCGACGGTGACGTCAGTGACGACTCGCTGACCGAACGGCTCACCGACTACCCGGACCCGTCGGAGAACCCCGACACCGCGTCCGTCGTCTTCGGGTTCACCGCGTCGGCCGACGTCGACGAGGCGTCACTGCCGACGACCGAACCCGGCGAGGATGACGGCGGCGGCGATGCGTTCTCCGATCTCATCGCCGATGCCGACGCCGGCATCGGCGCCATGATGCTGTCGTTGGGGTTCGCTGCGTTCCTCGGGGCATTGCACTCGTTGGCGCCCGGCCACGGCAAGACGGTGATCGGCGCGTATCTGGTCGGTACGAAGGGCACCAAGATCCAGGCGTTCGTGCTCGCCGTGGCGGTGGCGTTGTCGCACACGTTGGGTGTGCTGATCCTCGGCATCATCACCTATGCGGCCGGCGCTGCGTTCGCTCCCGAGCGGGTCTATCCGTGGTTGCAGGGACTGTCCGCGTTGATCGTGCTCGCCATCGGCATCTGGTTGGTGGTGACCGCGATCCGTGAATGGCGCGCTCGTGACCGGTTGGCGTCCGAAGCCGCCCACCGTCAGCAGGTCGAACTGGCCCAGGCCGCAGCCCTCGTCGGCGCACCGTTGTTGACGCGCGCCGGTGTCGCGGCAGTGACCGGCTCGGCGATCGATCCTCACTTCACCGGGGGTCACGGCCACGGCGATCTCGCCGTTCCCCGCAACGACCACGACCACCATCACGCGAACGGCCATGACCACGATCATGACCATGACCATGACCATGACCATGACCATGACCATGACCATGACCATGCGAACGGCCATGACCATGACCATGCGAACGGCCACGACCATGACCACGCCCACGCGAACGGGCACGACCACGCCCACGCGAACGACCACGACCACGCGAACGGCCACGACCACGCGAACGGGCACGCCCACGATCATGCGGCCGGCCACGACCAC
>CAZJUC010000143.1:0-8443 GCA_964549065.1 uncultured Ilumatobacteraceae bacterium
GTTCAACCCGATCTCGGTGAGGGTGTTGCGGGCCTGGGCCTCGGTGCGGCCGACCACCACCGGGATCCGCACGTCCTCGGGGCCGCTCGACACGATGATCAGGACGTCGCTGCCCTTCTCGATCAGTTCGCCGGGGCCGGGGCGGATCTCGATGACGGTGTTCTCGGGAACGGTCGGGCTCGACCGCACGTCGGTGGTGACGGAGAACTCGAAGGGCGGCGCCTCGAGGATGTCGCGCGCCTCGATCTCGGACATGCCGATCACCTCGCCGGGCACCTGGACACTCGACGGCGGCGCCGAGATGACGAGGTTGACCGTGGACCCCTGCAGCGCCGGCGTCTCGGGCGGTGGGTCGCTGCTGATGACGGTGTCCTCCGCCACGTCCTCGCGCTCTTCGGTGGTGATCTCTCCGACCGCGAATCCCTCCGCGGCGAGTCGGGTCCGAGCTTCCTCGGACGACAACCCGACCACGTTCGGGATCGGAACCAGTTGGGTGTCGGGGTTGTAGAACACCTCGACGATCTGATCCTGCAGGATCAGGGTGCCGGCGACCGGGTTGGTCTTGTGGACGAAGTCCGGCGGCACGAGGTTGTTCTCCTCGGCGATGGTCGTGAAGCGGATGTTCTTCTCCTCGAGGTCGGCAACGACCTCGGCGCGAGGTTGGTTCGTGTAGTCGTCGAGGACGAGTTGAGCGGTCTCCACGCTGCCGCCGTCGTCGCTCAGCGCCTGGAAAAGCAGCACCCCACCGATCACCAACAGGATCAGCGCAACGAACGCGCCGAGCGCGTACCAGCCGGTGCGCGATCCGTTGGTGTCGTAGTACATCGCGTCGGCGGACGCTCCCGTCGGGTAGCCCGCCTCCATCATCCCCGTCGAGGGCACCGTCCTCGCACGGGGTGAACCGGTCGGCACCATGCCGGTCGGCGCCGTCGTGGGATTGACCGTGGTGGCGCCGGCAGCACCGGCCGCGGCGATCGCGCCGGCGGCTGCTGCACCGGCCGCGCCCGGCCCGCTGTTGTGCGCACCCTGCGCCGCAGCCAGGGCCTGGACCGGTTCGTCGTTGCGGAAGCGGCGGAGGTCGTCACGGACCGCAGCCGCGCTCGGGTAGCGCAACTTGGGGTCCTTGGCGAGGAGTTTGGCGACGATCGCCTCGAACGGGCGGGGGACGTCGGCGACGATCTGCACGAGCGGTTGTGGCGCGTCGTGCACCTGCTTGTACGCGATGCTCACCGGGTTCTCGCCGGTGAACGGCGGCTTGCCGGCCACCATCTCGTACATCACGATGCCGAGCGAGTACAGATCACTGCGCGGGTCGGGCTGTGCCCCTTGGGCCTGTTCGGGAGAGAAGTAGGTGGCGGTGCCCATCACGGAGCCGACCTGGGTGAGGTTCGCCTCGGTCGGCGCGTTGAGGGCACGGGCGATACCGAAGTCGGCCACCTTCACCTGGCCGTTCGAACCGATCAGGATGTTGGCCGGCTTGATGTCACGGTGGGCGACGTGGTTCTCGTGGGCGAACCCGAGAGCAGCCGCGACCTCGCTGGCGATCTCCGCGGCCTGCTTCGAGGTGAGCTGGTTGTTGGTCGTGAGAATCTCCGCGAGCGTGCGACCCTGCACCTCCTCCATCACGATGAAGTAGGTGCCCTCGTACTTGCCCCAGTCGTACACGTTGACGATGTTGGGGTGCGACAGGCTCGCCGCCGACTGGGCCTCGCGGCGGAACCGCTCGACGAAGTTGGCATCGGTGGCGAATTCGGGGAACAGCACCTTCACCGCCACCTGGCGGTCGAGCAGCAGATCGCGCGCGGAGAACACGTCGGCCATGCCGCCGCGCCCGATCCGCTTGTGGATCTCGTACCGGTCGTTGATGACCGTCGCCTGCCCGTTGTTTGTCACTGTGTGCTCTCTCCGCCGCTGGAACATCGGTTCGCAGCGCTGGGCAAGGTTAGCGACTGGTCACCGTCCGTGACCGGCAGCCCGCGACGCACGGTGTCACGCGTCGTGTCGGACGTCGGGCGGAGCGGCGTCATCCGGTTGCGCCGGCGCCGGTGAGGAGGAAGTCGAGCATGCCCTTGGCGAGCGGCCCGGCGAGACGACCACCGGTGGCTGCCACATCGGCGGTCGACTGGACATTGGTGAGCACGACCGACACCGCGTACTGCGGGTCGTCGGCAGGAGCGAACGCGACGATCCAGGCGTGCGACAGATCGGGGTTGGTCGGGTCGCCGAGCTCGGCCGTGCCGGTCTTGGCAGCGACCGGGATGTCACCGTCGAGCGCGATGCAGCAACTCGCCGTGCCGCGCTCGGCCACGCCGATCATCAACCGCCGCTCGATCTCGGCGGTCTGCGGCGAGATCGGCGTCTTCCACACACTCGGGCTGGTGCGGTCGAGCACCCGGCCGTCCTCGGTGTAGGTCGCCTGCACCGCGTACGGCTCCATCATCTGTCCGCCGTTTGCCACGGTCGCCGCCACCATCGCCATGTGCAACGGCACCATCTGCACTTCGCTCTGGCCGAACCCGCGAATGGCGAGCAGCGGCAGTTCCTGGGCGAGGTTGTCGGTTGTTCCGAACGTGCTCGCGGCGGCACGCGGCAAGTCGATGGGGAGCGGCTCCCCCAGGCCCCACGTCTCGGTGCCGGCCACCATCGCCTCGGGGCCGAGCAGCGTGGCGAGTTGCGCGAACGGGATGTTGCAGCTGCGCGCGAACACGGTGGCGAGGTCGCCGCCGCAGAGGCTCCCGTTGTAGTTCTGGATGGGGTCGTCGGTCTGCGGTGGCACCCATTCGCGCTCGTCGGGGAACGAGCTGTCGAGCGTGACGACCCCGTTGTCGAGCGCGATTCCGGTCGTGATCACCTTGAACGTGGAGCCGGGCATGTACCGCTCCTGGTACGCCTGGGCCAGCAGCGGACTGTTGGGTGCGTCCTGGAGATCGGTGATGATCTGCTGGGCGACGTCGAAGTCGGCGTTCACGAACGTGTTCGGGTCGAACGTCGGATTGGAGTACATCGCCCGAATCGCCCCGGTGGACGGTTCGATCACGCTGATCGAACCCGTTCGTCCGCCGAGCAGGAACTTGGCCGCCTCCTGCGCGTCGTGGCGGACGGCGAGTTCGACCGTGCCCGTCGGGCCGGTGCCCCCGGTGAGCAGTTCACCGAGGCCGATCACCTGCTGTTCGGCCGTCGACCCGGTCAGGACGTCGCCGTACATCCGCTCGACCTGGGTCGAGCCGAACGCGAACGTGAAGTACCCGGTGATGTCGGCGAGCAGGTCACCGGTCGGATAGTCGCGCCGGTACTCGTAACGCGCACCCGGCGCCGTCGGAGACGACACGGCGGCGACGATGCCGTCGCTGGTCACGATCGGACCGCGAGGTCTGTTGAACTCGCGCAGCACCTGACGGGTGTTGTCGAAACGGGCGTCGAGTTCCTCCTTGCGACCGACCTGCCAGTAGTTGAGCGCAGCGAAGAGCACGACGTAGCAGGCCATCAGGCCGACGGCGAGTTGGCGGATCTGACGGTTCACGTTGCCGCCCTGGATTCGTCACGACGGACCCGGCGCCTGAGTCGCCACGCCGTCCATCTTTCGGACGGGGTGGGGTCGTCGGGGAGTTCGCCGAGGCGACGGGCCGACGAGTCGGACAACCGGATCAACAGCGCGAGCAACACGTAGTTCGCGACGAGCGACGAGCCGCCGTAGCTGACGAACGGCAGGGTGATGCCGGTGAGCGGCACCACCTTGATGACACCACCGACGATGATGAAGGCCTGCACGCCGACGATCGTGGTGAGGCCGACGGCGAGCAGTTTCTCGAAGGTGCGATCGGTGCGCAGTGCGATGCGCAGGCCGGCACCGACGATCAACACGAACGCCATGAGCACCGCCGACGCCCCGATCAGTCCCCACTCCTCACCGATCGCGGAGAAGATGAAGTCGTTCTGCGCCTCGGGTACCTGACCCGGGTTGCCGCGTCCGAGCCCGGTCCCGGTGAGCCCCCCGTCGGCGAGCCCGTAGAGCGACTGGATGATCTGATAACCGCGGTCGAGAGGGTCGGCCCACGGGTCGAGCCAGATGTCGACGCGTGTCTGCACGTGGCTGAACTGGGTCCACGAGAAGTAGGCGGCCCCGGCGAACATCACGCCGCCGACCAGCAGGTAGCCCGCGCGTTCGGTTGCCACCCACATCATCACCACGAACAACGTGAAGAACAGCAGCGACGAACCGAGGTCGCGTTGGAACACCATCACGACCACGGCGAAACCCCAGGCCATCAGGATCGGCGCGATGTAGCGGGGCTCCGGCAGGCGCAGCGGGCCGAGCTTCCACGTCGAGGCAGCGATCAGCTCGCGCCGTTCGGCCAGGTAGGACGCGAAGAAGATGGCGAGGAAGACCTTGGCGAATTCGCCAGGCTGGAAGTTGATCGGCCCGAGGCTCACCCAGATTCGCGCGCCGTTGATGTTGACCCCGAGACCGGGAACGAGTGGCAGCAGCAGCAAGAAGGCGCCCCCGAAGAAGAACAGCCAGCTGTACCGGGCCAGGGCGCTCGCCCGCTGCACGACGAGCAGGGTGGCGACGAAGGCAACGATTGCGACGAGGCTCCAGGTGGCCTGGAGCCCGGCGAGTTCGTCGTCGAGCCGGGCGATCATGACGAAGCCGATGCCGTGCAGCAGCGCAGCGAGCGGCAGCAGCGTGCCGTCGGCGCCACGGGCCACGAGCCGCACCACGACATGTGCGCACAGCAACAATCCCAACAGGATCGCCACGAAGAACACGATGCCCGGCGGGATCTCGGCGTTGGTGCCGAGCGCGGTGACGGTGTACGCGGCGCCGGTGATCAGCGCTGCCATCACCAGCAGCGTGAGCTCGGTGGTCCGCCGGCTCCTCGCCAGCGGCGAATCGCGCCGCTCGACGACGTCGTCGTCCTCGACGATCCACGTGGGCGTCGCCGTGTTGGTCACGGCCCGCTGGTGGTCGTGACGCCTCCGGGCACGCCGACACCTGGCGTGACGCCGGCCTCGGCGACCGTGGTGGGCGGCGGCACCGTCGTGGTCGTGGTCGTGGTGGTCGTGGTGGTCGTCGTCGTCGTTCCGGCGTCGATGAAGTCGACGGCGGCATCGAAGCTGTCGAAGCGCGGTTCGGTTTCGATCACGTTGACCACTTCGGGATCGAAGTCGGCGCGTTCGGGCCCGAGGGCGTCGGCGGTGGGTTCGATCCACAGCACACCACCAGGTCGTCCCTGGTACACCACCGCTCGGTCCTGGTCGTCGAACGCGACGAACCAGCCGCTGCGCGCCCACGCCGAGAACACGACGAAGCCGATCACCAGCACCGCAGCGACGACGAAACCAGCCGCCAGCCGAATGATGGTGCGACGTCGGCCGGGGGCCCCGGATTCAGCGTCGGCCGAGAGGGCGGGGTCGGCGCCCGCGTGGGCGTCCGTCGGATCGGGGTCGAGTTCGAGGGTGCCCGCAGGGGTGGGATCGGTCCCCGCTTCGGCCCACACCGGTGCGAGGTCGAGTTCCTGGGTGGGATCCGGCGGGTCGTCGCCGTCGAGGACGTCGACGACGACGACGGTGATGTTGTCGCGACCACCGGCCTCGTTCGCCTTCTCGACGAGACGGTCCGCGGCAACCTGCGGGTCGGTCTCGATGGTCAGGGTCGAGGCGATGTCGACGTCGGCAACCTCGTCGACCAGACCGTCACTGCACAGCAGGAATCGATCACCACGGATGAGTGGCAGCGTCCACCAGTCGACTCGAACCTCCGGCTCGATGCCGAGGGCACGGGTGATGATGTTGCGACGGGGATGCTCGCGTGCCTCGTCTTCGCTGATGTGCCCGGTGGCCACCAGTTCCTGCACGTAGCTGTGGTCGACGGTGACGCGGCGGAGACGACCGTGGCGGAACAGATAGGTGCGCGAGTCGCCGACGTTCGCGAGCACGAGCGCCTCGCTCGGCTCGGCCGGGATCACCGGGGTGACGTCGCCGGGTGTGTCGTCGTCACCGTCACTGGTGCCGGGAGGGTCGCCGTCGCGGTCGTCGAGGTCGATGTTGGGAGCAGCGCGCCCGGCGAAGGCATCGCTGATGACGGCGATGGCAGTGACCGTCGTGCCCATGCCCTGTTGGCCGGGGTTGGCGATCGCGGCGCGGAAGATGTCGCCGTTCGCGACCCGGATCGCCTCGACGACGTCGGGAGCGGACGGCGCATCGTCGCCGTCCAGGAGGCCGCCGATGCGGTCGACGGCGATCTGGCTGGCCACCTCGCCGGCCTCGTGCCCGCCCATGCCGTCGGCGACGACGAACACGCGATCGGTGACGAGCAGGTTGTCCTCGTTGCCGGGACGGACCTGGCCGGTGTGGGTGGACGCTCCGAAGCGCAGCTCGGCCATCAGGTCGCCTCCGTGGGTGGGCAGGTCATTGCGCCTCGATCACCGTGGTGCCGGCCTGTACGCGGTCGCCCGGGTGGAGCAGCTTGCTGCCCGTGAGTCTCGAACCGTTGTGGAACGTGCCGTTGGTGGAACCGAGGTCTTCGACCATCGGCTGCCCGTCGTAGTCGTAGAAGCGGACGTGGCGCTGGGAGATGTACGCGTCGTCCTCGATGATGATCGCGCAGTTCGGGTCGCGCCCGAGGACGATCTCGCCGCCGAGTTGCACGGTGACGCCGCGACGCGTGCGTGGCTCGAGCATCACGAGGCGCGAGGCGTGGCCTCGCTGGTGCTTCGACTTCTTCGAGCCCTTCGACTGCTTCGAGCGCTTCGAGGGCGTGGACGGTGGCTGACTCATCGCTGCCGTCGCCGCTGCCGGGGGGCGACCCATCGGGGAGGTCTGGCCGGCGGCCTGTGGGGTCATGCCGTGGCGGGGGGTCCCCACCATCGGGCGCCGGCTGGGCGTGCGAACCTCGCTCCACACCGCCCACAGGACCCGCGCGAAGAACAGGTAGAGCAGTCCCAGGAGGACGAACTTCAAGATGGTGAGGACTTGGTCGGTCATGTGGCGGGGAGCTGGCGCTCCGGTCGGTCAGGACGCCTCGAACCGGACGTGGGTGGAGCCGAAACTGATGATGTCGCCGTCGCGGAGACGGTGTTCGCCGACGGTCTTGACGCCGTTGACCATGGTGCCGTTGGTGGAACCGAGATCGGTGACGACGAACGCGGTGGGCCCGGCTTTCACCTCGGCGTGGTGACGGCTGATGTTGCTGTCGTTGATCGAGATCGTGCACTCGGGAAGCCGACCGACGGTGACCGTGCCGGCGCCGAGGTCGACCCGGTGGCCCGACGGGAGCACCAGCGAACCCATCCCGAGCCCCGACGCAGCCTGCTTGAGTTGGCTGACGATGTTGAAGCGGCCACTGCGCAGGCCGTTGTCGACGGCGAGCTGGACGGTCACCGGGCCCATGAAGTGGTATCCCTCTTCACGGGCGTACTCACGGGCGGCTTCGGTGAGTTCCGCGAGGAGGGGGCCCTCGATGTCGTTGAAGCTGGCGTGGTCGATGGCGCTCAGCACCACCGTGAAATCGTTCGGGACGATGCGTCGACCCTTCACGTCGACCGAGCGTTGGTCGTCCATTTCACGCACGAGACGACGGCCGAGTTCGATGGGGCGGATCGAGCCCTTGGAGCGACGAGAGAACACGCCATCGACCATACGCTCCAGACGGTGCTCCAGTGACTGCAATCCCATAGGTGGCTCGCCAGGCTAGTGCCCCCATCGGGTCGCTCCCCGTCGCTTCGACACCACCGCCGCCACCCCTTCACCCACCGAGCGATGAGCCGAACCCCCGCATGCGGGGGTTTCGCTCACCGCCTCGAGCCGGTTCGGGATGTGTGCCGCGCGCGTGCCAAGCCTGGCGGTGGGCGCTAACGTTCGGTGCTCCACTTGCGCGAGTGGCGGAATGGCAGACGCGCCAGCTTCAGGTGCTGGTGTCCGAAAGGGCGTGGGGGTTCAAGTCCCCCCTCGCGCACGATGAAACCCCTGCTCAGCAGGGGTTTCTTCACGGTTCATCTCGGCGATGAACGACGAGGACAACTGGTCCTTCGGCAAGCGGATGTGGTCGACCGCGCTAGCCGAAGGTGTCGAACTGTCCGACGAGGATGCGATCGAGCGGTGGATGGAGGACTTCAATTCGCGCACGCTCGGCGAGCGCGACCAGATCCTCGGTCGGCTCCCAGCGCCCGGTGATGGGCTGCTGCGTGCCGTGTTCGGCTCGATGCCCCCGGTGGTGCTGGCGCCCGATGACGAGCTGAGGGCGCTGGCGGCCGACACCGTGCTGGTCCGGCGCCTGACAGCGCTGGTCCGATACTGCGGCGCGGGCCGCACCGTGACCGATCGCCGCAATCTCAAGCTCGCTGATGGCAAAGAGTTGGTCGCCGTGCTCGGCACCGACGACCGGTTCGACGAACAGATCGGCGACCGAGAGTTCAAAACCAAGAGCAGCGAGGAGCTCAGCGAC
>CAZJUC010000144.1:0-8419 GCA_964549065.1 uncultured Ilumatobacteraceae bacterium
CCACGCCGTACGCGAGGAACATGCCGCCGCCGCCGAAGTCGCCGACCATGTTGAGCGGCGGCAGCGGCGGTTCACCGGCCCGGGCGAAGTGGGCGAGGGCCCCCGCGAGCGAGATGTAGTTGATGTCGTGGCCGGCGGCCTGCGAGTACGGGCCGGTCTGACCCCAGCCGGTCATCCGTCCGAACACCAGCTGAGGGTTACGCCCGAGGCACACCTCGGGGCCGACGCCGAGGCGTTCCATCACGCCGGGCCGGAATCCCTCGATGAGCGCATCGGCCGACTCGACCAGCGTGAGGAGTGCCTCGACGCCATCGGGGTGCTTGAGGTCGATCGCCACGTTCTTGCGGCCCCGCAGCAACACGTCGAAGTGGGGACCGTCGGGAACCGGTCCGCGCACGGCGCCGGCGCGCTCGACGCGGATCACTTCGGCGCCCATGTCGGCGAGCAACATCGCGGCGAACGGCCCGGGGCCGATGCCGGCGATCTCGATGATCTTGTAGCCAGTGAGTGGTCCAGCCATGGGTGTCAACTCCGGTTCGTGAGGTGATGGGGGTGAACGGTCGGTGTGTCGGTCGGTGTGTCGGTCGGATCGTGCGATTCAGGAACTGACGCGGACGTGGCCGCCGATCGCCTCGGCGAGCACAGGCCACAGGGGCGCCGGATGGTCGTGGCCCATGTCGGACAGCAGCAGGTACTTCGAGCCGGGAACGAGCTCCGCCGTGCGTTGCCCACCTTCGGGTGTGATCAGGGTGTCGTCGCGGCCGTGGATCACCAGCATCGGCACCTCGAGCGCGGCCAGCCCTTCGCTTCGATCGCCCGAGGCGTAGATCGCTGCGAGCTGGCGTACGGCACCCTCCGGGTAGAAGCACCGGTCGTACTGGGCGGCGGCCAACCCGGTGAGCCAGTCGGGATCGAAGTACCGCTTCGATGCCCAGATGCGCGAGTTCAACGACGCCGCGATGTAGTCGTCACGGTCGGGCGGTGACGGCGACAGCAGTGCATCTCGTGCCTCCGGGGTGGGCTTGCCCACCCGCGGGTCACCGGGGCTGCTCATCACCGAGGTGACGCTGGCGACCCGGTCGGGATGCTCGATCGCCATCGTCTGCACGATCATCCCACCCATCGAGTTGCCGACGACGTGGGCCCGGTCGAGACCGAGATGGTCGAGCAGGCCGATGCCGTCGGCCGCCATGTCCGACAGCGTGTAGGGAACTTCGGGGATCGGCTCGCCCCGGAGCGACGCCGTGAGCACCGCGCCGGGTGACACGTGCTGGCCGTCGAGCTTGGTCGACAGCCCGACGTCGCGGTTGTCGAACTGAATGACGAACAGGCCCTGGGCGACGAGCTGGTCGATGTAGCCGCGCTGCCACGAGATCAGCTGGGTGGTGTAGCCGTTGACCACCAGCAACGGCGAGTTCGACGGGTCGCCGGTGGTGACGTACTCGAGTTCGATCCCGGACGGAAGTGCGGCGCGTGGCATCGAGCCGAGTGTTGCAGAGCGCCTCGTCCGAACGGCAAACGGAGGCTGTCGCTACGGTGGCGCAGTGGCAGCATCGCAGACCCCGAGACGCCGGGTGTACGCACCGGGACGGGTGAACCTGATCGGCGATCACACCGACCACACCGGCGGCCTGGTGTTCCCGATGGCGATCGACCGGGGCACCTCCATCGAGTTCGAGCCCCGTGGCGACACCGTCCGGCTCAGCTCCGACGCCGAGGCCGAACCGGTCGAGTTCCCGCTGCCGTTCGACGGCGATCCGAGCACCGTCACACCCCGCTGGGGCACCTATGCCGCGGCGATGGCCGTCGAGATCGCCGCCGAGGACGGCCTCACCGGCACGATCACCTCCACGATCCCCGCCGGCGCCGGGCTGTCGTCGAGCGCCGCCCTCGAATGCGCTGTCGGGCTCGCCCTCGGGTTCGAGGGAACCCCGACCGAGCTGGCGCTCGCCGCACGCCGCGCCGAGCACGCCGCCACCGGCGTACCGACCGGGATCATGGACCAGCTGTGCATCGCGGCGGCCACCGACGGCCATGCCACGCTGATCGACTGCAGCACCCTCGACGTCGTCCAGGTTCCGATCTCGACCGAGATCGACGTCGTCGTGCGGTTCGTCGCCCATCGCACGCTCGTCGGCTCCGCCTACATCGACCGCGTCGCCGAGTGCGCACGCGCCGAAACGGTGGTCGGTCCGCTCCGCCATGCGCGGCTCGACGACGTCGACGGCGCACGGACACGCCTCGACGAACTCGCGTGGCGGCGAGCCCGCCACGTCGTCACCGAGAACCAGCGGGTTCGGGACTTCACGACCGCGCTCACCGCCGGCGACTTCGTCACAGCAGGTGACCTGATGGTCGCCAGCCACGAGAGCCTGCGCACCGACTTCGACACCTCGACTCCGGCGATGGACGACGCGGTCACCGCATTGGCGACCGCACCGGGTGTGTTCGGCGCCCGCATGACCGGCGGTGGCTTCGGCGGGTGCGTGGTGGCGATCTGCGAGCCGGGCTCGATCAGCGACGGCTGGGTCGTGCGAGCCTCCCCCGGCGCCCAGCGCTGCTGACCGGCAGGTTCACTCAGATCGACGACAGGGCGTCGGCGAGCCGACGGAATGCATCCGGGGTACGAATGCCCCACCAGAACAGATCCTGGCCGTCGACGCGCACGATGCGCGCAGCCGGCAGCGACGACGCGAGTTCGTCGAGATGGTGAGAGCCGAAGTCGTAGGGCTCGCTCGGCACGAGCACCACATCAGGCTGGTGCGCAGCCACCTCGGCGAGTTCCAGTGTCGGGTACGGATCGTCCGAATCGGCCCCGACCAGCCCGATCCCGAGCCGCCGCAGCAGCGAGCCCCCATACGTCGACGCGCTGATCGACATCCATGGCCGGCGCCAGATCGGCACGAACGCCGTGGCCCGCATCGGTGGGTCGAGCAGCGCCGGCCCGTCCAGAACGGGGGCCGGCACACCGGCCACCGCCGCGAGTTCGCCGACCACCGCGACACCCTCGTCGACCGATGTCACATCGCTGACGAACACCGTCAACCCCGCGGCGACGAGGGCGTCGTGATCCTCGCGACGGTTCTCCTCCCGGTCGAGCACCACCAGGTCGGGGGCGAGCGCGACGATCGCCGTCACGTCCGGGTTCTTCGTGCCACCGACGTGGCGACGATCCGGCTGCTCGCAGAACCGGGTGCATGCGACCACGTCGACCCCGAGCGCCAACAGGGTCTCGGTGCTCGACGGCACGAGACTGACGACCCGGCAGCTCACGAGCCGAGCAGCCGCCGCTTCTGGCGCTCGAACTCGTCGGACGTCAAGGTCCCGCGCAGCAGCATCGACTCGAGTTTCTCGAGCTGGTCGGCGACGTCGACCACGCCATCGACGCCGCGCCCGTGCACCTCGCGAGCTGCCATCTCGGCGTGGATCACCCGCTGCACCCGGTCGGGTTGGCGGATGTCGGTGAAGCGTTGCTGACCGGTTTCGCCACCTGACTCGATCAGCAGGTCACCGGCGCCGACGAAGCGTTCGAGTACGCCCTGGCGGAAGTGCACCGTGTTCACCCGGTCGAGCGGGATCTCGATCCCGCGTTTGGCGAGCAGACCGGTGCGGAAGATGATCCGCCGATTGGTGATCACGAAGTGGGTCGTGACCCATCGGGCGTACCGCTGCACCAACCAGAGTGCACTGACCACCAATGCCACGATCGTGACCCAGCCGGCCACGGTGCGTACGGTCGTCTCGGCGTCGGTGGCGAACAGCGTGGCGACGCCCGCAGCGATTGCCGCTGCGATCGCCAGCGTCGGACCGACCAGGAACCACCAGTGCGGATGCAGGTCGACGCTGACGGTCTCGTTGTCGTTCAGCAGCCGGCTCGGGTACGCCATCTGCTCACTCCGCGTGCTGGTCGGCAGCCCGGTCCGCCGACACCCCGGCGGTGCTCGCAGCGTCGACGGTGTCCTCGAGACGGACGTGCAGCCTCTCGATGGCGTAGCCGTCCATCTCGATCACCTCGAACTCGCCGAGTTCCGTGGTGACGCACTCACCTTGTCTCGGGATCTCGTCGAGGGCATCGATCACGTATCCGGCGACGGTCTGCCAGTCGCCTTCGGGGAGCGCGACCCCGGTGCACTCCTCGAACAGGTCGACACGCATCGTGCCGGGAATCTGCCAGCCGCCGTCGGGAAGCGCTTCGACATCGCCGAGTGGCCGATCGGATTCGTCGTCGAAGTCGCCGATGAGCTCCTCGATCACGTCTTCGAGCGTCACGAGCCCGAGCACCGTGCCGTGTTCGTCGACGACCAACGAGATGTGCTGGCGGCGGGTGCGCATCTCGAGCAGGAGATCCTCGAGGCCGTGATGCTCGGGGGTGACCATGATCGGTCGTGTCAGCGACCCGACCTGTGTGGATGCCCACGTACCGTGCGCGAGCCGCAGCACATCCTTGGCGTGGACGAACCCACGGACGTGATCGAGGTCGCCCTCGTGCACCACCACACGGGTCCGGCCGGTGCGGTGTGCTTCGGCGGCGAGCACGTCAGCGGTGGCTTCGGCACCGACGGCGACGATGTCGCGACGGACCGTCATCGCGTCGGCTGCGGTGAGGCCGGACAACTCCAGCGAACGGGCGAGCAGCTCGTGCTCGTCGGCAGCGATGCCCCCGTGGCCGGCCGACTCCTCGATCAGCAACAGCAGGTCGCTCGGCGAGTGGGCCATCGCCCGCTCGTCCTGCGGTGCGACTCCCACGGCCTTCACCGTGAGGTTCGCCAGGCCGTTGAGCAACCGGATCAGTGGGCGGAACAGGCTCACGAAGAAGCGGAACGGCCGGGCGAGCAACAGCGCCGAGCGTTCGGGATGTGCGATCGCCCACGACTTCGGGGCCATCTCGGCCACCACCATGTGGAGGAACACCACGATCGACAGCGCGATCGAGAACGCAATCACGTGACGTGTGGTGTCGGACAGCGTGAATGCCTCACCCAATGCGCCATCGAGCACCCCCGCTACGGCCGGCTCGGCGACGGCACCGAGGCCGAGCGAACACATGGTGATGCCGAGCTGCGCTCCGGCGAGCATCAACGTGATCTCGCGCAGCCCGGACAGTGCGTGACGGGCGCGCTTGTCGCCCTCGGCGGCCAGCTGCTCGATGCGCGACCGCCGCGACGCCAGCAGCGCGAACTCGGCTGCAACGAAGAACCCGTTCAGCGCGAGCAGGATCACGGCCACGCCGATGCCGGCCCAATTCACCTGGATGCCCTCGGCAGCCTCGGCGCCGAACATCAGCGCTCACCCTTGCTGTCGCCGTTGCGGTTCGAATCGTCGACGCCGTCATCGTCGATGGCAGCAACGAGCGCGTCGGGGTCGACGCGCAGTTCGACGCGTTCGATCGCGAAGCCATCCACTTCGAGCACCTCGATGAGAATGCCGTCGACCGTGAAGGCGTCGCCTGCCTCGGGGATTCGCTCGAGACGATCGAGGACCAGCCCGGCAACGGTGTCGTACTCACCGTCGGGGAGGTCCAGGCCGGTGATGCGCTCGATCTCGTCGGGCCGCGACGAGGCCGACACCGACCAGACACCCGGCTCGGTCTCGACGTGCTCGCCTGGGGCGCTCGGGTCGTACTCGTCCTCGATGTCGCCGACCAACTCCTCGACGACGTCTTCGAGCGTGACCACACCCGCCGGCCCGCCGTACTCGTCGATCACGATCGCCATCTCGGTCGACCGCGAGCGCAACTCCGCGAGCACCACGTTGAGGCCGGCAGCCTCGGGCACCGCCAGGATCTCGTGGAAGAGCTCCGAAACCGGCGTGGTGTCGTAGTCGCCGCGTCCGACGCCCAACAGATCCTTGGCATGGACGATGCCCTGGACCTGACCGTCGACGTCGACCACGGGGAAGCGCGAATGGGTCGACGCCATCAGGTCACGGAGATCGGCGGCGGTGGCGGCGACGTCGATGGTGACCACCCGGTTCCACGGCACCATCGCATCGGAGGCTTCGAGTTCGCCGAAGTCGATTGCCCGCTCGAGCAGCGCTGCCTGACTCTCGGTCAGGTGGCCGCTCTCGGCCGACGAGTCGACGATCAGGTCGAGTTCCTCGGTCGAGACCGCACCACGCAGCTCCTCGACCGGCTCGACACCGACCAGCCGCAGGAGTCGATTCGCCGCTCCGTCGAAGAGGCGGATCACCGGTCCGACGACACGCATGAACAACCACATCGACGAGGCGAGCACACGAGCGACCGGCTCGGGCTTGGCGATCGCCAGGTTCTTGGGCGCCAGCTCACCGAACACCATCTGCGCCATCGTGGCGAGGATCAGCGCGAGGGTGAGCGAGATCCCGAAGGTGGCCGATGCAGGCACGCCGGCAGCGAGTAGGGCGTCGTCGATGATCGACGCGAGCGCCGGCTCGGCGATGAAGCCCAGCAGCAGCGTGGTGACGGTGATGCCGAGCTGCGCACCCGACAACATGAAGCTGAGCCGCTTGTGCACCTGGATCGCTCGTCCGGAACGGCGGTCACCGCCCTCGGCCTGTTCCACGAAGCGGCTGCGCCTGGCAGCCACGAACGCGAACTCGACGGCGACGAAGTACCCGTTGGCGGCGATCAGCGCAACGACTCCGAACAGCCCGAGGGCGGTCAGCACGGCGTCAACTTCGTTTTCGGTCGGCGGACATGGGTGGACAGATGTTATCGACCCGCATCGCTCCCTGCATCGACTCGGTACTGCGACACTGCACGGATGGATCGGGGCGGTCCGGGACGATTCCCGGGAAGCAGAGGGCTCTTCGCCTGCGTGTTCATCCATTCTGCAGCCGAGTTCGCGGCGTGGATCACCGTGCTCGTCGTTGCGTTCGAGGCCGGAGGTGCGTCGGCCGCAGGTCTTGCCGTCGTCGTCCAACTCGTCCCCGCCGCGCTCCTCGCCCCGATCGTCGCTGCCGCCGGCGACCGGTTCCCGCGACACCGGGTGCTCGCCGTGGCATTCGCGGTCCAGGCGTCCGCCGCCGGAGGGATCACGCTGGCACTGATCGGCGATTCGCCGATCGAGTTCGTGTACGCGCTGGCTGCGGTCTTCACCGTGTCGACGATCGCGACCCCCGCGACGGTTGCGAGTCTGCTGGTGCACCACGCCCGCTCCCCGTCCCAGCTGATGGGATGGAATGTCACGCGCTCGTTCGTCCGCGCCGCCGGAAGCCTCGCCGGGCCGTTGCTCGCTGCGGTCGTTCTCGCCGTTGCCGAACCCGCAGCGGTCTTTGCCGGCGTGTTCACGGCTTGCGCGATCACGGCGCTGCTCGTCGGTCTGCGACTCCCCCACGACGATCGGATGAAGGTGTCGTCGTCGCTCACCTCCGTGCTCGATGACTCCTGGCGCGGGGTGGCCTACGTGGCGAGCACCCCGGCACCCCGACACGTCGTGCTGTTCGTCGGCGCTGCCGAGATGCTCATCGGTGCGCTCGACCTGTTGTTCGTCGCGATCGCCTTCGACCAGCTCGGACGAGGTGGGAGCGTCGTCGCACTGCTGTCGGTCGGCTTCGCCGTCGGAACACTGATCGCTGCGGCCGTCGCGAGCCGCCTCCTCCACTGGCGACTGAGTCGGCTGATCGGGCTCGGATCGCTGCTGCTGACGCTGCCGCTCCTCGTCATCGCCGAGGTGTCGCTGCTCGTCGGGGTGCTTGCTCTCGCTGCGTTGCTCGGCGTCGGCAACGGCCTGATGGAAATCGGCAGCCAGACACTGTTGCAGCGCTCCTGTGCCGAGACGATGACCAGTCGGGTCTACGGAGCACTCGACTCGACGTCGATGATCGCCGCGGCGATCGGCGCTGCGACCGTCGGGGCCCTGATCGACGGCGGCGGCACGACGGAGACGACCGTGGCGGTCGGCGTGGTCGGTGCCTCGGTGTTGCTCGGCGGATCGGTCCGCCTGCGATCGACCGAACGGTCGCTCCCCTCGGCCGATCCGGCACTGGTGGCCTGCCTGCGTTCGGTGTCGTTCCTCGCCTCGTTGCCGCAACCCACGCTCGAACGTCTGGGTCGGCTCTGCGAGCATCGGACCGTTCCTGCGGGCGCCGCCGTCGTGGTCGAAGGCGAGCGGGGTCACCGGTTCTACGTGTTGAGGTCCGGCGCCGTCGAGATCCGCTCGGACGGCGACGTGGTGGCCGACGTGGTCGCTCCAGCGTCGTTCGGCGAGGTCGCTCTCCTGCACGACGAGGTGCGCACGGCGACCGTCACGACCACCTCGTCGTGCGAGTTCGCAGTGATCCACCGGGACGCCTTTCTGGATGCCATCGGTCGAACCGCGACGAGCCACCGCGACGCATTCGCAGTTGCCGACGGGTACCGACGTCCACCGGAGCCGGACTGACGTGACGCACTATGGTGACGAAGATGTCAACCTTCCACGACTTCGAGATGACCTCGATC
>CAZJUC010000145.1:0-8237 GCA_964549065.1 uncultured Ilumatobacteraceae bacterium
GGATTCGCCCTGATAAGGCAGAGGTCACAAGTTCGATTCTTGTTAGCCCCACCACTCCGGCCCGCCGCACACGACGCGGGCAACCGCTGCCGTGGTGACACCCGGCGGAGTACCCTGCCGGTCTGATGAGGTTCCTGCGACGGGCGTTCTCGGCCATCCTGGCGATGGGTTTCGTCGCGGCCGTACTCCGGGTTCGGGGTTCGGGCGGGACACCGCCCCAGCACGGTGGCTGGCGACCGCTCGAACTCCCGGATTCATGATGACCAAGATTGCCGTGGTCGGCCGCGGCGTCGTGGGACAACGCGTCAGTCGTCGACTGGCGACCGTGATCCCGGACGTCACGGTCGTCGACCACGATCCCCGGGTCGGACGACCACTCGCCGCCGATGTCGATCTCGTCGTGCTCGCCCACGGCGGCCCCCACGCCGGTGCTGCCCACGACGTGCTCGATCACGGCGTCGGGGTCGTGTCGGTCAGTGACGATCTCGACGACGTACGGTCGATGCTCGATCTCGACGACGCTGCGCGCGATGCCGGTGTGCCACTCGTGGTCGGCGCGGGCATGGCACCCGGGCTGACCGGTCTGCTGGCGCGTCTGCTCGCGTCGGATCTGGCGACCTGCGACGAGATCCACATCGCAGTTCACGGCACGGCCGGACCGATGTGCGCGCGACAACTCCATCGTGCGTTGCGAGGGCGCGCGGTCGGCTTCCACGATGGTGACTGGATCCAACGACCAGCCGGGTCGGGCCGTGAGCTGTGCTGGTTCCCGGAGCCCGTCGGGCCGTACGACTGCTACCGCGCCGAGATGCCGTCGCCGTTGCTGCTCCACCTCGCGTTCCCGCTCGTGGAGCGGATCTCGGCGCGGGTCTCGGCGAACCGGCGCGATCGCTTCACCGCATGGCTCCCGATGCTCAGCCCCCCGCACCGCGAGGGAGGCGTCGGAGCGATCCGTGTCGAGGTGCGTGGCACCGATCCGAGCGGGGCGCGTGTGACGGCGATCGTGGGTGTCGCCGAAATGGTGGGCACCGCGTCGGCAGCCACCGCCGTCGCGTTCGCGGTGGAGGCACTCGCCGGACGCCTCGCGAGTGGTGTCGTGCGAGCCGGCGACGACGCGCTCGACACCACAGCGTTGTTGCGCACGATCAGCGCATTGGGCGTTCGGCTGCAGGAGTTCACCGGCGTCCCCTCGACCCAGCGGATCAGGGCGAATCCCTGATCCCGTCGCCGGTGTCGGTGTCGCTGTCGGCGAGCTGCTCGACACGCTCCGCGAGCTGCTCGACGACCACGGTCAACCGGTCGAGTCGGTCGTCGAACGCTTCGCCGGTCACCATGTCGGAGATCGTCAGGCGGACACTTGCAATCTCTCGGGCCAGGAACTCGGTGTCGGCTTGGGTGCGCTCGGCCATCTCACGATCGGTCTGCGCCGTCACCCGGTCGCGGCGTTCCTGACGGCTCTGAGCGAGCAGGATCAGTGGCGCTGCATACGACGCCTGGATCGAGAGCACCAGCGTGAGCAGAACGAGGCCGCGGTCCCAGGGATCGAACTGGATGCGCGAGGGGACCACTGTGTTGAACAGGATCCAGATGGTGATGACCCCGGTCTGCCACACGAGGAAGCGGGCTGTGCCGAGGAAGTTCGCGATCGATTCGCTGAACCGTCCGAACGTGTCGGAGTCGTAGGAGACACCCACCCGACCGGACGCCCGTGGCGTGGTGAGATCCTCTCGGCGTTTCACGGGGCGACCGTCCGCTTGCGGGAGGTCCGCCAGCCCACTCCCAACATGCGGTCGAGGACGTCGTCGACGGTGACCGCGCCGAGGAACCGCCCGGCCTCGTCGGTGACCGCGACCGCGAGCAGGTCGTAGCTCGCGAGCATCTCGGCAACATCACGATCGGTGGCCTCGGCGGCCACGGTCGGGTCGTCGGCCACGAGCCGACCCAGCTCCATGTTGGGCGGTTCGCGCAACAGGCGTTGCACGTGCACGACGCCGACGAGCTTGCCGGTCGGAGACTTGTACGGGGCCTGGGTGACGAACACCTGCGCGGCGATGCTGACCACCCAGTCGGGGTCGCGGACCTGGGCGAGCGCTTCGGCCACGGTGGCGTCGGGGCCGAGGATGATCACCTCGGGCGTCATCAACCCGCCGGCGGTGCCCTCCTCGTACGACAGCAGGCGGCGCACGACGTCGGCGTCGTCGACGTCCATCACTTCGAGCATGCGTTCCTGGTCGGCCGGGGCCATTTCGCCGATCAGGTCGGCGAGGTCGTCGTACTCCATCTCGTCGAACACACCGACCAGGCGGTCCCGATCGAGCTGCTCGACGATGCGGATCTGTTCTTCCTCGGGCAACTCTTCGAGAACGTCCGCGAGACGTTGGTCGTCCATTGCTTCGGCGAGCTGGCGACGCTGGTCGATCGGCAGCGCGCGGACGACCGCAGCCACCTCGGCCGGGTGGAACTCACGCAGGCGTGCGGCCTCGGCCTGCATGGCGGTCTGGGGGTCGAACAGTGCCGGCACCTCGTCGAAGTCGACGAGGCGGTAGCTCGGCCGGCGACGCAAGCTGCTCTTGCGGGCGAGCCGGACCTTGTCGATCACCCAGTAGGTCGATCGGGCGTCTTCTTGGGGCCGGAGCGCGATGTCGCTCACGGTTTCGTCGCCGATCCGGCGGTCGATCAGTTCACCGCCGATCAGCACCTCGCCCGGGCGTGGTTTGAACGGGTTGAGATCGACGTCCCAGCTGCGCAGGCGGGCGCCGTCGCTGTTGAGTTCGGCGACACGGTTGGCGCTCACGAAGATCCGTCGATGCTGGCTGTTCGCGACGAAGCCGACGACACGCGGCGGGATCGCCGGTTCTCGGCCCTTGCCGGCGCGGCCGGGGATGACGACGATGTCCTCGATACGTCCGATCACCGCGCCGGCCGCATCGAGCAGGGGGAGGCGCATCACCCTGAACGCGTAGATCAGGTCAGCGGCCATGGCCGCAGGCTACCCACCGGGGCCTCCACCCAAGAGCGTTGCTCGTGGTGTCCGACACGACGAGCAACTCGTCAACCCGCGAGTTCGACCTGCACCAGCGTGTCGCTGTACGCCACGCCGCCGCCCCACTCGGTGAGTGTGTCGTTGGTGAGACTGTTGGCGATGCGGCCGTCGTGGTGATGTCGGCTCCACCATCCGAAGGGGATGGCGACCACGCCGGAGCGGAGCCGTTCGGTGATCTTCACGGGGACCTCGACCGACGCTCGATCGTTCCAGACGCGTGCCATCGCTCCGTCGACGAGACCTCGCACCGCCGCATCGCTCGCCACGAGTTCGACGAACGGGCCGCCTTCGGCGGGCCCGTGTCGGGGCAGGTCGGCGTAGCCGGAGTTCAGGAATCGGGTGTGATGCTTCGGCGTGAGGAGCTGGAGGGGATAGCGCGCCGCGAGCTCGGGATCGCCCCTGGGACTCTCGCGGGGTGCAACGAACACCGGTACCCGTGGTTGTCCCATCCGTTCGAGCTGATCGGACGCGAGGTGAACACGGCCCGACGGTGTGTCGAAGTCGCCGTCGCCGAACGGTCGGCCGTCAGCGGGGTACGGGGCGTGTACCCAACCGACCCGGCGCAGTTCCTCGAGGTCAACCGTCGGCAGCGCGGCACGCAGCAGCGTGTCGTCGTCGTCGAACAGGGACGGCTCGGTGTATCCCATCGCTCGTCCGAGACGACGGAACATCTCGGTGTTCGAACAGGTCTCGCCTGGCGGGTCGATCGCAGCCGAGTTCCACCCGATCCACAGGTGCCCCCACGGCAGCACCACGTCGTCACTCTCGATCTGGCTGCTGGCGGGCAGGACGATGTCGGCGTAGCGGGCGGTGTCGGTGAGGAACTGCTCGTGGACGACGGTGAACAGGTCGTCACGTTCCATGCCCTGGCGGATCAGCTCGGCCTGCGGCACGGTGACCAGTGGATTGCAGTTCCAGTTGACGAGCGCGTGCACGGCCGGGCCGCTGAGCGCACCGGCGTGCGCGTCGGTGAGGATCTCGCCCAGTCGGCTCATGTTCAGCGTGCGCGGCTCAGCACGACCACCGGCACGCTCGAGGTCGGGGCGCAACAGGGCCAGACCGTCGATCAGCCCCTCCGTGTACGAGCCCACGCTCTTGGCGATGCCGCCGCCACGCTCGGCCCAGGCCCCGGTCAGCGCCGGGAGGCAGGCGAGCGTGCGGTGGAACATCGCGCCGTTCTCGTGGTGCTCGGCACCGATCAGCGTCCGGATTGCGGCCGGACGCACGGTGGCGTAGTCGACGGCGAGGTGCTCGATGACGTCGGCTGCGACCCCGGTGGCGACGGCCGCCCGCTCGGGGGTCCAGTCGGCGACCTCGTTGCGTAGTTCCTCGAAACCCTCGGTGTGCTCGGCGATCCAGTCGTCGTTGGTGAGGCCGTCGCGGATCAGCACGTGCATCATCGCGAGCATCATCGCGATGTCGGTGCCGGGCAGGGGCTGGATGAAACGGTCGCCCCGCGTTTCGTCGATCGCGTCGGCAGTGAGCGTGCGGATCGGGTCGATCACCACGAGTCGTGCACCACGTGTGCGTGCCTGCTCGATCGTCGGCCACAGGTGGCGGTTGGTGAGCTTGGTGTTGGTTGCCCACAGGATGATCAACCGGGAGTGTTCGAGTTCCAGCGCGTCCATGCCCCGGCCCGAACCGTTGGTCATCCGCATGCCGTGGCCGACGGTCGGGCCGCAGATGGCTCGTTCGAGTTTCGATGCGCCCATGTGCGCGAAGAACCGTCCGTTGACACCCATCATCGACAGCAGGCTCTGGTTGCCGGCGTCGGAGAACGGCAGCACCGCTTCGGCGCCGTGGGTGTCGATCACGGCATGCAACCGTTCGGCGATCTCACTGAGGGCCTCGTCCCAGGTGACTCGTTCGAACTCGCCCGATCCCTTTGGTCCGACACGACGCAGCGGGTGCAGGATCCGGTCGGTGGAGTACACCCGATCGAGGAACCTGTTGACCTTCGGACACAGTTCGCCTGCGGAGTACGGATGATCCGGGTTGCCGCGCAGCTTCACCGCCACGGGCGACGGACCGGTGGTGTCGTCCACGGTGACCGTCCACCCGCAGCTGTCGGGGCAGTCGTGGTGGCAGGTGCCGTTGACGGTGCGCGTCGAGTCGGTCGCTGTCATCGCTCGATGATCTCGCGCAGGTGCGGCCAGGCAGTGGCGAAACCGAAGTGCAGGGGCAGCTGTTCGACGTGGTCGAGGGGGAACCAGTCGACCTCGTCGGTCTCGAAGTTCATCGACGAGCCGAACGGCTCGTCGACCTCGACGACCACGGTGGTGTAGCGCCAGTCGGTGGCCGGTTCGAACACGTACTGACCGAGCAGTCGGGGGGTGGTCGATGGTGCGCCGACCTCTTCGGACGCCTCGCGCAGTGCACCCTCGTACGGTGTCTCGCCGAGGTCGAGCGCCCCGCCGGCGCACGACCAGTTGCCGCCCTCGTGGGCCATTGCCGACCGCTTCTGCAGCATCACCAACGGTTCGCCGTGCGCGTCGTGCACCACGAACACCACACCGGCTGCCCCGTACACACCCCAGCGCACGTGGCCGTCGCTGCACTGCATGAACCCGTCACCCGTTCGTCGCTCCAACACGAACCCACCCTACGGATGTAACGATTGGTGTCTGACACCAATCGTTACATCGGGAAGGATTGGTGGGCTGTCGGCGTTGTCACCTCCTCGTGAGCAACTTCGAGACCGAGCCCGAGACGTTCGACTTGATCATCGTGGGGAGCGGGTCGGGCAACTCGATCCCGGCGTACCTCGACGACTGGAACATCGCCATGGTCGAACGGGACGTGTTCGGCGGCACGTGCCTCAACCGGGGATGCATCCCGTCGAAGATGTTCGTCTATCCGGCCGATGTCGCCGTCGCCGCGCAGGAGGCGGCCAAGCTCGGCATCGACACCCAGTTCAACGGCGCTGACTGGTCGGCGATCCGAGACCGCGTGTTCGGCCTGATCGATCCCATTGCAGCGAGTGGGCGCGACTACCGGTCCGCCGGTACGCCGAACGTCACGCTCGTCGAGGGCACTGCCGACTTCGTCGACGAGCGCACGCTCGACGTCGAAGGACGCCGTCTCACCGCCCCGCACATCCTGCTCGCGGCGGGCGCCCGTCCCGTGGTGCCGCCGATCGCCGGGCTGATGGAAACTGGGTTCCACACCTCCGACTCGATCATGCGCCTGCCCGAACTCCCGAAACGACTCGGGATCATCGGTGGTGGCTTCATCGCCGTCGAGATGGGCCACGTGTTCTCCGGCCTCGGCTCGCACGTCACGATCTTCAATCGCTCGAACACGTTGCTGCGCGAGTTCGACCACGACATCTCCTCCACGTTCACCGAGGCGTTCGGACGACGTGTCGAGCTGCTGCTCGGTCACATCCCCACCAAGGTCGAACGGGTCGCCGACGGCATCAAGATCACCTGTGCGGTCGGTGAGACGGTCGTCGACGAGGTCCTCGTCGCCACCGGACGCGAACCCAACAGCGACCTCCTCAACGTCGATGCGGCAGGCCTGACCTGCCACCATCACGGCACCGTCGCGGTCGACGACACGATGGCCACCAGCGTCCCCGGCATCTGGGCGGTCGGTGACATCGCGAACAACTACCAGCTCAAGCACCTCGCCAACGCCGAGGCTGCCATCGCGTTCTGGAACATCGCGCATCCCGACGATCTGCGTCACCAGAGCTACAAGGCCGTACCGAGCGCGGTGTTCTCGAGCCCGCAGGTGGCCACCGTCGGTCTCACCGAGCAGGAAGCCACCAAACAGGGCCGCTCGTTCACGGTCGGGCGTCGCGAGTACAGCGGCACGGCGTACGGGTGGGCGATGGCCGACGACACCGGTTTCGCCAAGGTGCTGGTCGACACCGAGACGGGGCTGATCATCGGGGCCCACGTGCTCGGGCCGCAGGCGTCGTCGATCATCCAGCCCTTGATCCAGGCCATGCAGTTCGACCAGCGCGCCGAGGACGTGGCCCGCCAGGTCTTCTACATCCATCCGGCACTCACCGAAGTGGTGGAGAACGCGCTCCTCGACGCGTTCCTCTGATCGATGGCTTTCGCGCATGAGCGAGGTTCTCACCGACAGCGAGATCGCAACCGCCAGGGCACTCACGCCCGGTTGCCACGGCCACGACGGTGAGCCCGTCGTACACCTCAACCATGCGGGATCGTCGCTGCCCCCGCAGCCGGTGCTCAATGCTCAGATCGGGCATCTCGAGGCCGAGGCCGTCCAGGGCGGCTACGAGGCTGCGGCGTCGGCCGTCGACCGGCGGGCGTCGGTCTACGACTCGATTGCGAGGCTGATCGGGGCCCGATCACACGAGATCGCCCGCACCGAGCACGCCACCGCTGCGTGGAACGCAGCGTTCTGGGCGGTGCCGATGCGAGCAGGCCAGCACATCGTCGTCCACGACCACGAGTACGGCGCGAACATCGTGGCGTTCCTCGCTGCCGCCGAGCGCCGAGGCGTGGTGGTCGACCGGGTGCCCAGCGACCCCGTCGGCCAGGTCGACGTCGACGCCGTCGGCGACCGTCTCCGGCGACACGACGTGGCGCTCGTGTCGCTCACCCACGTCCCCACCAACGGTGGTCTCGTCAACCCTGCTGCAGAGATCGGTGCGCTCACGCGGGCCGCCGGGGTTCCGTTCCTGCTCGACGCCTGCCAATCGGTCGGCCAGCGGGTGATCGATGTGGAGGCGATCGGCTGCGACATGTTGTCGGCCACGGGTCGCAAGTACCTCCGAGGTCCCCGTGGGACCGGGTTCCTCTATGTCCGCGACGACCTGGTCGGTCGCCTGAGCCCGCAGCACCCCGATCACCACGGCGCCGAGCTCGTCGCCGGCGATCGGTTCGAATGGCGCGTCGGCGCGCGTCGCTTCGAACACTGGGAGCACAGCGTGGCCGGATGGCTCGGCCTGGGTGCCGCCGTCGACCATGCGATCCAGTGGGGGATGGGCCGCATCGAGGCGACGATCACCCGACGCTCCGAACAGCTGCGGGAACGACTCAGCGACATCGGGGTCACCGTGTACGACGAGGGACGGGTGCGAAGCGGCATCGTCACGTGTGCCACCGACGCTGCGCCTGCCGACGAACTCCGGGCGTTGCTCGCCGAACACCGCGTCAATGCCACCTCCACCCACGCCGACTCGTCCCGCTGGGACGTCGAACGCCGTCGCCTCCCA
>CAZJUC010000146.1:0-8206 GCA_964549065.1 uncultured Ilumatobacteraceae bacterium
CACCCTCCACCACCGGCACCGGCGGCTCGACGACCGCCACCACCGAACCATCATCGGCAACACCGACACCCTCGTCGGGAGCGACAGGAGATTCGGGCAATGGCTGCGGCGCCAATGCGTGCGTGAGTTGCTGCAGGGCAACCTCGAGCTCCCACTCGGGACCACCCGCTGCGATGGCGAGATCGGGTTCGGGCGTCACCTCGTCGAGCGCCAAGTCGGGCTGCGGATTCTCGGCCGCCACCACCTCCGCGTCGACGCCCACCTCGACCGTCGAGGCCGACGCTGGCGTCGGCAGTTCGACCGTCTCGACGACCGGGGCGACGTCGGTCGGGGCGTGTGCGCGCGCATCCGACGGTGCGAGGTCGAGCGCAACCGATCCGGTCGCAACGATCGACAAGGCACCCATCGCGAACATCGCGAACAGCGCCCTGCGTTGGGCTTGCGTGGCACCCATCCGCTCGAGAAGGTCGTCGAGCACGCGCTGCTCGCTCACACCGAGGTGAGCTGCAATCGCACGGATGTCGTCACTGCGCAGGGTGATGGAGGGTTCGCGTCGCTGCCCACGCAGCTGGCGGATCAACACCAGATAGCTGTGGAGCAGCGCCTCGCGGTCGCCGTCGCTGTACGTGGCGTGCACGGGGCCTGCGACCAGGCTGCCGGCGGTGATGACGAGCGGTGTGCGTTGGAACGTGGCAGCAGACATGAAGCGATCACTTTCTCGACGGATCTTCCCAACGGTCATCGGCCCCGAAACCGTCATCATGAGCGATCTGTCAGTGCATTCGCAGAGAGATGTCGTTGGCCATCAACCTGCCGGCGCGCGTGAGCACGACCCGATCACGATCGGTTGGATGGACGACCACCATGCCCTCGAGCAGCGCGAGGGTCTCGGGCAGGAAGGCGTCGCGCTGAACCCCGTCCCGAGTCCGCAGGGCCAGCTGGAGTGATTCGAACCGGCGGGTGGCGTCGTCGAGCGTCTCCGACGACGCCTCCACCGTCACGCCGGCACGGACGGCCTCGATGTAGCGGTCGGGCGTCCGCAGGTTCCACCACCGTCGGCCCGCCTCATGAGAGTGCGCGGCGCAGCCGAATCCCTGGTAGTCGTCCTGGTCCCAGTACAGGTGGTTGTGGCGCGACTCGTGGCCGGGACGGGCCCAGTTCGACACCTCGTAGTTCTCCAAGCCGGCGGCGCTCAGGAGATCGTCGACCAACTCGTACTTGTCGGCCTGGTCGTCGTCGTCGGGGAACCGGTCGGGCTGCGCGGCGAGCGGGGTTCCGGCTTCGACGGTGAGACCGTACGCGGAGATGTGCGGCGGGTCGAACGCCAGGGCGGCCCCGACCGTTCGAAGCCAGTCATCGATCGACTCGCCGACGGCGCCATAGATCAAGTCGAGGTTGAACGAGGGCATCCCCGAAGCGATGACGGCGTCGACGGCGCGTTCGACGTTGCGCTGGTCGTGGGTTCGCCCGAGCGCCTGCAGGACGTGCGCCGACATCGACTGCACACCGAGACTCACCCGGTTGACGCCGGCGCTGCGGTAGGTGGCGAGCATGTCGAGCTCGACGTCGTCGGGGTTGCATTCGACGGTGATCTCGGCGTCGTCGGCAACCGGGATGGATCCGATCACCTCGGCGAGGGCACCAGACGACACGAGCGTCGGCGTGCCACCTCCCACGAAGACGGTGTCGGCGGTGCGCATCCCTGCGGCCACGGCGCGGTCGATCTCGACTCGGAGGGCGTCGAGATATGCGTCGACGAGGTGGGCGCGGTCGGTCCAGGTGGCGAACGCGCAGTACTCGCACTTCGACGCGCAGAACGGGATGTGCACGTACACCCCGAAGCGCCCGGACGGTCCAGCCATTCCCCCAGTCAATCCCCGAGCGATGCGGCTTCGCGACACCCCCGGGCGCGACGATTCGTCACCCCGGGCGGCCCGCTTCGGCGAGGCTGCCGGCGCAGACCAGTTCAGGTGGAGGGGACGAAGAGCAGGTCGAGCGCGGCGAGGCGTTCGGCGACCTGGTCGACCGGAACGTCGAGCATCGCAGCGATCGATCGGGTGTCGTCGCCGCGCACGGTGATGACGCGGCCGTTGAAGTCCTGACGCTGCACCTGGATCAGCTTGAGATAACGCGCCAGCATCTCGAACGGTGAGCCCTTCAGCTGGACGAGCTTGGCGACGTCGACGGCGAGCTTCTTGTTGACCGGCGATGCGATCGCCGCTGCCGCCTCGGTGCCTGTGACCTCTCGAGGGAGGAGCTGCTCGACGGGCACGGCGTAGAACTGCGAGAGCCGGTCGAGCCGGGGCACCGACAGCGCCCGCTCGCCTCGCTCGTACGCGCCGAGCACCGAGGCCTTGAACTCCTGATTCGACTGGGCTTCGACCTCCTGCAACGACAACCGCTTCTGTTTGCGGATGACGCGCAAGCGCTCACCCACCTGCTGGCTGTACGCCGAAGGAGCTTCGTCGTCGATCATGGTCATCTCGGTTCCCGCCTTGCTGTTCGTGTGTATGAGGTGGCCCGCCGGCCGATCTTCCCGGACGTTACCTGTGGGTAACTGTTCGAGCATAGACGGTCAGCGTTCGAATGCCACGCAGAGTGCGGATACCGCCACCACCGCTGTCTCGGTGCGCAGGATGGTCGGACCCAGATCGACCCGGTCACGGGCCACCTCCAGCTCGGCGACACTCCACCCGCCCTCGGGCCCGATCGCGATCGCCGTGTCACCTCCGGCCAGTGCCCGTCCTCCCGGTTCGGCGACCACGAAGTCCCCGAGCACGTCGGCCGCCGGGCGGGGTGCATCGATCGCCAGACGGACCACCCGTCGGCTCTGACGCAGCGCCTCGTCGGCGATGCGTTGGAGACGTGCGAGCTGGTGGGCGACGCGTTCGGGCTTCCATCGCACCACGGAGCGTTCGGCGTGGAGGAGCACCAGACGATCGAGTCCCAGCTCGGTCGCCTTCTGCACCATCCAGTCGAGCCGGTCGCCCTTCGGGATCGCTGCGGCGATCGTGACGGGATGGGCGTCGGCGGGCTCGACGACGATCGGCGACGTCGCTTCGAGTCGCAGTCGGCTCGTGTCGCCCACCGTCGCAGCGAGACACCAGCGGCCGGCGCCGTCGGTTGCGCTGACCGGATCGCCGTCGCGCAGGCGCAGGACCCGGCGCAGGTGGTGCTCGGTGTCGGTGTCGAGCACGATCGTCGGCCCGCCGTCGAGCAGGTCGGCGTCGACCAGGACGTGGGCGTTCGTCGAACGCAACGCCGACCGGTCGGGGCTCGACATCAGCCTGGCGCTCTCAGGAGAATGCCGACTTGATCCGCGAGAACAGGCCTTCCTTGCCGTTGCCGACCACTTCGCCTCGACCGTCCGCATAGCGGGTGAGCAGGTCGACCTCGTCGTCGGTGAGCTTGGTCGGGATGTCGACGCGGACCCGGGCGCGCAGGTCGCCTCGACCGCGGCCACGCAGGTGCGGGACCCCGCGCTGGCGCAGCACGAACTCGCGGCCGGGTTGCGTGCCGGGCGGCACGATCAGGTGCTCGGCGCCGTCGAGTGTCTCGAGTTCGATCTGCGTGCCGAGTGCAGCCTGCGCGATCGACACCGGCACTTCGGTGACGAGGTCGTGATCCTCGCGCAGGAACAGGTCGTGGGGTGCGACGCGCAGGTGGACGTAGAGATCTCCGGCACCGCCACCACGGGGGCCGATCGCACCGCGACCGCTGAGCCGCAGCGTGGAACCGGAGTCGACACCGGCCGGCACATCGACCTGGTACGTCTTGTCGGAGGTGACACGGCCCTCGCCCCGGCACGTGGCGCACGGGGTGGTCACGATCTGGCCGAGCCCGCCGCACCGGCTGCAGGGGCTGGCGGTGACCATCTGGCCGAGCAGGCTCTGGCGGACCCGCTGGACCTGGCCGCTGCCGCCGCAGTCACTGCACGTGATCGGCTTCGTGCCCTCACCGGCGCCGGTGCCCTCGCAGTCGCCGCAGCGGGTGGGCAGCTTCAGCGAGACGTCGATCTCGTCGCCGAACACGGCCTGCTCGAACGAGATGTCGGCGATGACCTCGATGTCCTGACCGCGAGGGGGGCCGGAAGGTCCCCGGGCGCGGCCACCGCCGCCGAACGGGCTGCCCCCGCCGGCACCGCCGAAGAACGTCTCGAAGATGTCGCCGAGCCCACCGCCGAACAGATCCTCCGCCGACGGGCCGCCGCCACCTCCGGGCCCGCCGACACCGGCCTCGCCGTAGCGGTCGTAGCGGGAGCGCTGTTGGTCGTCGGAGAGCACCTGGTAGGCCTGCGCGACCTTCTTGAATTGTTCGGCGGCCGCTGCGTCGTCGGGGTTCGCATCGGGATGGAACTCACGGGCTCGCTGGCGATACGCCTTCTTGATCTCGTCGGCCGACGCGGTGCGGGGCACGCCGAGGAGTTCGTAGTAGTCAGCCATGGGAGGTCCCATCATGCCGTGAGTTGGCCACGCCGACTCAGCCTTCTTCGATGCGGTGGCCGAGTTGCTTGCTGACCACTTCGACGGTGGCGAGCGCCTGGGGGTAGTTCATCCGGGTCGGCCCGAGCACGCCGACGGACCCGAGATGCTCGCCGTCGATGACGACGGGCGCAACGACCACCGAGCAGGCCGACAGCGGTTCGACGCCGTGCTCGACGCCGATCGCCACCGACATCCCGCGGTTGACGATGTCGCTCACCAGGGTGACGACCACGAACTGCTGCTCGAGGGTGGCGAGCACCGATCGCACGACCTCGACGGCATCGAATGCGTTGGCGACGGCGGCCGCTCCACCGGTGAAGACCTGCTCGGGACTGGCGGTGTGGTGCAGTGCATCGAGGGCCCGGTGGCACAGCCGGTCGACGACGGCGTCGCCGGTGTCGGTGATTTCGATGACCGAGCCGAGCACTCGCCCGTCGAGCGCGGCTGACACATGGGCCCCCGCCGCCGACAACTTGAGGTCGTCGTCACCCTCGTCGAGTTCGATGGCCACGTTCTCGACCGTGCCGTTCGCGAACACGACGATCACGGTCGCTGCGGTGGCCGACAGCGAGACGAACTGCACGCGACGCACGGGGATGGCCTCGGCGCGGGGACCGACGACGACGCCTGCGTTGTTGGTGAGTGTCGCCAAGAGATTCGACGTCTGGTGCAGCATCTCCTCGAGGCGACCGTGCGCAGCTGAGAAGAAGTCGCCGACCTGCCGGGTGGTGGCCTTGTCGAGGCGACCCGGACGGGTGAGGTGATCGACGAAGTAGCGGTAGCCCTTGTCGGTGGGGATGCGTCCCGCAGAGGTGTGCGGCTGCACGAGGTACCCCTCGTGCTCGAGGTGGGCCATCTCGTTGCGGACGGTCGCCGACGACACGTTGACCGCAGGTGCCTCGGCGATGTGGCCGGACCCGACGGGCTGGGCCGTGGCGATGTACTCCTGCACCACGGCACTCAAGATGGCGGTCTTGCGGTCGTCCAACATCTGGCACTCCAGTCTATCGACTGCCAGCCACCGCGGTCGTCGCCCGTGGTTCGACTACCGCAGCGACCCGAGGCGGCGGAGGGCCTCCTCGCGCTCGGCCTTGTGATCGAGCATCGGCTCGCCGAGATCGGGCACCCAACGGGCGACGTACTCACCACTCGGGTCGTAGCGCTCCTGCTGGAGGTGCGGGTTGAACACCCGGAAGTAGGGCGCCGCGTCGGTGCCGGTGCCGGCGGCCCACTGCCAGCCGTGGTTGTTCGAGGCCAGGTCGCCGTCGACGAGGTGCTGCATGAACCACCGGGCACCCCACTGCCACGGGAGATGGAGATCCTTGACCAGGAAGCTCGCCACGATCATCCGCACCCGGTTGTGCATCCATCCGGTCGCCGCGAGCTGGCGCATCCCGGCGTCGACGATGCCGAACCCGGTCTCCCCCGCTGCCCACCGATCGAACCGTTTCCGGGCGGCGGCGTCGGTGTCGACGGCCATGGCGTCCATCTTCGGGTTCAGGTTCTCCCAGGCGGTCCGGGGTTGCTGGAACAGCACATCGGCGTAGAAGTCGCGCCAGGCCAGCTCGCTCGAGAACACGGTGTGCCCCTTCGAGCCGGCGCCCGACGCGTCGAGGTCCGCGAGCAGCTGGCGGGGGTGGATCGTGCCCCACTTGAGCGCCGGGGAGAGCCGGCTGGTACCGGCAAGCGCCGGTTGGTCACGCCGGTCGTCGTAGGCGTCGACGCCGCCGTCGCCGAGGAACATCGCCCATCGGTCGTGCGCTGCGCGCTCCCCCATCGGCGGCACCTCGCAGCCGGGCTCGGGCCGGACAGGGAGCGGGTCGCTCTCCACGCCGCCAGCTCCGGCGCCGACCCATCGGGTGTCGTCGTCGGGGACATCTCCCGGCGCGTCCCAGCCCACCTGGCGCCACACCTTCGAGAACGGCGTGAACACCGCATAGGGGTCGCCGTCACCCTTGCGCACCCCGCCCGGCGCCACCGCGTAGGGCGAACCCGTTCCACGCAGATGACGGCCGACCGAATCGAGGCCGGCCTTCACCGCTGCGTCCCTCGCCCTCCCGTACGGGCTGTAGTCGCGAGCGACGTGGACGGTTCCCGCGCCGAACTCGTCGGCGACCGCCGGGATCACGTCGGCCGGATCCCCGTGGCGCATCACGAGCCCCACACCCGCACGGTCGCGCAGCGACGCGTCGAGTGCCGAGAGTGCGTCGTGGAGGGCGGCGAGACGGGGCGCACCGGAGGCAGCGAACGTCGGGTCGATCACGAACACCGGAACCACCTCGGCGCCGCCGGCACCGGCCGCGACGAGCGCCGGATTGTCGGCGAGGCGCAGATCGCGCCGGAACCACATGATCGATCGATTGCTGCTGGCCACCCGTGCGTTGTACCCCGCAGATCGCCAGGACACTCGATCAAGCTGCCAATCGGCCGATGGCCGATCAGCGTTGATGGTTCGGGCAGAAGTAGGTGGTGCGGCCACCGACCTGCACCCGAGAGATCTCGACGCCGCAGCGAGGGCAGCGCTCGCCGCGTTCGCGGGCACCGCTCTGGATCAGTACGCCCTGGTGCGAGCCGTTGCGGTCGAGCACCCGTCGGCGCGTCCGACGCAACCCGGTCCAGAGCGCAGCGACGTCGTCGGCGTCGAGCTCGTCGCCCGGACGACGTGGATCGATGCCGCCTTGGTACAGGATCTCGTCCGCGATCAGGTTGCCGATCCCGGCGATGCGCCGCTGGTCCATCAGCAAGGTCTTCACCGCTCGGGTCGTGCGTCCCAGCAGCTCGGCCAGTTGCGCCTTGGTCAGTTCCATCACGTCGACGCCGAGGCGCTCGTCGTCGATGTCGATCTCGAGCGTGGCCATGCGGAGTTGGTCCTCGAGTTCGAGCAGCCGTCCACCGACCTCGAGTCGCAGGCGTACGTGCTCCTCGTTGGGCGACCGGTCGCGCCACCCACCACTCGGCCGGGCGATGCGCCCGTCGAGCGAGAGCCAACCGCGTAGACCGAACGTCAACGACATCGTGTGACCGCCCGACACGTCCAGCAGCAGGACCTTGCCGATACGACGGGTGCATTCGATCGTCGCTCCGCCGAGCACCCCGTACACGAACGCGGGCTCGGCTCGTCGCAGGATCCGGTCGTCGGCCACCTCGATGCCGTCGATGGACTCGCCGACCAGCGGCTCGGCGGTGCGACGGTATGCCTCGACCTCGACGAACTCGGGCACGGCTCAGCCCTCGGACCGTTCCGAGGGGTTCTCCGCGCCCTCCGTGGTGAGACCTCGTCGCCAGAGCACGAGGGCGGCGACGCTCGCGATCGTGGCCGCCAGCGTGACGGCGATGCGCACGTCGGTGAGGTCTGCGACGGCGCCATCGACGAGCGCCGCCAGCGGACGGCACCCGAGGAACGCCACCGACCACCACGCCATCACCCGGCCGCGCATCGATTCGGGCAGTACGCGCTGCAGCTCGGTGTTGGTGCCGGTGACCCCGACCAGGAATCCCGAACCGGTGACGGCGCATCCCAGCATCGCCAGCCACGTCGCCGGCGCAAGTGCCACGACGGCCAGACCCGCAGCAGTGAGTGTGAGACCGAACGCGATGAAGTGCGCTCGACCGACCCATGCTCGGACGTGGTCGGAGAACGGGGCCATCACGGCGGCACCGAGACCGAACGAGCCGACGAGCAGGCCCACCGTGGCGTCGCCGCCGCCGAGATCGGAAGAGCG
>CAZJUC010000147.1:0-8203 GCA_964549065.1 uncultured Ilumatobacteraceae bacterium
CGGATGGTGTCGCCGACGTTCACCTCGAGTTCGCCCGGCAGGATCTCGAGCGGCGTGCCGGCATCGAGCGCCTCGCCTGCGCCGACGGGGATGACGTATTCGAGCGTGGCGGAGTCGCTGTCGGCCACCGCTTCGGTCTGCGGTTGCGCAGCATCTTCGTTCCCGCAACCGACGAGGGCACCGCCGAGCAGGCCGCCGACGACGACCGCAGCAACGGCCATCGGGCGGACGGTGGTCGGACGACGGGAGCTCATGCGTTCTCCTGTCCGGCGAACAGTTGCTCGACGTCGGCGGCCATCTCGGCCGACGACGTACCGAACGGCCACGTCACCACGAGGCGGCCCTGGTCGTCGACGAGGTAGAGGAACCCGCTGTGGGAGACCTCGATGTCGCCGTCGCCGGCGGTGGTCACGTCGTAGCTCGCACCGAACGGCTCGGCGGCGGCTGCCAGACGGTCGGCGTCGGTGGTGCCTGCGGCCTCGGCGTCGGCGACGAAGCTCTCGATGTAGCCGGGCAGCAGCGGGTTGTCACGATCCGGATCGACGGTGACCATCACCGTGCTCACCCGCGCGGCGAGATCCTCGGGCAGACGCCGCATGGTGATCGCCCAGTCGGCCATGGTGGTCGGACACACGTCGGGGCAGTTCGTGTAACCGAAGTAGACCGACCGGAATCCGCCGGGCTCGGCCCGGAACACCACGTCGGTGCCGGGATCGGTGAGCGACGGCACCGTGGTCTCGTCGACGACCGGTGCGGGGTCGCGGACGATGCCCGCCAGCATGCGGTCGCCCTGCGCCTCCCCGGTCGTCTCGGGTGCGCTCGCTGCCTCGTCGGAACCGTCGCTCGTGCAGCCGAGCAGCGCGAACGTCGCAACGGCGGCGGCCAACGTCCGCATCCCGGGGCGACCTCGGCGTTCGCGACGTCGTCGTCGGTGAATCATCCCAGTGTCTCGATGAAGGCGACGATGTCGGCGATCTCCCCGTCGGACAGGCTGTTGGCCGGCATCCGCAGGTTGTAGCCGGCGACCAGTTGGGCCGCCGGGTCGGCGATCGATCGGACGAGATAGTCGGTGTCGGCGACCACTGTGGTGCCGTCGGCGAGGGAGACCTCCGAGCCCGCGAGCCCCACCAGCGGTGGGCCGGCTCCGCCACCGAAGTTCTGCCCATGGCATCCGGCGCACCCCTGACTGCGCATGAGCTGCTCGCCGATCGCAGGGTCGCCGGCGCTGACCGAGCCGTTCGAGGATGCGTCGGTCGTGGTGCCGATGGTGGCATCGGTGACCACTGCGCCACCTCCGGCCGGTGCGGCATCGTCGGCATCGCCACCGCACGAGACCGCCGCCACCGCCAGCATCGTCGTGATCGCCGACGCAGCGACCAGACGGCCGAAGCTCCTGCTCGACGGCGCAACTCGTTCACTCACGATGTTCGTCTCCTCTCGAAGTGCTGGGATGGAGTGCTGGGATGGTCGAAGTGCACGGTCGTTGCCCACTGGCGGTTGGTTCCCGAACTCGGTCGGTTCGGGGTCATCGGTTCGAGTGGCTTCGGGCTCATTGCGCCACGACTCCACCGGAACCCTCTCCAGGTTCGCGCAACATCGTCACCAGGTCGCTTCGAGCGCGCGCGACGCGCGACCGGACGGTGCCGATCGGGCAGCCGAGGATCTCGGCCGCCTCGTCGTAGCGCAGACCGAGGACCTGCGTGAGGACGAACGCGCTGCGACGGTCGCCGTCGAGGTGCGCGAGTACGTCGTCGAGGTCGATCCGGCCCGACATGTCCGGGGCGATCACGGACCCGTCGAGCGAACCTGCGGTCGTGTTCGCCAGCACGGCGCTCTCGAGTCGGCGCCGACGGCCCGCTCGGCGAGTGTGGTCGACACAGGTGCGTCGGGCGATGGTGAGCAGCCACCCGCGCGCCGACCCATCGGCACGGAACCGGTGGATCGAGCCGATCGCCCGCTCGTAGGCCTCCTGTGCGAGATCGTCCGCGTACTGGGCGTCGCCGAGATACCGACACAGGCGCCAGACATCGGCCTGGGTCTCGGCGACGAACCGCTCGAGCGCCACACGATCGCCGTCGCGTGCAGCAACGAGCAGGCGGGTCAGATGATCCACGATGTCAGTGTCGCAGCGGTTCGAGCCGACCGCGTGGTGACGAACGTCAGTTTTCGAAGGTGTCGCCGGAGGGAACCATCCGGAGCCGACCGACGACTGACACCTCCATGGAACCGCCCATGGAGCCGATCGATTGCGACACCATCCGCGAAGCGTTGTCCGCCCGCGCCGACGGCGAGGCCGGCAGCGACGACCTCGCACTCGTCGACGATCACCTCAGCGGCTGTGTCTCGTGTCGGAGCTTCGCGGTCGACATGGAGCACGTCGACCGGATGGTGCGCATCCGTCCGGCAGAACCCGTGCCGAGCCTCGTGGCGGCGGTCACCGCGCGCTCTCGCCCGGCGCGCCTCGGGCGTGGCGGCTGGATCCGACCGGCGCTCGCCTGGGTGGCCGTGGTGATGCTGGTACAGAGCATTCCGGCACTGCTGTTCGGCCGGGCTGCGGGCACCGATCCCCACCTCGCCCGCCACCTGGGGGCGTTCGGGGCGGCGCTGGCGATCGGCTTCGCCTACGCCGCCTGGAAGCCACATCGGGCGTTCGGCCTCCTGCCGTTCACCGCTGCACTGGTGGCGACCACCACGGTGAGCGTCGTCGCCGACCTCGTCACCGGCTCGCGGACACCGCTCGCGGAACTGATCCACGTCACCGAACTGGCCGGCCTCATGCTGCTGTGGATGGTGGCCGGCTCACCCGGCTGGCGTGGTCGGCGAAGGTCGGGCCGACGACGGTTGCCGTCGCTCGACCCGCTGCAATAGCGCCGACCACCAGTCGAACAGCGCTGCCCCGAACAGCGGCGAGGCATCGCCGACGCGGTACGCGTCGTCGATCGCTGCGCCACATCCGCGCACGTCGCCGTGCTGCAGCGCCGCCACCGCCGGGCCGAGATCACCGGACGGCCAGGGCAGCGCCGCCAAGGTCACCGGCGACAGCCGGATCGCGTCGGCCGACAGACCGGTACCTGCACCACGGTGCCACAACCACGCCGACGCCACCGGCGAGGTGAGCACCGCAGCGATCTCCCAGGCCGACCGGGCGAGATCGTCGCGCGCACCGCCGGCCTCGTCGTCCCAGTGGGCACCGGTCGGGTAGACGCCGAGTACGGGCACAGCCGGCAACCAGTCGCCGTGCGGGTCGCACACCGCCTCGACGATTCGCGTCTGGTTCGCGACGAGCACCTTCGGGACGAGACGCCGGGCGGCCCAGCGGGCCATGGGGTCGTCGAGACGGGCGAGGTCGACACGCGGACGCTCGAACCGCTGTTTCGCGAACGTGATCTCCCGCTCGCCCCACCACGACCGGCCCGGATCGATCAGCCCGGAGGTCACCAGCCGGGGCCCACCGGGGTGGTCGCCGACGGCGGGGACCATGCCGTAGTACTCGTCACGGAAGTTGGCGTTCAGGCGCGCCCGGCCGCCGAGACGGCCGTCGGTGGCGAGGTCGTCGGGCACGGCGGGGACACCACGCCGGCTGGTGACCACGTGCGACCAGTTCGCTCGGCGTTCCTCCGGCTCGGCGCCCCCGAACTCGAACGCCACCACGCACACGTGCACCTGCGCGTCGAACACCCGACGGCCCGACCACCACGACCAGACCATCTCGGCGCGTCCGCCGATGGCGGCGCGCACCGCGGCAGCATCGCGAGAGGCGAGCAACGACTGCGGGAGCACCAGCGCCACGCGGCCGCCGACGGGGTCGACCAGGTCGCCGGCGAGCGCGAGGAACTCGACGGCCGCATCGGCATAGGGGCCACCGCCGCGCCTGCTGGAGCCGCCACGCGTGGTGGCGGTCGCCATCTGCGAGAGATAGGGCGGATTCCCGATCACGAGGTCGACCGGATCCGTCGCCCACGTCGTCGTCAGGGCATCCGCCCGGCGGATGTCGGCGTGGGCCGGCAGGTGGCCCTGCGCAGCAGCGACCGCGGCCGGGTCGAGGTCGCAGCCGGTCAGCGCGACGGGCGCACCGAGGGAACTGATCCGACGGTGGGCGGCGGCGAGGAACCGACCGTCACCGCACGCGGGGTCCAGCACGCTGATCGGGTGACGACGCGACGCCACGAATCCGGGCGTGATCACGGCATCGACCACGGTGTCGACGAGATCGTGCGGCGTGTACCAAGCGCCCAGCTCTTTGCGCGTCCCGACCACTCGCGCAGCGTAGGGCTCGGCGTGTCCTCTGGGGCCAGACGGCCGGGACGACCTACAGTCGACGCCGTGACCCACACCGCGACCGGCGGCCCGAGTTCAGCAGCGAACGGCACGAGTCGCTATCACGACTTCGACCGCGACACATGGTCCGAGTTGCGAGCGGCCACACCGCTGACGCTGGAGCAACCCGAACTCGAACGCCTCCGCGGCATCAACGAGCGCATCGACCTCGACGAGGTCGCCACCGTGTACCTGCCGCTCAGCCGACTGCTGAACCTGTACATCAGCGCCACCCAGGACCTGCACCGGGTGTCGGCCACCTTCCTCGGCACGATCGCGCCGAAGGTGCCCTACGTGATCGGCATCGCCGGCAGCGTCGCCGTCGGCAAGAGCACGTTCGCACGCATCCTGCAGGCGCTGCTCGAGCAGTGGCCGGACCACCCCAAGGTCGACCTGATCACCACCGACGGCTTCCTGTACCCCAACCGGGTGCTCGAAGCGCGCGGCATCATGAACCGCAAGGGGTTCCCCGAGTCGTACGACACCAAGGCGTTGCTGCAGGTGCTGCGCGAGATCAAGAGCGGGTACGAGACCGTCGAAGCACCGGTGTACAGCCACGTCGTGTACGACATCGTGCCCGACGAGAAGGCGGTGGTGAGCGGCGCCGACATCGTGATCATCGAGGGCCTCAACGTGTTGCAGACCCGCAGTGGGGCCCCGGAGTTCGTCAGCGACTACTTCGACTTCTCGATCTACGTCGACGCCGACGAGGACGACATCGAGCAGTGGTACGTCGATCGGTTCCTGGCCCTGCGGGCCTCGGTGTTCCAGGATCCCAATTCGTTCTTCCGGTTCTACGCAGAGCTCAGCGACGACGAGGCCGTCGAGACGGCACGCACGATCTGGCGGGAGATCAACGGGCTGAACCTGCGCGAGAACATCGAGCCCACGCGCGAGCGGGCGTCGCTCGTGGTGCACAAGACGGGCGACCACCGTGTCGACCGCGTGCAGCTGCTGCGGCTGTAGCAAGGTGTCCGCCATGAGCGCTCCGTCCGACCTCGATCTCCTGCTGCTCGCAGCCGACATCGCCGATCGCGAATCGATGGCGACGTGGCGCAGCGACGATCTCGAGGTCGAGATCAAGCCCGACGGCTCACCGGTGTCGGCCACGGACCAGCTGATCGAACGGTTGCTGCGTGAACTGTTGGCCGAGCACCGTGCCGGCGATCGCATCCTGGGCGAGGAGGCGGGCGACACCGGGTCGGGCCCGCGCTGCTGGGTGCTCGACCCGATCGACGGCACCGAGAGCTACGTCGCCGGCCGGCGGGCATGGGGATCGCTGATCGCCCTCGAAGTCGACGGTCGGGCGGTCGCCGGCATGGTGACGATGCCGGCGCTCGGACGCCGCTGGTGGGGGACGGTCGACGGCGGCGCCTGGTTCGCCGCCGAGCCGGGCGCAACGCCTCAGCCGATCGAGGTCAGCAGCGAGTCGGACATCGATGCGATGCGGTGGTCGACCGGCCCGATCGTCGATGAACTCGACGGCGCCGAACGAGATCGGATCGCCCGCTTCGACGGGCGCGGACGCTACGTCGCGATGGCCGATTGGACCACCTACCCGGCGCTGATGGTCGCCGATGGTTCGCTCGACCTCGCCGTGCACTTCGGCATGCACTGGGACCACGCAGCGCTCGCCGGCGTCGTCGTCGCTGCCGGCGGCCGGTTCACCTCGGACACAGCCCCCGCTGACGGTGGACGCTTCGCTGCCACCTTCACCAACGGCCGCCTGCCCGACTGACAGACCACGGCGAACGCTGAGGCCGTGCGAGCGAGTCCCGCCCACTGGAGCGTCCGGTCCGCGCTCGCCTACAGATCGGCGAGCCCGAGCCAGATCGGCACGTCGGCGATCGACGCGAGTTCCACCAGGTCGACGCCGTGGTCGTCGACGCGTTCGTGCTCCCAGGTGATGTGATACGGCACGTGGATGGCGTGGCCGCCGAGGGCGAGCACCGGCAGCACGTCGCTGCGCACCGAGTTGCCGATCATCAGGAATCGATCGGCGTCGACACCGAGGTGTCGCATGATCTTGGCGTAGGTGTCCGGATCCTTCTCCAGCACGATCTCGATGTCGGCGAAATGGTGATCGATGCCCGACGTGGTGACCTTGCGGGTCTGGTGGACCAGATCGCCCTTGGTGATCAGCACCGTGCGCACGTGCGGCGCGACGGCGGCGAGCACCTCGCTCACGTGCGGGAGCAGATGCACGTCGTCGAGCAGCATCGAGCGTCCCAGGTCGGCGAGTTCGCCGATGACCGTGCTCGGGATCGCGCCCTCGGTGACGGTGATCGCCGCCCGCACCATCGACAGCGTGAACGCCTTGACGCCGTAGCCCGTCACCGAGATGTCGGCACGCTCGACCGCCACGAGCGCCGCATGGACGTCGACACCGGGCGGAGCGTGCGGCCCGACGAGTTCGATGAAGCGATGCTCGGCGTGACGGAACGAGTCCTCACTGCGCCACAGGGTGTCGTCGGCGTCGAACGCGACGACGTCGAACTGCTCGATCCTTCGGCTCACCAGCGACTCACCAGCGACTTCACCGGTGGATGGCGTTGAGGTAGTTGTACACGGTGATGCGGCTGACGCCCATCGCGTCGGCGACGTCCTCGACCGCCCTGCGCAGGATGAACGCTCCCCGCTCGTCGAGGAGCCTGACGGCGCGTTGTTTGTCCTCGCGCGACAGCAACGGCAGCCGCCCGCCGAGTTCGGCCTCGACCGCGTCGATCAGGCGGTCGAGTGCACCGTGCAGTGGTGGCATCCGAACGCCGGCGACCGTCTGGCCGTCCCAGACCAGGGCGACGTCGCTGGCCTCCATGTCGTCGACCGCCACGAACGACGCACCGAGCGCCTCGACCACCGGCTTCACCGAGCGGATCAGCGGGTGCACGTTCGGCCGACCATCTGCATCCGAGGGACGACCGGCCGGTCGTGGCGACGTGACGTCGCTCACTCGTCATCCTCGTGGGGGACGTTGTAGGCAGGTGGCTCGGTCGGCATCTCGCGAGCGACGTGCACGCTGACGTGCGACGCACCGTTGACCATGGCCGCATCGGTCAGGGCGCCGATGACACCGCCGACCTCGGCGAGATCGACGACCACCGACGAACCGAACGGGCCGACCTCGACATCGAGGCCGCCGGCCTCGACCGCCTCGATGGCCGCCGTCACGTGCGGCCCGGGTCGACCCTCGACGAACGGCTCGATGGTGAACTCGACGTATGCCACGCGGCCAGCGTAGAGGCTTCGAGAATCAGCCGCGGGCGCCGAGCAGCCTGCGGAGTTCGTCCGACATCACGATGCAGTCGCGGCCGGCCAGGCCGAATGCCTCGTTGAGTTTGCCGAGCGCCTGCTTGAAACTGCCGTTCCAGTCCTCGACGAACCGGTCGCGCGCCGGACCGGTCCAGGCAGTGCCGTCGAGCACGCCGTCGACCGTCGACATCACCTGGGTGATGGCGTCGATCTGGCGGTTCAGGGTGCTCCCGAGGTTGGTGAGCTGTTCGGGGTTGGCTCCGTACATCGTCATCGTGTTGCTCCATCCGTGCTGGTCGCCCGTCGACCGGGTGTCGACGCTCGGCGCATCAGTGGGCGGTGACAGCGCCGGAGGGGAACGCGTACCATTGCTCGATGACCGCCGACGCCCACGACCGCCGCAACGAACAGCGAGACATCGACCCCCTGAACCAGGACATCGACCCCATGATCGGCGCGGTGAAGGCGCACGCACAGGATCTCCTCGGCGACACCATCGCCATGCGGCGGGCGCTGCACGAGTGGCCCGAGCTCGGCAACGACCTGCCGATCACCCGTGACCGGGTGTTGGAGTCGTTGGAGGGTCTGCCGCTGTCGGTGACCACACACGAGTCGACCAGCGGCATCGTGGCGATGC
>CAZJUC010000148.1:0-8199 GCA_964549065.1 uncultured Ilumatobacteraceae bacterium
TCGGGCATCCACAGCCAGTAGACGCCCCACACGTATTCGCGCCAGCCGATCACCTGGCGGATGAATCCTTCGGCCGACGAGATCGGGACGCGGCACTCGTCGTACGCGTCCTGGACGGCGTCACACACCTCACCCGGGAGCAGCAGCCCGATGTTGAGATACGGCGACAGCACCGAATGGGCGAGGTGCCAGGATCGCTCGACCATGGCGTCCTCGTGCGGGCCGAACATCGGCAGCACGTCGTCGACGAAGTGGCGCAGACGGGCCAGCGCCGCACGCCGGGAGGTGGCCCAGGTGCCGTCGGGATCGGCGCCCCAACAGTCGTCGGGGAGGTCGTCGAGCACGGCACGGTCGAGGTCGTCGAGGCGCGACTGCTGCGGCTCCGGCCACGGGGTGGCGGTCTTCGGGGGACGCTCCCGGTTCTCGTCGTCGTAGTTCCAGCGTCCGGTGACCGGTTCGTCGCCGTCCATCAGGTAGCCGAGCCGTCGACGTTGCCAGCGGTAGAAGTCCTCCATCTTGAGTTGGCGACGGCCGTTCGCCCATTCGGCGAAGTCGTCGTAGTGGCACAGGAACTGATTCGAGCGGACGGTGATGACGTCGAGGTCGCGCAGCATCTCGAGTCCGTCCCAGCTCGCCGGCTCGGTGGCGATCACCTCGTCGGGCCCGAACTCCGCGACGTGCTCGTCATGACCTGTGCGCAGTGAAGCGGCCCGCCGGTGGTCCACGTCGAACCCGACGCTGCGGAGCTCGTCGGCGAAGCGGCGCATCGCGGTGATCACGAGATGCGCTCGTTGCCGATGCCACCGCTTCCCGGTGAGCTTGGCAGTGCTCTCCACCAGCAGGATGCGGTGGGTCGCCGGATCGGCGGAGCGCATGGCCCCGATGTCGCGGTTCAACTGGTCGCCGAACACCCAGATGGTCGATCGTGCGTCACCGGTCACCGAGAACCGCCGGTCATGTCGAGATCGCCGAACGAACCGTGACCGCCCGATCGAGTCGGGTGTGGGCCAGGCGGTCGCGCAGCGTTGGTCGCGTGCACACGATCTCGATGTCGCCGCCGGCGTCGCGGGCGCCGGCGGCGGCGCCGAGCAGCACGCCGAGCCCGACGTCGTCGAGCAGTGTGACGGCGTCGAGGTCGACGGCCAGCACCTCTCCGTGGTGTCGGCGCAGCAGCCTCGTGAGTTCGCTGTGGAAGGTTCCGACCGAGGCGAGGTCGATGCTCCCGTCGACGGTGAACACGGTGACGCCCCCGACGTCGGCGACCGAGATGTGGACCTGCACGGACCACCACACTACGACCGATCGGCTACGGGGGCTCGATCGTCATCGTGGCGGTGGCGGTGTGGATGAACGGGCCCAGCAGCGCCCCGATGATGGCGACGTCGACGGGATCCACGTAGGTGATCGTCACCGACACGGTGCCGCTGCCGCCGGCGGTGACCACCTCGATCGGCAGCGAGACCGCGCGCCTCGCCGCGCCACTCGCAGCCACCGCCGGCGTCGCCGACACGCTGGCGGCCCGGGCGCCCTCCCGTGCTGCGTGCTCGACGGCGAGTTCGTTGCGGACGGCGACACCCACCACGGTCATCCCGAGCGCCAACACCGCAACGAACGGAAGCGCCATGGCGAACTCGACGGTGGCCTGACCGCGGTGGCCACGCAGCCGGTCAGATTCGATCGATGACGGCATCGATCACGCCGTTGAACAGGCGACTGATCCGCTGCGCCCCGCCGCCCGCCGTGGCCCATGCAACGACCATCAACCCGACGAGCGCGGCCGCCAGGAGGACGAGGGCGTACTCGGTGGTCGCTTGGCCACGGTCGTCGCCGGAGTTGAGCCGAGCCGTTGCCGAGCGGCCGACGACGGCTCTCGCTCCGGCATCCGCAGCAGTCCGTAGCGAAGTGTGCACGTGGATGTAGACGAGCAGTGCGATGTGGTTGGCCATGGTGATCTCTCGTTTCTCGTTTCCGGAGTTGGGGAGCCGTCGTCTCGAGACGGCGGCGGCCGATGTGGTCACCAGGCGGATCCGCCGAGCGACGAGAGTGCGGCGATCATCGAGGGGACGATCCCGAGGAGAACGAACGACGGGAGCGTGCACAACACGAGCGGGAACGACAGCCGGACCGGCAGGCGGCGGGCGTCGGCCTGGTCGAGGCGCTGCCGTGCCGCACCCGCTTCGAGTGCGAGCTGGTCGAGTGTCGGCCCGAGCGGCAGGCCGTGGCGGTCGCTCGCGGCGATCACGTCGGCCAGCCCCGCAGCCCGTGGCCCGAGGAGTTCGGGCAGGGCAGCGAGCGCATCGGCGAACGCGAGGCCACGCTGCGTGCGCCTCAGCACTTCGCCGAACGCGTCGCCGACCGGTCCGTCGACGATGATGGCCAGTTCGTCGACCGCATGGTGCGGGGTGAGGCCGGCGCGCACGGTGAGGACGAGGAGATCCATCGCCGTCGGAAGCTCGTGTTCGATCCGGGCGCGCCGCTGTCGGGCGGCGCGTACCGGACGGAGACGTCGAGCCATGACGAGGGTTGCGATGCCGACGAGGGCCGCCGGTGTGCCGGCGACGATCGCGATGGTGACGACGGCGATCGCGACACCGACCCGCGACCGACGGCGCAGCATGGCATCCCGCCTCGCCGGGGGCGCGTGCCCTCCTCGATGAGCGTCGAGGCCCATCGCTTTCGCGTCGAGTCGCGACGGCTGCATCATCGCTCGGCCGCGAAGGACCACTCCGATGGCGACGACGGCGCCCATCGCAGCAGTCGGACCGACCACACTCGCAACGCCGGCACTCACCGGCCGGCCCCTACGATCCGGCGCATCCACCACCAGCCGGTCATGTTGAGGCCGAGCCCGGCGGTGATGCTCGCGATGCCCGCCGGTGTCATGGTCACCGCTCGGACGTCGTCGTCGCTCGCCGTGAGCACGGCGAGCATCAGCAACGGCACCGCTGTCATCACGTGGGTCGAGAGTCGGGCCTGGGCCGCATGGGTGGATCTGTCGTCGATCTCCGATGCCCGACGGCGCAGTGTCATCGCTGTGCGATCGACGGCTGCTGCGGACGGGCCGCCGACGCGACCGGCGGTGGCGATGACCGACAGCGCGAGTTGCAGGTGTCGGCCGGGGGCGTCGACCCGGCTGACGGCCTCGGTCACCGTTACGCCGCGGTCGAGCGCCAGCCGGAGCGTGCCGACCGCTCGTTCGATACCGGGATCATCGGACGCTGCGCACGTCAGCGCATCGCGCAGCGACGTCCCCGATCTGACGAGGCGAGCGATGTCGTCGCACCACTCGGCGACTGCCCGTGGAGACGGTGGACGGCGAAGCGAGCGCCGTCGCCGCCACGCGGCGAGTGCGACGTCGAGTGGCGCAGGTGTCGGTGCGGGACTGGACCCGACAACGCCCGTGTCGGGCGCTGCTGCTGGGACGTCGATGCGGCGTGGCGGTGGGCGCAAGGCAGCGACGGCGGCGATGATCGCAACGAACGCAGCGAACGCAGCGAGGGTTGCGACATCGGCGGTGGTTGCGACGGTCATCGACGGCTCCGCAGTGGCGTGTCGTCGATCACGAGTGCGCTGAGGGTGTCGTGGTGTGCGAGTTGTCGGAGCGTCGGCGGACCTGCGGCCGGGCCCGGTCGCGGTTGGTCGACCTCACTGACCGCCACGATCCGCCGACCATTGTCGGCCTGGCGTTCGACCTGCACGATCACGTCGATCGATCGGGCGAGCTGGTGGCGGATCGCGTCGAGCGGCCAGGTCGGCGCCGCAGCGAGCACGAGCGACTCGAGCCGCAACAGCGCATCGTGTGCGCTGTTGGCGTGACAGGTCGAGATCGAACCGTCGTGGCCGGTGTTCATCGCCTGCACGAGTGCGAGCACCTCGTGGCCGCGCGCCTCGCCGACGACCAGTCGGTCCGGTCGCAGCCGCAATGCGGTCCGGACCAGTTGGGCGAGGTCGACGGGCGCAGGGCCATCAGCAGTGGCGGGCCGAGCCTCGAGCCGTACGGCGTGGGGGTGGCGCACGGGGAGTTCTGCGGTGTCCTCCACGACGATCAACCGTTCGTCGGGGGCGACCGCGTCGAGTATCGCTGCGACGAGCGACGTCTTGCCCGACGAGGTGGCGCCGGACACGACCATGTTGCAGCGCCGGTCGACCAGGTCGCCCAACAGCCGACACCCGGCGTCGTCGGTGAACGACTCGATCGGCAGGACCCGACGCCGGAACCGGCGGATCGACAGTGTGGCACCGTCGACCGCAATCGGGGGGAGCACTGCGCAGAGCCTCGATCCGTCGGCGAGGCGGGCGTCGACGATCGGCGACGACCGGTCGAGGCGCCGTCCGAGTGGTGCCAGGATCCGTTCGATCAGATGCTCGACGCGGTGATCGGTGAGCGTGCCGACGCGGTGCAACGAGCCCGATCTGTCGATCCAGATGTGTCGACCACCGTTCACCATCACTTCGTCGATGGTGTCGTCGCGAACGTAGGCGTCGAGTTCGCCGAGCCCGCGCAGGTGGGCGAGTGCGCGGTCGGTGAGCCGACGCTGTTCGTCGTCGGAGCACAAGGGTGCGAGACGGCGCACCTCGGCCTGTACGAGCGAGGCCGGGTCGCCGGGGCGGTCGGCCAGGAGCGCGCAGATCGCTCGGACGAGGTCGGTGTCGTTCATGCAGCCACGCGTCGCAGCGCCCGGGTGATCACACGGGGGAGTCGACTGGCGAGGAGTCCGGCGTCGACCGCTCGCGCAACGGCAGGGTCGAGACTCACGACCGCCTCGACCGGCACCCCGAGGGCGTGTTCGACGTCGCGCTGTCCGAGCCCGTGGCCCGGCTCGTCGACGAGTACGACCCCGGTGGGGCGCAGCGGATGTCGGACGGCTCGCCGCAGTGACAGGTAGCACGGCCGGGTGACGAGCAACGACCGCGCGGCGTGCGCGCGTAGTGCTTCTGGTGGGGTTCGTGTTCCGACGTCGACGGTAACGTCGCATCCCCACTGGTCGGACCAGTCGTGCAACCAGTGCCCGAGCGTCGCCCACCGGGCATGGTCGAGCGGTCGGTCGGGTGGCGTCGACGCCGAGGCATGGGCATGCCACGGCAGCAGCCAGATCCGGGGGCCGATGTCGACGAGCAGCTCGGCGAGGTGATCCGGTGAGGCGTCGCTCGCCAGCCATTCGGCGACGCCGGGACGATCGGGCTCGGGAAGTCCGAGCACGGCGGGAACCTCCCCGTCGAGGTCGACGAGCAGCGACGGTCGAAGCGAGGAGAGAGCGAGTGCCGTCGCAACGACCGTGGTTCCGCTACCGCCTTTGGCGGCCCAGCAGAGTGTGACCATGATTCCCCCGTTCAGCGGGTGGATGCATGGGGAGAGCCGGCGAGATGACCGTATCGAGCCGGGCGGGCGCGCGCAACACCACGGCTGCGGTGAACGACGTCGCGGTTGCACGGCACCGCGGTCGAAGGCCACAGCGGTTGAATGGACGGCGATGTCCGAGGCATTCACGAACGAGCCGATCGCCGTCGACGATCTGCCACGCCTGCGCAACGACAGCTTCGTGTCGGTCGACCCCCGCTACGTCTGGGGTCAGCTCGCCGGTCTGACGGTGACCGCCGTGGCGGTTGTCGCAATTGCGGGGGCGGTCGTCTGGGTGAGTGGCGCCGTGCTGTGGCCCACCGTCGTCGGTGGCGTGGTCGCCGGAGCGCTCGTCGCGCTCGCGACCGGCTCGATGCTCGAAGCTCGACGTCTGGCGTATCAGCTGCGCGAGTACGACCTGTCGTTGCGCAGCGGGGTGGTTCGTCACCGGGTCGAGACGATCCCGTTCTCGCGCATCCAGCACGTCAGCGTCGGACGGGGTCTCGTCGAACGTTCCCTCGGCCTCGCCACACTGGAGGTGAGTTCGGCCGGCCCCGACATCGCCGTTCCCGGGCTGTCGGTGGCAGACGCCGAGCGCATCAAGCAGGTCGTCGCCGAACGCGCCGGCGTCGACGACGAGGCGATCGACAGCGAGCGTGACGAGGTGACAGCCGGCCGGCTCGGCGAGACCCCGCCGAGCACACCCGGCCAACACTGGCCGCCACCACCGGCATCGCCGCCGCCCGGATCCCCGTGATCGATCTCGCGCAACCGCAGCGACAGTCGCCGCTGGCGATCGTCTTTCTCGGTCTGCGGGCGCTGCGATCGCTCGGTGTGGTGCAGCTGGCGGTGCTGGCTCTCTTCCTCGTGCGTGGTGCCGCCGATGGACGGCTGGTGGTCATCGGTGTGGTGGTCGTCGGTCTGTTCACCGCGACATCGGTGCTGTCGTGGTGGCGCTACACCTTCCAGCTCGTCGATGGTGAGCTGGTGGTGACGCGTGGGGTGTTGCGTGTCGACCGGCTCACCGTGTCCGTCGGTCGGATCCAGAGCATCGCGATCGAGCAGGAGTTGCTGCACCGGATGACCGGCCTCGTCAAGGTGGTGGTCGACACTGCCGGGTCGTCGCAGGCCGAGTTCACGATCGACGCCGTCGCGCGCCCGGTGGCCGACGAACTCCAACATCAGATCACGGTCAGGTCTCCGATCACGTCGGGTGCGGCATCGGCCGAACCGGAGCGACCGGCGGAGCGAGTGGTGTTCCAGCACACTCCCGGCCGCCTCGCGATCGCTGCGCTGACGACGTCGCCGTGGGCCGGCCTCGCGCTGTTGGCGCCGCTGTTCGCGCTGGACGAGGTGCTGATCGAGCCGATCACCGATGAGCTCTCCGCTGTGGCGCCCGACGCCGACGTCGGGAGCCTCGGGTGGTGGCTGGTGCCGATCGTCGCTGTGGCAGTGGCGGTGTTCGTGTCGCTGCTGAACCTCGGACGGGTGTTCCTCGCCGACTGGCAGCTGGCGTTGCGAACCGACTCGACCACGTTGCGTCGCACGTCGGGCCTGCTTTCGCGCACCAGTACCGCCAGCAGCATCGCTCGTGTGCAGGTGATGTCGAGTCGACGCAACCCGCTGCAGCGTCGGGCCGGCCTACACGACCTGCACCTGTCGAATGCCGGCCAGGGTGATATCCGGCTGATCGGCTGTCGCGACGACGAGTTCGCGGACACCGCGGCGATTGCCGGGCTGACAGCAGTGGGTGACCTGCCACTCGATCGTCGGGTGCAGCCGGCCGAGATCTGGTTGCGGGTGCGCAACACGTTCGTCGTGGCTGCGACGGCGGCCGCCGGTGCGTCGTTCGTCGTGGGGTGGTGGGCGCTGCTGGCGTTGGTGCCGATCCCTGCGGTGTGGTGGCTGACATGGCGGCACGTCCGCACCCATCGGTGGTCGGTCGGAGCGGAGTTCGCCACGTCGAGTCGGGTGGTGGCGTCGTCGACGCAGCAGGCGCTGATCCGCAAGACGAACGTCGTTCGGGTGACCCAGTCGATCTTCGAGCGGCGCCGAGGTCTGGCTCAGGTGGAGGTGGCCACCGCGGCGGGCACGATCACGGTCGGCATGATCCCGATCGAAGAGGCAGATGCCGTTCGCGATGTGATCCTCCACGGCGTCGAGACCGACCGCCGCGCTTGGATGTGAGCTCCGCTGGTCCCGTCGCCGAGCGGGCGGTAGGATCACTCGCGGAGGTGTCCGGGTACCTGGTGGGCTCCGCCGCCTTCAAAGCGGTTGGTGCGAGCGATCCTCGCACGGCGGGTTCGATTCCCGTCCACCTCCGCCAACGGGTCCACGGGCGTCCACTGCGAACTGGACAACCAACATCGACGGCACCACGCCCTCGTCGCCGCCTGAGAACAGCGTGATTCTGGGCGCGGAAGTGTGCGGCAACCGTGGCTGCCTGGCGTCTCCGTGGGACGAGTCAGGCGCCGATCTCGTCGTCCATCGCAGACGGAGTGTCTCGGCGGCTATGGAGGACGCGCCAGATCCTCGACGATGTCCGATCGATGTCTTCCGGTATCCGGTGGGGGCTGGGCTCGGACGACCGTCATTATCTGGGGCGTTATCGAATGTCACCTACCGGCACTTCGGCCACGCGCCGACAGACTCGGCGGTTCGAGATTGTGGGGCAGGTCAGTCGTGCCAAGACGTCAAACACTTCGAAGCGCGTATGGATGTCAAGGGGTTCTTTGGGGCGGTCGGTCCTGGGTGGTGGACAAGACAGAGATGAGCCACTCAGGTTGAGGGCAAGCGCGTATTCGGTCCACGGCCAACACGGTCAGGAGCTCTCTGTTCGAGGAAAGCGTTGATGTATCCAG
>CAZJUC010000149.1:0-7971 GCA_964549065.1 uncultured Ilumatobacteraceae bacterium
GGATGGCGTCGTCGGTGTTGACGTAGCCGAGCGTGATGTCCCGATCGGTCATCATGACGGCGCTGACCGGCTGGAACTCGATCGCGTCGCCGCCCGAGCGGATCTCCACGGTCTCGATGCCGCCGACGGCGTACGCCGGGTCGATCGGACCCGAGTAGGTGAACAACGACGGATCGGACTCGCCGCCGGCGCCGATGAGCTGGTAGGTCCCGCCGTGCTCGGTCTCGGGCCACCAGTCCTTCTGGATGACGAGGTTGGTCGGACAGACCGCTTCGCCGCCGTCCGTGGCGGCGGGTTCGCCGCCGTCGGTGGCGGCCGGCTCGCTGGAGGTGTCGTCGTCGCTGCCGCACGCGGCGGCGACGGCGCCGAGCGCGACGACGAGCGCGAGTGCCTTCTTGGTTGTTGGTGTCATGTGGGTGCTCCCCCTGAGGAGTTGGGTAGGTGTTCGTGGTGGGGATGTGGGTCTTGCTTCCGTACCGGGTTCACGAATGACCGGACTCGGATTCGTGCCAGCTCCGCAGCGACCGATTCGACAGCCAACTGATGAGGCCGTAGATCGTGACGCCGAGAAGTGACGCGAGGATGACGCCTCCGAAGAGACGCTCGTACTGGAGCTGCTTGGCGTAGTTGTTCAGCAGGCGACCGAGGCCCAGATCGCCTCGGCTGAAGAAGAAGTCGGCCACGAGTGCACCCACCACGCACAACCCTGCCCCGATTCTCAGCCCCGTGAAGATGGAGGGCATCGCTGCGGGCAGTTGCAGCTTGCGGAGGCGGGTGAACCAGCTGGCTCCGTGCAGCTTGAACAGGTCGAGATGGCCGCGATCGACCGACTTCAGGCCGAACAGGAAGCTGGTGAGCATCGGAAAGATGGCCACGAGCACGCACGTGACCACCCGTGCGGTACGGGTGGGCCCGAACCACACGGAGAACAGCGGGACGAGCGCCAGCACCGGAATGGTCTGCAACACCACGGCATAGGGGAACAAGGCGCGTTCGAGTGTGCGGTTGAACGCCATCACGATGGCACCGATCATGCCGAGCACCGTGGCGATCGCGAAGCCGTACAGCGCGATCCGAGCGGTGTTGACGAGACCTTCGAAGAGTTCGGACCGTGCGACCTCGTTGAAGAACGACTCCCGGATGACGGCGTGGGGAGGCGGCACGATGAAGCGGCGGTTCTCGCTCAGCAACACGTAGTGCATCAGGAACCAGAAACCGATGAACAGCGCGAACACCAACACGATCGGTCCGTAGTGCCAGACCGCTCCGGCGAGGCGACCCCGGGCGCGGACGTCGGGCGGCGCCTGGGTGCGCTCGCCCTCGGCGTGGGGTCCGTCGAAGCCCACCTGCTCGGGCTCGGCGATCAGCGTCATCCGTGGGCCTCCTTCAGATGTGCGGACACCTGGCCCGACAACTCGGCGAAGGCGGGCTCGTAGCGGAGTTCGGGCTTGCGGGGGTACTCGAAGGGGATCTCGACGTCGGCCAGGATCCGCCCCGGCCGGCCCGACATCACGATCACCCGGGTCGACATGAACACCGCCTCCGCGATCGAATGGGTGATGAACAACCCGGCGAAGCCGACGCCGGTGAACAACTGGAGGAGTTCGTCGTTCAACCGCTCGCGACTGATCTCGTCGAGCGCGCCGAACGGCTCGTCGAAGAGGAACACCTTCGGGTCCATCACGAGCGATCGGGCGAGCGAGCAGCGCATCTTCATGCCGCCGGACAGCTGCTTGGGATGCTTGTCCTGGTGCCCGTCGAGCCCGACCAGTTCGATCGATTCACGGGCGCGCCGTGCCCGCTCCTGCTTGGGCATGTGATGGAGTTCGGCGATCAGTTCGACGTTGCGCTGCACGGTCCGCCACGGCAACAGCGTTGCATCCTGGAAGACGTAACCAATCGACTCGCGGTCGACCTCGCAGACCCCGTCGGCGTTCCGCTCCAGCCCGGACGCAACCCGAAGCAGTGTGGACTTCCCGCATCCCGATGGTCCGACGACCGTGACGAACTCGCCCGGGGCAATCGTGAACGAGACGTCGTCGAGCGCACGTGTGCCGTCGGGGAACACCATCGACAGATGCTCGAAGCGCAGTGCGACGTCGGTGGCCGCAGAGCTGTCGGATCCAGTGGAGCCCGAGACGTTCGCCGTTGTGGCTGGCAATGTGGAAGTTCTCCCTGCTGTCGTTCCCGGCAGACGAATCGCGAATGGCCGAGCCGATGATATGACCACACCGGGATCGGCATGGGTCGATTGTGTGAACCGCGTGTTTCAGACCGAGGGCACCGCGTGGCCACGTCGCCACGCCATGCGATCATTCGGTCCGAAGGCGATCGCCTCTCGGACTGTAGCCGCGCGGACAGCGACCAGATCACCCGGTGAACCGGGCGCCATCTCGACTCGCCCGGCTCCTGTTGCCGCGGCTGCGTTGTGGGTCACCGTGCCCCATGCATCGGACGGGAGGAGATGGCTGGTCATGATCATGAGCCCCGCGGTCTCGAATGGGCAGGCACGGCCCAGCGGGTTGAACGGATCCTGCAGATTGTCGGCCCCAGCGGCAAGGTTCACTCCTGCGTCGCGCAGCGCGGCGACGGCGGTCAGCCCGCGAGGCATCGGGGCGTGTCCCCGGCCCTGGAGGAAGAGATTGGTGTGGGGGAGGGCAATCACGCTGATCCTCGCTTCGGCGACACGGCCGGCAATCTGTCGCTGTCGGTCTGCGTCCAGCATGCCGAGACTCACGCAGTGGCTGGCGGTGACCGGGTGCTCGAATCCGGCCGACACCATGTCGGCGAGCGTGGCGAGGCCGAGGACGTCCGGGTTCAGGGTCTCGTCGGTGTGGAGATCGACGCCGACACCGTGGTCGGTGGCCGTTTCGAGGAAGAACTCGGTAGCGGCAGCGATCTGGCCACCCTCGTCGAGGTGCGGGCAGCCGCCGACGAGGTCGGCGCCCATCGCCATCGCGTCGACGAGCAGCGCTCGCTGGGCTGCGCCCTGCGTGCCCGTCACCGGCCAACCGCTCAACGCAACGATCTCGATGTCGATCACGTCGGCGACGCGCCGCTTGACGGCCATCAGCGCTTCGATGCTGCGCAGCCCGTGCTCGACGCTGAGGTCGGCATGCGTCCGCACGAACCGGAAGCCGTTCGCGGCCATCAGTCGAGCAGCGCGTTCGGCGCGCTCGGTGATCGAATCGACCGAGAGCAGGTCTCGGTGTGCCTGCATCGCGGTGATCGCACCCATGAGGTCACCGGTCGGATTGGCGATCGCCTCGGCCAGGAACGCCTTGTCGAGATGGGCATGGGGTTCCACTGCGGCCGGAGACAGGAGATAGCCCTCGAGGTCGATCACGTCCGTTTCGACGTCCGCCGCGGTGATCGACGGTGCGATCTCGGTGATCATCCCGTCGACGATCAGCACATCACTCGGCGTCTGTGTCACGGGACCGTGAACAATCGTCGCCTGCCGTAGGAGGGTGCTGGGCATCTGCGCGAAACTACCCGCATGTCGTCACGACCTGATCTGAAACTCGGTGCCTTCTTCTTCGGCGGCGTCGAGATGGACGACGCCGGAGCCGGTGCGCCGGAGCCGATGGACCGTCGCTACTCGAACGATGCCTGCTGGCAGGCAACGCTCGACTACGTCAATTCGGCCAAGGAGGCCGAACGGCTCGGGTTCGATTCGTTCTGGACCACCGAGCATCACTTCCAGTACGAGGGCTACGAAGTCATCCCGAACGGGCTGTTGATCTCGACGTGGATCGCAGCGCAGACCACCACGTTGCGGTTCGGTGCGATGTTCAACGTGGTGCCGCAGTGGAATCCGCTGCGACTGGCCGAGGACTTCGCCACGCTGCACAACCTGTCCGGTGGACGGGGCATGCTCGGCGTGGGGCGGGGCACGGTGCCGCGCGAGGTGCTGCACCTCAACGACAAGGGCGTGTCGATCGGATCGTTGGACAACCCCGACCAGGTCGCCGCCGACCAGCACAACAGGGAGATCTTCGAAGAGTCGATGGAGATCATCCGCCGGGCGTTGAGTCAGGAGTCGTTCTCGTTCGAGGGCAAGCACTTCCAGATACCGATCCCCGGTATCCCCGACCGTGGCGAGACGGTGCAGGACCTCACCTTGATCCCCAAACCGATCCACCCGTACGAGATCTGGCAGGCGGTCACGTCGCCCCCGACGCTCGACTACGTGCCGGTCGTCGATCACGGCGCGGTCTTCTGGAACCAGCACTACAGCTTCATCAAGCGGTTCTGGGACACCTACGGCGAGAAGTACCACGCCGTCCACGACATCGAGCTGGCTCCGCACGAGAAGCGCATGCTGGTGGTGTCGTACCGCATCGAGGACACGATGGAGGAGGCGCGGGCCTCCGCGCTGCCCGGCCACGACGAGTTCTGGAAGTTCCTCGGCCCCTACGGATGGAGTCGTGGCTACATGGGCCCCGACGGCAAGCCCGCCGCACCGGGCCTGATCCCAACGCTCGACGAGTCGATCGAGAACAAGACGATCCTCGTCGGCCCGCCAGAGAAGGTCGCCGAGGAGATCGCGTTCTATCGCGACCTGCTCGGTCTCGAGTACCTCACGTTGTTCCCGCACCTGCTGGGCGATCCGTACAAGAAGGCCGACGAACAGATGGCCCGGTTCACCGAAGAAGTCCTGCCCCTCCTCTGACGCCAGCGTAACGTTTGGTGTCAGACACCAAACGTTACAGACCGGCGGCGGAGCCGATCACCGCGCGGGGGTCGGCGGCGCCGGCGAACATGCCGGTCGGCTCGACCACGATGGCGTGAGCGTGCCCGAAACCTGAATCCCAGGCGGGGCGGGCTTCACTGCGGTGGCCGCGTGCGGCCAGGGCGTCGACCCAATCGGCGGGAGCGTGGCCTTCGACATGGACGAGTGGTCCGCCGGCGCCGGTCCAGGTGTCGAAGCCGGTGTCGGGGCCGTGCAGGATCCAGCGGGCGGCGTCGATCGCCGCGGTCGGTGACTGGCCGTGGTGGAACAGCCGGGCGGCGATCTGCAACAGGATCTGGGGCTGCGCGTCGCCACCCATCGTGCCGAAGACGGACGCGAGCCGACCGGAACGGGTCGCGAGTGCAGGGGAGAGCGTGTGCGGCGGTCGTCTGCCGGGCCCGAACTCGGCGGGATGGTCCTCGATCAGGTTGAAGCCGATGCCGCGGTTGTGCAGGTTGATGCCGGTGTTCGGCTCGACGAGATGACTGCCGAAGCCCGAGGCGTTCGATTGGATCAGTGACACACCGATGCGGCGACCGTGGCGGTCGATGCCGGCGGTGCAGAGGTAGGTGGTGTCGCCGACAGAGCCCGGCGCCGGGTGTCTGCTGGCCGTCTCCAGCCCGATCATCCCGAGACGTTGATCGATTGCTCCGAGGAGCGCACCACCGTCAGCGCCCTCGTGGAGCACGTCGGGCCGGTCGTAGCCGGCGGCGCCGGCGGCCTCGATCAGCAGGTGTGCCCAACGTTCGTCGGCGGCGTCGGCGGGCAGGTCGAGACGTTCGGCCAGACGTGCGCCGCCGAGGGTCAGGTATCCCTGTGATGTCGGCCCGATGGTGTGCAGGTCGACACCGAACGCCGACGCACTGAGCGGCTCGACCCAGTTCGCCTGCACGGTGCCGAGGTCGTCGGGGTGGAACAGACCGTCGCCGAGCTCGAGCAGGCCGTCGCCGAACGCGCCGAGATAGAAGCCGTCGCGCCCGCTGACGGGCAGCGCTGCCAGCACCAACGCTGCTCCCGGCCGCCGGACCACCGCACCCGTGGAGGTGGCCTGGGTGGCCAGTTCGGAGAGGTTGTCGCGGCTCCGGGCGTCGAGGCGCCGGAGCGAACCGACCAGCAGCGGACTCGCCGGGAATCCCTCGGCCGCGAGGCGTCGGGCCGGTGCCAGGATCTGCTCGAGCGGTAACGACCCGAACCGTTCGTGCAGCGCCACCCACCCGTCGATGCAGCCGGGCACCGTCACCGACCGCACATCGAGTTTGAACGGCATGTCGGTGTGTCCGTCGGCTCGCAGCGCCGCAGCGTCGGCGCCGGATCCGGCACGCCCGGACGCATCGAGCGCAAACGTCTCACCGGCTGCGTCCGAGGCTGGGTCGTCGATGTGGATCAGCGCGAACAGGTCGCCGCCGATGCCGCACAGGTGAGGCCCGGTCACTGCGATGGCAGCGTTGGTGGCAATGGCGGCATCGACGGCGTTGCCGCCCTGGGAGAAGACCGCCACGCCGGCGGAGGTGGCGAGCTGATCGGCGCTCGCCACCATGTGGTGTGGGGCGCGAACGGTGGACCGTGGGGTGGCGATCGACATGGGGCCGACGTTAGGTCGTCAGACCCCTGAGCGGTGAGCGAAACCACCGTATGTGGTGGTTTCGCTCACCGGCGGCTGGGTCAGCCGCCGGGAGTCGTGTGCCATTCGCCGCGTTCGACGAGGACGTCTCGCAGCACCTCGGGTCGGTCGGTCATGATGCCGTCGACGCCGAGGTCGAGCAGACGGTGCATCTCGGCAGGGTCGTCGATCGTCCAGACGTGGACGGGCAGCCCCCGTCGATGGGCGTTGCGGACGAAACGTTCCGTGACCACCGTGATGCCGGAACGGCCGAGGTCGTACTGCACCGGAACCTGTGCAACTCGGTCGGCGTGGCCGGCGATGCGTCCCGTCAACCGCAGTGACGCGACCTCCTGCGGGCTCGCACACGACAGCAATTCGGGCCCGAGCAGCGTGCGCAGCTTCGTGAGCCGGGCATGGCTGAACGCGCCGAGGCACACCCGCTCGACCGCCCCGTATCGGCGGATCAGCGCAGCCAGTGGGCCTGCCGCGGCGTCGGACTTGCAGTCGACGTTGAAGCGCACCTCGGAAAAGCGTTCGAGCAGATCGCTCATCTGCGGTATCGAGGCCCGGCCATCCACCTTGACCTCGGCCAGTTCGTCGGCGGTCATCTCGGCGATCGTGCCGTCCACGCCGCAGGTGCGTGACAGATCGGGGTCGTGGAACGCCATCAGCACGCCGTCGGCGCTGAGATGGACGTCGGTCTCGAGGTAGCGGAACCCGAGCGACACGGCATGTTCGAACGCCGGCATCGTGTTCTCGGGCGCCTCGCTGGTGCCGCCGCGGTGCGCGAACGGGATCGGGCCGGGCCAGTCGAGGTACGGATGTACTGCGGTCACGGCTCGACCGTAGCGAAGTCGGCGACTGCGTGGGTGTGCCAGGATCCCGGTATGACAACGGTGGAACGACTCGTCGGGTTCGCCGCCGCTGCTGCGGCGCTCCTGGCGGCGGCCGGCTGTGGCGACGACGCCACGGTCGAGTGTCTGTCGAACGGCGTCGGGGAGGTCTGTGCCCACGCCGATGGTGCGATCACGTTCAGCGCCGAAGGTCTCGAGCCGGGATCCGATGTCGCTCTCGACAACGACATGGTCGGGCCGATCACGTTCACCGCTGACGCCGACGGCGCGTTCGCAACCGACCAGGCAGCCGGAGACGTCGGAGTGCTCTCGTTCGTCGTCGGCACCGAATTCGTCTTCGACGTCACTGCCACCGACGCCGACGGCGACCCGCTCACCGGTCAGATCGTCATCGCCAGCGGCTGACGCGCCGAACGTCCAGGGTCAGGTCGAGGGTCAGATCGAGCGGCCGGCTTCGGCCCAGTACTCGTCCTTCAACAAGCGCTTGTAGAGCTTGCCGGTGGGGTGGCGGGGGAGTTCCTCGCGGAAGTCGATCGAGCGGGGACACTTCACGTCGGCGAGCTCGGTGCGGCAGAACTGGATCAGCTCCGATGCCAGCGCCGATGCAGCTTCGTCGTCGGCGGGCATCTCCACCGGATGGACAACGGCCTTCACTTCTTCGCCGAAGTCCTCGTTCGGCACGCCGAACACAGCGACGTCGAGCACCTTCGGGTGGGTGACCAGCACGTTCTCGGCCTCCTGCGGGTAGATGTTCACACCGCCGGAGATGATCATGTACG